>NZ_QUEC01000035.1:0-33511 GCF_003478095.1 Clostridium sp. AF34-10BH
GGTGTTCCACTCTATTTTTGCATGGCTCGTAGCTATGCTAACTTTCCATTTACTTTATTTCCTCCGCAACCAATTCCGCCCACGCCACAGCAAATCCGGCTCTGTGGGCAACCCGTTGGGAGGCAATATGTGACATGCTTGTGCCGTAATAGGGAACAGCACCTTGGGCGATGATATCCTGCGCCAGAAGTCTTACCAGAGTAGAACCCACATGCATTCCGACAGCATGGGAATCAACATTGATACCAATCTGCCAGAACAGAGGACTGTCGGCACTGGCACCGGCCATGCCAAGAATCTGTCCGTCTTTTGCTGCGGCAATACCCAGAACATCCGGGGCATAGGAATCGAAGGCAAATGCCTCATCAAAGCGGTTGTCTTCCCGGAACTGCAGAATGGCATTTTGGTCATACCGAATCAAATCGAAGGCGAGAGCATCAGACGCATCTGGCAAAGGAATGCCAGAGGAAGGCATGACATCGGCTTCCGGCAGAAAAAAAGGATGCGCCTGCGCAACACGGAGGTGGAACGGCAACAGCAGTTCTTCTATTTCCCGAAGTCTTTTCGCATCGAAGAACCATTCACCGGTTACATTGGCATAACGCTTTCTACATTCTGCAACAATTTCTTCGGAACCGGTAAATAATAATTTCCCATTGACGACAGCAATTTTCAAGCCACGGATCAAAGCCTCCTGAAAGCGGCGGCGTCCTTCCTGTGGAGCATAAATTGAAAAATGGTTCTTCGAATCAGCAACATCTGCGGGACTACAGCAGTAATCCAGTGCCAGTTGACGAGACAATTCTTCTCCATACATAAATGTCGGAACTCCTTTCCCAATGGACCGCATCGGACGGTTTGAATGCTCGAAAAAGCATTTCACGCAAAGGTTCAGAATGTCTGTGGCTCCCAACCCTTCATCACCCGTTCCACGGTATACTCCGCAGCTTCCGCATCTGTCAGTTGGTGGGAGAAGTCGGCGCGGGTGGCAGGGGAGGCACCGGGGCCGTAGGAGTTGTATTCTCCGTAGTAGAAGTGGTCGTGGGGCTTTTTCCAGTCCTGCCAGCCGGCGGGGTGGATATGTACACCCAGTTCACAGTGCAGGAACACTGTCTTTGCCCATTCTCTCCAGGGACGTCCCAGATAGATGGAATTGGGCGGGCAGTCGCTCTCTAATTTGCATTCATGGAACACGTAGCCGTAGGGCTCTTCCTGCGGGGTGGAGGCAGCAGTCACATAGCCGTAGATTACTTCAGACTCCGGACTTTCCGGTGGAATCCGGTCTCCGGGCAGCTTGGAGAAGATCGTGCAATGCTCAAACCAGGCGATTCCACTGCCGAAGATGAAATCCACATCACCCTGGATAAAACAATTTTCATAATAATGGCGTCCTATGGTCCGGGGCTTGAATTCTCCAGGACCCTTGAATCCGCCGGGCTGAGCCTCTTTTAATGGCAGGGGGGCATCGAAGATCGTATCCTGACTGCCTAAGAACCGGCAGTTATAAAAGGCATTGCGGTCACCGTCCACATAGACGGCCAGTGCCTGCCCTACGGTGTGGCCGTAGCCGGAATCGTTCTGGAAAGTCAGGTTTCTGGCGGTAAAGTCATGAGTGTCGATCCGGACGGAAGCGGTACGGAAGGTACCTCGCTTATCCCCCTCCGGCATGAGATCGAAGGCAGCATCTCCATAGACAAGGATCGTCTCGTCACCGCCGGTACCCTCAAAAGTAATATTCGGACGGGTGATTACCAGCTTTTCCCGATAAATTCCTTTACCGATATGCAGGATCACCGGCGGCAGCTCCGAAACGGGAGCCGGGAACTGCTTTCCGGATTCTGAGGCAGGAACATCCGGCAGGGAAGCCAATGCTTCTCCGATGGTGGCAAAAGAAGTGCCCGGAATTGTATTTCCGGACATATTTACATACAAATGAATTGTGTCTGACATAAATAGAATACCTATACCTTTCCGTACCTCCGCATTTTCAAGCCCATTTCTCCGCTTTGCTTCGGTCCGTGCTAAACATGTGCCACTGGCACATAATATATGCTTTAGTGTTTTGTATTATAGTACAATGTGAGGTACAAAATTGTGCGTAAAAAATAATTTTCAAATGATAACTTACAACAGCTTTTCAATTTTCAGATCCGGCTGGTCTGCCAGATTGATATATTCCTCGCCGTACTGTACTACAGGGCGGGACAATTTTTCCTTATTGATGTAAATGATTGTGACTTTTCGTCCATCGTTCAACAGACAACGATTTTGCAGGCAGGAATTTACCACGTTTTCCAGGAAAGGAAGCAGAATGGAAACATCGTATTTCTGGAAGCCTTCCGTTTCGAACATTTCAATCACACAGAACGGACACAAAGGTCCTCTGTAACAGCGGGCTGCCGTCATGGCATCGTAGACATCCGCAATGGCTACCATCCGTGCATAAGGATCGATCTGGTTCCCTTTTAATTTCGAGGGGTAACCGCTGCCGTCACTACGTTCGTGGTGCATCAGAGCTGCATTTTTCACATGCACGTCCACATCCTGAGACAGCAGTAATTCATATCCCAGAGCAGGATGTTTTTTTACCGTGGCAAACTCTTCCTCGGACAATCTGCCGGGCTTGGCGATGATGGAATAGGGAATCAGCATTTTGCCGATGTCATGGAACAGACCGCAGGCAGTAGCCAGTTCCACGTCTTCTTTCGGAAGCTTCAGCCATCCCGCCAGAATATTACAGATCAGTGCCACATTCAGACTGTGGGTATAGGTGGAATCATCGTATTCCCGCATATTTTGAAGCATATCCAGAATACTGATGCTGCCGGAATGATTCGAAACAATGGAAAGTGTGCTTTTCAGCAGAGTTTTCACATCCAGGGCTGTATTCTTCTGAACGACCAGATTCATATTTTCCCGGAAAAGTTCGGCTTCATTCTCAAAATCTTCTTTAAACAGATGAAATTCCGGAGAACTTTTGATCCGTTCATAGTAGGAGGATTCCGTTTCGGAAAGATCCGCTGCCGGGAGTACATCTTCGGCGAAGATTGTGAGAATACCGTACAGATCCAGCTTCGTGATGAGCTTGTCCGTGAGAACCGTGCCCTTCGGAATCAGAAGTTCATGATCCAGATTGTAGACATCTTCTGCAACAATCATTCCGGGAATCAATTGTGTGATGGATAATCTCTTCATAGACCGTAATCCTTGTGCCTTTCGGTAACCTGAAAATCATCAGGTGCTTTCGTAAATCCTACTTATTTCAATTATAATAATTTTTCCCCGGACTGTCAATTTTCCGGGACAGAATAGATGAAGAGAGCTGTTCATAAAATTTTTACAGTCTTTTCACGGCTCTGCAGGCACAGAAAGGTTGAAACATAGAGGAAAATCTGCTACAATAACCTTTGAATTATGCGAAGACCCATGGACATTTTATTGTCAAAAGGGTGCGGAAACGAGGAAAAAATGAGCGTTATTGAGAAGATATTTGGCACGCACAGTTCCAGAGAACTGAAGCGTATTGAACCTCTGGTAGACAAGATCGAGGCACTCCGCCCTGCGATGCAGGCACTTTCCGATGAGGAGCTGCGGGGGAAGACCGAAGAGTACAAGAAGCGTCTGACCGAGGGAGAGACTCTGGACGATCTGCTTCCGGAGGCTTATGCAACCGTAAGAGAGGCTGCAAAGCGTGTTCTGAACATGGAACACTACAGAGTACAGCTGATCGGTGGTATCATCCTGCATCAGGGACGTATCGCAGAGATGCGTACCGGTGAAGGTAAGACTTTGGTGTCTACCCTTCCCGCTTATCTGAATGCTTTGGAAGGCAAGGGTGTCCATGTTGTTACCGTCAATGACTATCTGGCAAAGCGTGATGCGGAGTGGATGGGTCAGGTACATGAGTTCCTGGGACTGAAGGTCGGCGTGGTACTAAACAGCATGACCTCCGAGGAGAGACAGGAAGCTTACAAGTGTGATATCACTTATGTTACCAACAACGAACTGGGATTTGATTATCTGCGTGATAACATGGTTATTTACAAGGAACAGCTGGTTCTGCGTGGATTGCATTATGCCATCATCGATGAGGTGGACTCTGTACTGATCGATGAAGCGAGAACTCCTCTGATCATTTCCGGACAGAGCGGCAAGTCTACCGCTTTATATGAAATGTGTGATCTGCTGGCACGTCAGATGAAGCGCGGTGATGATGTACAGGAACTGACCAAGATGGACGCCATTATGGGTGTGGTACAGGAAGAGACCGGAGACTTCGTAGTCAACGAGAAGGATAAGATCATTAACCTGACCGCAGCAGGTATGGAGAAGGTTGAGAGATTCTTCCACATTGATAACTTCGCTGATCCCGAGAACCTGGAGATCCAGCACAATATCATCCTGGCATTGCGTGCCCATAATCTGATGTTCCGTGATAAAGATTACGTGGTAAAGGATGACCAGGTACTGATCGTCGATGAATTTACCGGACGTATCATGCCGGGACGCCGTTATTCCGACGGTCTGCATCAGGCAATCGAAGCAAAAGAGCATGTAAAGGTGAAGAGAGAAAGTAAGACGCTGGCATCCATTACATTCCAGAACTTCTTTAATCTATTCGATAAAAAGTGTGGTATGACCGGTACGGCTCTCACTGAGGAGACCGAGTTCCGTGAGATCTACGGCATGGATGTTGTTGTGATCCCTACGAACCGTCCCGTTATCCGTAAGGATCTGCAGGATGCTGTATACAAGACGAAGAGAGAGAAGCTGAACGCTATCGTGAATGCGGTAGAGGAAGCACACGCCACAGGACAGCCTGTACTGGTAGGTACGATCACGATCGAAGCCAGTGAGGAACTGAGCAGAATGCTGACCAAGCGCGGCATTCAGCACAAGGTACTGAATGCAAAATTCCATGAACTGGAAGCAGAGATCGTAGCCGATGCCGGTGTACACGGTGCGGTAACCATCGCTACCAACATGGCAGGCCGTGGTACGGATATCAAGCTGGATGATGAAGCGAGAGCCGCCGGCGGACTGAAGATCATCGGTACCGAGCGTCATGAGTCCAGACGTATTGATAATCAGCTGCGTGGTCGTTCCGGACGTCAGGGAGATCCCGGTGAGTCCAAGTTCTACATCTCTCTGGAGGACGATCTGATGAGACTGTTCGGTTCCGAGCGCCTGATCAGCATGTTCAATACCTTAGGTATCCCTGAGGGACAGGAGATCGAACACAAAGCATTGACCAATGCCATCGAATCCGCACAGAAGAAGATCGAGAGCAACAACTACGGTATCCGTAAGAATCTGTTAGAGTATGACCGTGTCATGAGTGAACAGAGAGAGATTATCTACGAGGAGCGTCTGCGGGTACTGAACGGCGAGAGCATGCGTGATGTGATCTACAAGATGATCACCGATATTACCGAGAACTGTGTAGATATCTGTATCAATGACGACGCAGATATCTCCGACTGGGATTTCAATGAGTTAAATACCCTGCTCATTCCTACGATCCCGTTACAGCCTCTGACACCGGAGCGTGTGAAGAAGCCCAAGAAGAACAGCCTAAAGCAGCAGTTAAAGGAAGAAGCTGTGAAGCTGTACGAAGCAAAAGAAGCCGAGTTCCCCGAACCCGAAGCTATCCGTGAGCTGGAGCGTGTGGTTCTGCTGAAGGTCATTGACCGCAAGTGGATGGATCATATCGACGATATGGAGCAGCTGCGTCAGGGCGTGGGTTTACAGGCATATGGTCAGAGAGATCCTCTGGTAGAGTACAAGATGAGCGGTTACGAGATGTTCGATGAGATGACTCAGAACATCCGGGAAGAGACTGTGAGACTTCTGTTCCATATCAAGATCGAACAGAAGGTAGAACGTGAGCAGCAGGCGAAGATCACCGGCACGAACAAGGACGATTCCTTACCGAAGGGACCTGTAAAGCGTGAAAATGCAAAGGTATATCCCAATGATCCCTGTCCTTGCGGCAGCGGCAAAAAATACAAGAACTGCTGCGGACGGAAAGCCTGATGCTTTCTGACAACAGTCGGAAGATAGTGCGGCAGCACGGAACAATCCTACCCAAGGTCTTTCACCCACCTATGAGCAAGCTCATGTGGGCTTAGACCTTTTGATCCTGGCATCATTAAAATAATAGAATAAGAAAGTGGGTGACGTTAAGTGGTTGAATTAGATCAGATGAAGACAGAAATCCTGTCCTACGAAACACCTTTAGCGGAAGTGAGGGATTCACTTTGACCTTGCTAACAAGGCAAAGCGGATCGAAGAAATGGAACGTGAGATGGAGGCTCCCGGATTCTGGGATGACCCGGAGCGTTCCAATCAGAAAATGAAAGAACTGAAGAACCTGAAGGATACTGTGGGAGAGTGCGACAAGCTTTCGACACAGTTCGATGACATCCTGACCTTGATCGATATGGGATATGAGGAAAACGATGCGTCTCTGATCCCTGAGATCCGTGAGGAGCTGGATGAATTCATCAGGGAATTCGACGAACTCAGGATCGGTACATTATTATCCGGAGAATATGACAAAAACAATGCGATCTTAAAGCTCAATGCCGGTGCCGGAGGTACCGAGAGCTGTGACTGGTGCGGCATGCTGTATCGTATGTATACCCGCTGGGCGGAGCGCAAGGGCTTTGCCATCGAAGTACTGGACTATCTGGATGGTGACGAAGCAGGTATCAAGTCAGTGACTTTTCAGGTCAACGGCCTGAATGCCTACGGCTACCTGAAATCCGAGAAGGGAGTACACCGTCTGGTGCGTATTTCCCCTTTCAATGCCCAGGGTAAGCGTCAGACATCCTTTGTATCGCTGGATGTTATGCCGGATATCGAGGGCGATCTGGATGTGGATATTGATGAGAAGGATCTGCGCATCGACACCTACCGAAGCAGCGGTGCCGGTGGCCAGCATATCAACAAGACCTCCTCTGCCATTCGTATCACCCATATTCCTACGGGAACCGTGGTACAATGTCAGAATGAGCGAAGCCAGTTCCAGAACAAGGATAAGGCAATGCAGATGCTGAAAGCCAAGCTGTATCTGTTAAAGCAGGAAGCAAATGCCGAGAAGCTGTCTGATATCCGCGGTGAGGTCAAGGAGATTGGCTGGGGTAACCAGATCCGCTCCTATGTATTACAGCCTTACACACTGGTCAAGGATCATCGTACCGATGTGGAGACCGGTAATGTGGACGCAGTACTGGACGGCGGACTGGATATCTTCATCAATGGCTATCTGAAATGGATCAGCGTGCAGGGAGATAAGAAGAACACAGAGAATTAACAAATTCAAGTTTGTAAATGACACATTCCAGAAGGAGTGAAAGCTTTCTGGAATGTGATTTTTTATAAGGGAGAAAATTACATATGAGAAACGAAAACAAAGAGACAAACCAGGGCAAAAAAGCGATAGGAGAGTCCATGGGCAGCAGAATTGTGCTTGCCCTGATCGTTGTGGCTGTGATAGTTACGGCGGCAAAAGTGATCCCTTTGGTCCGGAATCGGGTACAGACTTCCCAATATCCGGTGATCGAGCTGGCAGATCTGCAGGGAATGGAACTGGAGAGCTTAAGTGATGGAAAGTTCAGTTTCAGCTATCCGGCAGAAGACTGGGAAGTGTGGGAGCAGGTGACGACGGATTATCACCCGCTTACGATCTTCTATAAAGGGACAGCGGATGACGGCTCCACAAGTATCTCGGTGGCGGAGAATGACACCGTGGTCACACAGTTGAAACCGGAACTTCTGCAGGTAATGTTGGATGGCTTAAAAGAACAGGCTCCTTATATGGTGATAAAGGAAAGTGAAATGCGCAGTATGGAAGGTACACCGGTGTTCTATCTGGAGGACAATATGTCACTGACCCAGGAAGGACTGGATATGATGGTAGATACCGGCGCGTGGACAGAGGAAACGATAGAAGCCATGGGCGGCCGTGAGGCACTTTTAAGTAACAATATTGCTTCGGACCAGATTCAGATCTATCAGTTGAAAAATGGAAAAATTTATGTGTATACCGGAAATTATACGGATGATGCGCAGAAAGATATGGTACTGGACACCATCACGGTGATAGCACAGACAATAACGAGCACAGGCAATTAATGCCTGTGCTCGTTCTGCATCAGATCCAGAAAATATAAGGTCTGGGTCATATTCATGTATGGCACCAGCCACAGAGTTCCGATACCGAAGCTCAGCAAACACAGAAATCCCAGCGGCAGGAAACTCATCTGTAAGCAGAACAGCTCCCATTTATGTCCTTTCATAATACGGAAGCTTAATTTCATCAGCTCCATAGCGCTATACTGGGGAAAATCCAACAGTAAATAGTAAGCCTGGGATAAACCAAGGGATAACGGAATATAGATACACATACCGATGACCATAAGCACAATGCACAGGATTGCCATGGTTATGGCGTCAAAGCCTTTACCTGACCGCAGGAGAAAATAGCAGATATCAAACGGCAGTGTACATGCCGTATTCAGCAGGATCAGTACTGCGGAGATCCCGAGCGATTTTTTGAATAAGTATTTGAAGCCGTAGAACAGATTGGCAGTTACAGCAGGTCTGCCGCAGGCAGTATTCAGATAAAATAATGTGATGCCGGTCTGAAATACTCCGGTGAAAATCGACAATAAAGTCGTACAGGCTGTCAAAAGCAGATATTCCGTCAGAGATGTCTCTGCGCTTCCCCCCATAAGTGTCCGTACGGTAAGGATCATAGTGAAGGTCATGCTGACGGCAAAGGTGAGGGAAAATACGATCAGACTCCGGCAGATGGACAGCAGGATGGCATTGCCGTAATGCCCTGCCATCTGATCTCTGGCTTTTTCTTTGAGTTGGGCTCTGGATGCATATTGTATCATAGAAATCCTCTTTTCTTTTTATTATTGCGTTCTATTGGTTATTCCGGCTACTCCGGGTTTTGATTTCGTAACCGCAGAATGCATCGGAAAACATAGGCATGTCTTACAGGTAAGATTGCCAGAATTCTTCCATATCGACACCGTACATCTGCTGGTACATCTGATCCAGCATATTCATATAAGAAGGATCTGTGAATACCGTGACAATGCTGCTGACCGTTATGAAGATACCGAGTGCCAGTCCCACACAGGACAGCCAGATCCCGGCAACACACATATTGTTCATGCGTTGCCCTCTTTTCCGGGTGAGCAATGCAAAGAGAATGCCCAGAGCACCGGTGGGAATGGACAGCAGTCCCGTGCAGCATAATACCAGGGAACAGATGCCGCAGACCATAGAAGCGATCGACAAACCCCTGTATTTCGGATCGATCTGTGGCATATTTTGATTCATTTCGTTATTCTGATTCTGATAATAATCCATAGAAAGCCTCATTTCCGGGCGGCATATGGTAAATTTGTCTGCCGCGCTTATATTAAGTACTGTACCATCTTTTCCTGTAATAAGCAAATGAAATAAGAATGAAAAGATTGAGAAAACTTCCGATTTCCAGTATAATATACCCATGCGCAAAACAAAATGGCAACAGGCCATCAGGAGGAACTATGGATATTATACAGAAAATCAAAGAAGAACTTCAGGTAGAAAAATGGCAGGTGGAAGCAGCGGTGAAGCTGATCGATGAGGGAAATACCATCCCTTTCATCTCCCGTTACCGTAAGGAGGCCACCGGATCTCTGAACGACGAGCAGCTGCGTAATCTCGATGAGAGACTGACCTATCTGAGAAGTCTGGAAGATAAAAAGGAGCAGGTGCTGAAGAGCATCGAGGAACAGGGAAAACTTACCGATGAGTTAAAGGAGAAGATCCTGGCAGCCCAGACGCTGGTAGTAGTAGAGGATCTGTACCGCCCCTATCGTCCCAAGAGAAAGACCCGTGCCAGTATTGCAAAGGAGAAGGGTCTGGAACCTCTGGCAGAATATATTCTGCGCCAGGAGGCAACAGAACCGGTGCTTAACGAGGCAGCAAAGTATGTATCCGAAGAAAAAGAAGTAAAGACTCCGGAGGAAGCATTGCAGGGAGCACAGGATATTATTGCCGAGATGATCTCCGACGATGCGGATCATCGTCTTTACATCCGCAATATCACCGTAGAGGAAGGCATTGTGACCGGTACGGCGAAGGATGAGAAGGCTCAGAGCGTCTACGAGATGTATTACAATTTTGAAGAGCCTGTGAAGAAGATCGCAGGTCACAGAGTATTGGCATTGAACCGTGGAGAGGCAGAAAAAGTACTGACTGTTAAAGTCAATGCACCGGAGGAACGTATTCTGCGTTATCTGGAGAAAAAGCTGATCACGAAGGAAAACGAATATACTACACCGGTAATCTGTGCCGCAGTGGAAGACAGCTACGATCGTTTAATAGCACCCGCTATTGAAAGAGAGATCCGTAACGATCTGACAGAAAAGGCAGAGGACGGAGCGATCAATGTCTTCGGTAAAAACTTAGAGCAGCTGTTGCTGCAGCCTCCTATCGCAGGCAAAGTGGTCTTAGGCTGGGATCCGGCATTCCGTACCGGATGTAAGCTGGCGGTAGTGGATGCTACCGGAAAAGTGCTGGATACGAAAGTGATCTTCCCTACAGCACCGCAGAATAAGGTGGAGGAGTCCAAAGCTGAACTGAAGAAACTGATCAAAAAATATAATGTGGATTTAATTTCCGTAGGAAACGGTACAGCCTCCAGAGAGTCCGAGCAGGTAATTGTAGAACTGTTGAAGGAACTGGATCGTCCGGTACAGTATGTGATCGTCAACGAGGCAGGTGCTTCCGTATACTCCGCAAGTAAGCTGGCGACAGAAGAATTTCCTAATTTTGACGTGGGACAGAGAAGTGCTGCATCTATCGCCAGAAGATTACAGGATCCCCTGGCAGAACTGGTGAAGATCGATCCCAAGTCCATCGGTGTCGGCCAGTATCAGCACGACATGAACCAGAAGAAATTAAGCGATGCCTTAAGCGGCGTGGTGGAGGACAGTGTAAACAAGGTCGGTGTGGATCTGAATACTGCGTCCGCATCCCTTCTGGAATATGTCTCCGGCATTAACAAGACTATTGCGAAGAATATTGTAGATTACAGAGAAAATAACGGGCGTTTTGTAAGCAGAAAGCAGTTGTTAAAGGTGCCGAAGCTGGGACCTAAGGCATATGAGCAGTGTGCCGGTTTCTTACGGATCCCGGATGGTAAGAATCCTCTGGATGCCACCAGCGTTCATCCCGAATCCTACGAAGCAGCGGAGCAGCTGATGGCGAAGCTGGGACTGACAATGGAGGACATTAAGGAAGCCCAGAAACAGGCGGCAGCTAAGAAAGCTTCCGACAAGAGCGGGGCACAGGCTTCCGGACAGAAGAACGGCAGTAATGCAGCCAATACAGCAAAGAAACGGGAAGAGCAGAAAGGTAAGACCGTAAGAGTGCATAATACCAATACCGCTATGGGCAAGGCTCTGGCAGCGGCCATGGGTGGTGTGAGCTTTGATAATTCTGCAGAAACTTCTACAAAGAAAAATGCACCGGCAGTACAGAATGCATCAAATGATGCAAAAGATATTTCCGGACTGGAAAAGCGTATTAAGAATAAGAAACTGTTGGCAGAAGAGCTGGGAATCGGCGAGATCACGCTGACAGATATCCTGAAGGAACTGGAGAAGCCGGGCAGAGATCCCAGAGACGATATGCCGAAGCCAATCCTGCGCAGTGATGTTCTGGATATGAAGGATTTAAAGCCCGGCATGATTCTGAAAGGAACCGTGCGTAATGTCATTGACTTTGGTGTGTTCGTGGATATCGGTGTCCATCAGGACGGACTGGTGCACATCTCCCAGATCACCGACCGCTATATCAAGCATCCGCTGGAAGCTGTCAGCGTCGGAGATATTGTGGATGTGCAGGTATTGACTGTGGATGTGGCGAAGAAACGTATCGGTCTGACCATGAAGATCCAGAAGCAGTAATATTATGACCCGCCCCGATATGAGCATAAAAGTGGGATGATAATCCCACGATATGCGAATAGAGGGTAGGGTGCTAAACATGTGCCAGTGGCACATGTTTAGCACGGACCGAAGCGGAGCGGAGAAGTGGGAGTGCGTAGCACGGAACAATCCGCAGGCATCAAAGTCGGGGGCTTTTGACCCCAACATCGTATTATCATAAGAAGAAAGAGGGATAACACAGCAAAATGTTATTCCTCTTTCTTCTTATGATTTTATAACCAATAACACCAAACGATACGAAAAGTGAAATAGATCTTTATTATGCCTTATGACCTGTTTTGATAATAGGGCTTAAAGGCTTGTAGATGAGCAGTGTCACAACAGAGACCAGCGTTCCCTTGATGAGATTCATGGGAGCCACACATGCCACCACGAAGCTTACAATGCTGCCTTCCTTTGCCAGCGGATTGACCTCGGTACCCATTGCCAGGATGGCATCCAGAGGCATTCCGTAGAATTTGGAGAACGCGGGAAGCAGATATACGGCATTGAATGCGGTGCCAAATACGGTCATGACCAGTGTACCGGCAATGCAGGCAAGGATGGCATTTTTCTTAGTTTTCTTAAAGGAATACACAGCGGAAGCGGGGATGATCAGGCTGCAGCCCACCACGAAGTTCGCCAGATCGCCGATGAAAGCGGTAGACGTACCTTTTATGCACAGCTTCAGCAGTATCTTCACGAATTCCATCATGACACCTGCTACGGGACCGAAAGCAAAGGAACCGACTAAGATCGGCAGCTCACTGAAGTCCATTTTATAGAAGCCGGGGGCAAAAAAGATGGGGAAGTCCAGCACATGCAGGATCATGGCGATGGCGGAGAACATACCGATCATGGCAAGCTTTCTGGTGTTGAAGATCGGCTCAGAAACTCCGTTTTTCTTCTGGGCACTCTTTTCCAGCACCACAGCCACCAGGAAACAACCAACGATGACCGCTAGGAAGATGACTACATAGGCCACATTTTCAGTTACAGTTTGCATTAATTTGTTCATTTCAGAACTCCTTTCCTATGAGAAAATCAAGGAAAGTCTTCAAAAAAAGCCCCGGAATACAAGCTTCCGGGGCATGGGTATCACAAAAAATATAAGTGATACGTCTTCTTTCATCCAGACTGTACTGTTGGTTCCGGATTCACACCGGATCAGCCGCAGAATGCATCTGCGGGTCGCGGACTTAAGGATGACCTATTACCGCCAGTAGGGAATTGCACCCAACCCTGAAGAACTTTACCTTATGCATGGAATATAACACTTTGTGAACATATTGTCAATATAGAAAATCTTTAGAATTTTCCCAACATTTTTTTCGGATTTCCCTGTTATAGTAGCTGTAATAACTATTCAGAACCGCATGCGCAAAATCGCCCTTCCAGAGCTTTCCTTTTGCATGACTCTGAATAGTTGCAAATACTTATAGAAATGTGTTGACACTCAATAGATATTATTGTATTATGCAAACAGTACAGTGACACAATGAAGAATACACAGAAAATGTATCATGAAATGGGAGTATGTGAGGAATGAGTGCATTAGTAGAGATCAAAGATGTGTGCAAGGTTTACAATCCCGGGGAAAATGAGGTGCGGGCATTGGATCATGTGAGCCTGACCATCGACGAACAGGAATTTGTGGCCATCATCGGACATTCCGGAAGCGGTAAGTCCACGCTGATGAATATGCTGGGATGCCTGGATGTGCCCACCAGTGGAGAATATTGGCTCCATGGACAGGATGTATCCGCATTGACAGACGATGAACTGTCGGATATCCGCAACCGGGAGATCGGCTTTATTTTCCAGGGATTCAATCTGATCCCCAATCTGACTGCGGTGGAAAATGTAGAACTGCCACTGA
Source organism: Clostridium sp. AF34-10BH (assembly GCF_003478095.1). Lineage (NCBI taxonomy): Bacteria > Bacillati > Bacillota > Clostridia > Eubacteriales > Clostridiaceae > Clostridium > Clostridium sp. AF34-10BH. Next base: position 13,882 of record NZ_QUEC01000035.1, read on the forward strand.
TCTACCGGGGAGTATCCAGAAGTGTACGGCAGGAGCTTTCCAGAGAAGCACTGAAAAAGGTGGGACTGGAACACCGTATGGATCATAAGCCTTCGGAGATGTCGGGAGGACAACAGCAGAGAGTGGCCATTGCCCGAGCTATTGCCCAGGCACCACCGGTGATCCTGGCGGATGAACCTACCGGCAATCTGGACTCCAATTCCACAAAAGAGATCATGGATATTCTGAAAGGTTTACATAATGAGGGAAGAACAGTCATCCTGATCACCCATGACAATGATATTGCGGCACAGGCAAAACGGGTGATCAAGATCAAGGACGGCAAAGTGGAATCCGATTCCGGACAGATCGTTCCGGTGGAGGAGCTGCAGACAGCAGGAGCGTAGTGGAAAATAAATCTTTCACATGCAATGCCATGCCGCCGGTCACGGCTAACAAATTATGAAAAGATAAGAGTATGAATGAATATAGAAAGGATCATAAGTGAGGGATCATGGAACAGCAGGAAAAAACAGAACAGGCACTGAGTGCTAAAAAAGTCAAGGAAATGAAGAAAGCAGAAAAGAGAAAGCAAAAAGAAGCAAAAAAGGAACAGAAGGCAAAGAACCCAGGCAAAAAGCGTAAAAAAGCACCTGTTATTATTGCGGCTATCATAATTGTACTGATCGTGATACGCATGGTAAGCTGTGCGTTTTCCGGCAATGCTGGAGTGATGGTAAGCACCACTAATGCATTTCGCGGAGACATCGAAGAAAATGTCAGCACCAGCGGAAAAGTAGCCAGTGAGGAAAAGACCGTTTTATTTGCTCCGGTCAGCGGAAGATTAAGCGAGATCAATGTGGCAGCCGGAGATGCCGTCAAGGCAGGAGATGTCCTGATGACCTACGACATGGATCAGATGGAACAGCGCCTGCAGGAGGCGTCCTTACAGCAGGATAAGAGTAATGCTTCTTATAACAGTACTATGACAGAGAACAGCAAAAGTACAGCAAAACTGAATGAGGCCAATACCAATCTAGCAGTGTTGGATCAGCAGCTTACCGATTACAAGGCATATCTCAAGGAACTGCAGGATAAACTGAGTACGAGCCAGAGGGAGACCCAGAGACAGTTGTCTGAGGAGAGCTACGATCTGAGCAGAAAAGCGGCAGACCTAAACAAAGAACTGCAGGACGGTGTGACAGCAGAACGGGCCAAGGAAATCAATAAGGAATTACAGGATATCAGCAGCAGTCAGGCCAGAAATTCTTACGTGCAGTCTATTGCTAATTCCAGTGATTATGTAGTGAGTATGCAGAATGAGATCGCTACCGTGCAGGAGCATATTACGGAATGTGAAAATTACAAGGCCGAGATGCAGAGCCAGAAGGGCAGCAGTGAGGGAACGATCCTGAATGGCTATCAGTCGCAAGCCTATGCGGCAGATAAGGATCTGGCACAGCTGACCTATCAGGAGGCACAGGAACAGTACGATGCGGCGAAAAAAGGAATTGTTGCGGACTTTGACGGTATTGTAACGGAGTGTACCGGTGTCTCCGGAGCCAGCGTAACAGAAGGAGCACAGCTGATCACACTGGAGAGCAGCCAGAATGTGAAAGTTTCCTTTGATGCTTCCAAGTCCGATGTGGCAAAACTTGCCATCGGGCAGAAAGTAGATATTACCATCTCCGGCAATAAATACGAAGGCGAGATCAGTAAGATCAATCGTATGGCAACACTGAACGCATCCAATACGCCCATGGTAGGGGTAGAAGTACATCTGACTAACCCGGATGACAAGATCATCCTCGGACTGGATGCTAAGCTGACCGTACATACCAACAGTGCACAGGATACATTGTTGATCCCGGTAGAAGCGATCAATGCGGATAAAAATGGAGATTTCCTCTATGTGATCGAGAACGGCATGGTAGTCAAGAGGGCAATTACCTGCGGAATCTCCTCCGATGAATACACAGAGGTCCTGGATGGCATTACCGAGGAAGACCAGATCATAGTGAACAGCCTCACGGGTATCAGCCTGGAGGAGGGCATGGCAGTAACGGCTGTGCCCATGGAACAGTAGGAGGCGGATCCATGACACAAGTATGGGAATACATCAAAATTGCATTGATGAATATCCGCAGTAATAAAGGACGTTCGATCCTGACCATGCTGGGCATTATCATTGGTATTTCCTCCGTCATCATGATCATTTCCATCGGTAACGGCGTAAAAAGTGGTATCAACGGAGAATTGAATTCCATGGCGGGCGGCCAGATCGCAGTTTATAGCAACGATACCGCAGAAAACGGTACGGAAGTGATATTTACCGAAGAGGATATGGATGCCATTCAGGAGAAGGTCCCTAATGTCAAGGCGGTAACACCGTCCTGGAGTTTCAGCGGAAGCGCCACCGGCAGAAAGGGAACCTTTGATGCTGCTGCAACTTTCGGTAAGGCGGGACTGGAATATTCGAGCCAGGATCCGATCATCAAGGGACGTTATTTTACCGATTCGGATTATTATACGGCGAATAAGGTCTGTGTCATTACAGAGAGCAGCGCGAAAACGCTGTTTGGTAATACCAATGTGATCGGAATGAGTTTTGATTATACGTTGTATGGAGTGACACAGGAATTTACGATCGTTGGTATCCGTAAGGACAACGCATCGAAGCTGTTCGGAATGGGAGGAAACGGTACGGTGACCATGGAGGCACCTATCTCCACAATTTCTGAGGGGTATGGATTCTATGTGGATTACACGGACCTGCTGATCGTCAGTGATGGTGCGGACAATGCCTCTCAGGTGGCGAAGGATGTGGTGAGATTGTTGGAGAACCGCCACGGTGTCAGAGGACAGAACGCCATCTTAGTACAGAACTTTAATGATATTATGAGCCAGATGGATCAGATCTTAAGCTACATCACCATTTTTGTGGTATTTGTAGCAGCCATCTCCCTGCTGGTGGGTGGTATCGGCGTTATGAACATTATGCTGGTATCCGTGACAGAGCGTACCAGAGAGATCGGTATCCGGAAATCTCTGGGAGCCAGGACCGGATCCATCCTGTTACAGTTTCTGTCGGAATCCGCCATCATTACCCTGCTGGGCGGCCTGATCGGTATTCTGATCGGTGTGGCAGGAGCCTTTGGAATCTGCAGCCTGATTGGATTTACCGCAAAGGTGAGTGTGGGTACGGTGCTGGGAGCCAGTATGTTCTCCTCGGCTGTAGGTATTTTCTTTGGAATTTATCCGGCGAAAAAGGCAGCGAAATTAAGCCCTATCGAAGCATTACGGCATGAATAATATGCGATAAAAGTTAAATCATAATTAAATAAAATGCAAACTATAAGAACCGCAGGTCACAGATATTGGAATCCCTGCGGTTCTTTACTTGCTTTTTTATGGGAAAAAATTTATAATGTTCTCTATAGTATGCAATCCTATGCGCAGTCGCCGGATGGTGGGGATGGGATTGTAATAGCAAGTAACTATGCAGTCACATTATTATAAGGAAAGAACTCATTATGGTAGAATTGGATGTGAAGATTACATCGGGGGATTTATATGACTTTTTATTGCGGCACAGCTACAACAGTGTGTCCGGACTTCTGGGAGCGGTGATTGGAGCTTTGGGCGTGATCGTGGGCATCTCGAGACAGTACTGGATCTATCTGATTCTTGGCGTGGTGATTCTGTTATATCTCCCATGGACACTCTATATCAAGAGCAAACAGCAGGCAGTAAACAATCCGGTCTTCAAGGAACCGCTGCATTATGTGTTGGATGAGAACGGCATTACCATCTCCCAGGGGGACAGCTCCACCTGTCAGAAATGGGAGGATTGCTTGAAAGCGGTATCCACCGGACGCAGCATCATTGTGTATACGGCGAAAAATAATGCAACAATTTTTCCTAAAAGTCAGATGCAGGATAAGACAACGGACGTTATTGAAATGATTTCCACCCATATGCCGCCCACAAAAGTGAAGATCCGCAGCTAGATGCATGGATACAGCAGAAGAATAGAGCATGTGGTTACTTCGCCATATAAAACTGCTTATCTGTCTGTATGCAGGCATTCGCAGAACGCAGTTTTGCATGGCTCCGAATAGTTACGAATTATATAAAAAGTAACAGTAACTGCATAACCGTAACACGTAACATGTAACAATAGAAAGCGTAAGGAAAATGACAACAGGCGATTCAGCAGATAACAGAGAATGCAAAAAAGAGATCATAGAGACCCACAGTGCGGAAGAGACCTTTGCACTGGGACAGCGGATCGGCAGGGAAGCACTTCCCGGACAGGTCTACACGCTGATCGGTGATCTGGGAGTAGGCAAGACCGTATTTACCCAAGGTGTGGCAGATGGCCTCGGAATCACGGAGCCGGTGAACAGCCCGACCTTTACCATTGTGCAGATCTACGAGGAAGGACGTATGCCCTTTTACCATTTTGATGTCTATCGTATTGGCGATGTTGAGGAGATGGAGGAGATTGGCTATGAGGATTGTTTTTACGGGGAAGGACTTTGCCTGATCGAGTGGGCGAATCTGATCGAAGAGATCCTGCCGGAACATTACAGGCAGGTGACCATAGAAAAGGATCTGGAGAAAGGCTTTGATTACCGCCGGATCACGATTGAGGAGAGGACTACAGTATGAAAATATTAGCTTTGGACAGTTCCGGACTGGTGGCCAGCGCCGCCATCGTGGAGGATGACGTCCTGATCGCGGAATACACCACGGATTACAAGAAAACACATTCCCAGACATTATTACCCATGCTGGATGAGATCCGGCAGATGATCGATCTGGATCTGCATACCATTGATGCGATTGCCATTTCCGCAGGACCTGGTTCTTTTACCGGACTTCGGATCGGGGCGGCTACGGCAAAGGGACTGGGACTGGCACTGAACCTTCCGCTGGTAGAGGTCCCGACACTGGAGGGACTGGCTTTTAACCTCTGGGGAACGGACAAGCTGGTATGTCCCATCATGGATGCCAGAAGGAATCAGGTATATACCGGAATTTATGAGTTCTGTAAAGAGGAGATCCCGGAAAAGGAAAGCTCAGAACATCAACTTGTGATGCACAGTATCAAAGAGCAGTGCGCTATTGCCGTGGACGAGCTGGTGGAGGAATTAAACCGTCTGGGACGGGAAGTGATCTTCTTAGGAGACGGCGTTCCGGTCTACAGGGAACAGATCTTACAGAAACTGAAGGTTCCCTGCTCCTTTGCTCCGGCTGCAAATAATCGTCAGCGTGCTGCCAGTGTGGCTTCTCTGGGAGCTGTCTACTATGCACATGGCAGAACGGTGACCGCAGCGGAGCATGAACCCGAATACCTGCGTAAGAGCCAGGCAGAGCGGGAACGAGAGGAACAGGAGAAGGCTGCAAAAGAGGCACAGGCATGAAAATAGAAGTTCGTAAGTTACAGAATACGGATATCGAAGAACTGAGCCGGATCGAAGCTGCGTCCTTCAGCATGCCATGGTTGGCGGAAGATTTCAGAGGACTTCTGACGAGAGATTATTGCCTGTATGTCGTGGCGGAGGCAGACGGTCATATCGCGGGCTGCGCCGGGCTGACGGACAGTTTTCATGAGGGCAATATCGACAACGTGGTGACAGCACCGGAATATCGAAATCTGGGCATTGGCGGCAAAATGCTGGAAGAGTTGTTACGCCTCGGCAATGAGCGCGGGATCACAGCATATACGCTGGAAGTCAGAGTGAGCAATGCACCGGCCATCCACTTGTATGAGAAATTCGGTTTTGTCTCCGAGGGGATCCGCCCGAAATTTTATGAAAAACCGACAGAGGATGCCATGATCATGTGGCGCCGTTAACAAGTATTACCATCACTTTTCCGGCGGATTATCCATTATAATGATGCCAGGGTCAAAAGGTAACATTTACAGTCAGAAAGGTGGAAACAGGATGCGAAAAGAAGAAAACGGTAAATTACAGCAGGTAATCTGTAACGGCTGCGGCAAGGAGTTGAAGATAGAAAATGAAATCGTCCGTGAAGGATGTTTCGCCGCAGATGTGAGATTTGGCTATTTCAGCAGGAAAGACGGGCTCAGACACAAGTTTGACCTGTGCGAAGACTGCTATGACAAATGGATCCATACGTTTGCCGTTCCGGTGGAAGAAATGCCGGAGACAGAGCTTTTATAGACAGAAAGAACAAAAAGATGCTGCTTAGGCAAGATTGCGAGGAAAGATGTTAGACGTTTGCTTATTGGGAACCGGAGGAATGATGCCACTGCCTTACAGATGGCTGACCTCCCTGATGATGCGCTATAACGGGAAAAGTATTCTGATCGACTGCGGAGAGGGCACCCAGATTGCCATGAGGGAAAAAGGCTGGAGCCCGAACCCCATCGACATTATCTGCTTTACCCATTTTCACGCAGATCATATCAGCGGTCTTCCGGGAATGCTTCTGACCATGGGAAATGCAGAGCGCACGGAACCGCTGCTCCTGATCGGGCCCAGGGGACTTGCCAAAGTGGTGGCTTCTCTGCGGGTGATCGCACCGGAGCTTCCTTTTGAAGTAAAATGCATGGAGATCACGGAGAATGCCCAGACATTTTCTTTTGAAGGATTTCGTCTGGAAGCCTTCAAAGTGAACCACAATGTGCTCTGTTATGGGTACAGTATGGTGATTGACCGTGCGGGTCGATTTGATAAGGACAGAGCTTTGGAGCAGGAAATCCCCATGAAATTCTGGAGCCGTCTGCAAAAGGGGGAGACTCTGGAGGAAAACGGAAGAGTCTTCACTCCGGATATGGTACTGGGAGCGGAACGAAAGGGCCTGAAGGTGACCTACAGTACAGACACCCGTCCTACTGAAAGCATCCGTCAGAATGCCCAGGGAGCGGATCTGCTGATTCTGGAAGGAATGTATGGCGAACCCGACAAGCTGGTCAAAGCCAGAGAACATAAGCACATGACAATGTACGAAGCGGCGAAGATCGCAAAAGAAGTGGGGGCACCGAAACTGTGGCTGACACATTACAGCCCTTCTATGACGAGACCTGAGGAATTCATGGATGATGTCCGGAAGATTTTCCCCGCAGCTTATGCGGCAAAGGACGGCTGGACCATGGAATTGAACTTTGATGAAGGGAAGTAGGAAAATATGAAAAAAAACAACACGTCGATGACGAAAATTACGGTTTTTCTGATCTTCCTCATTGTCCTGGTAGTGGGATATTATTCGTATCTGTCGGGAAAAAGCAGGACAGAACAGCAGGAGGCCATTATGTCAGAGGTGGATACGGCACTCTCCAGAGATCTGACCAATAATTATCCTGCGACACCTAAGGAAGTAATCAGATATTACAATGATCTGATCAAATGCTTCTACAATGAAGACTGTACCACGGAGGAGCTTCAGGAACTGGGCAGGAAATCCCTTCAGCTGTTCGATGAGGAACTCCGGGCAAATAACGAAGAAGATACCTATCTGACCCGATTACAGGGAGAGGTTAAGAACTATAAGGACAATAAGAGAAAAATAACAAGTGTTTCTCTTGCGTCCAGCACCAATGTGGACTATTATACAGCAGACGGATATTCTTTTGCCCGGATTGCCTGTGGCTATGGCATGACGGAAAACGGAAAAAAGAGTTCCACCATGCTGGTATATCTGCTTCGCAGGGATGAAAACCGCAAATGGAGGATCTACGGCTGGGAGACGGCGGATCAGTTGAATGACAGTCTGGAACAGCAGGAGAATAATTAAAAGCAAAGTAGGCAGAAAAATGGCAGAGACAGAAAAACAAAAAGATATTTATATTCTGGGAATTGAGAGCTCCTGTGATGAGACAGCGGCTTCTGTGGTGAAAAACGGCAGGGAAGTGCTTTCCAACGTCATTTCCTCACAGATTGCATTACATACCCTGTACGGTGGTGTGGTGCCGGAAATCGCATCCCGCAAACATATCGAGAAGATCAATCAGGTCATTGAGCAGGCGCTTGCCGATGCCCATGTGACGCTGGAAGACATTACCGCCATTGCGGTGACCTATGGTCCCGGATTGGTGGGAGCACTTCTGGTGGGTGTATCTGAGGCAAAAGCAATCAGTTTTGCTACCGGAATTCCCCTGGTTGGAGTACATCATATTGAGGGACACATCAGTGCCAACTTCATTGAGAATAAAGAACTGGAGCCTCCTTTTATCTGTCTGGTGGCGTCCGGCGGCCACTCACATCTGGTGGTGGTCAAGGATTACGGTGAATATGAGATCATCGGACGGACCAGAGATGATGCGGCGGGAGAAGCTTTTGACAAGGTGGCTCGTGCCATCGGACTGGGATATCCCGGCGGTCCCAAGATTGACAAGGTGTCGAAGGAGGGCAATCCGGATGCCATCCACTTCCCCAGAGCAGCAGTGGCGGAGAATGAATATGATTTCAGCTTCAGCGGTCTGAAATCCGCAGTGCTGAACTATCTGAACGGATGCCAGATGAAGGGAGAAGAGATTAATCAGGCGGATGTGGCTGCTTCCTTCCAGAAAGCAGTCGTAGATGTGCTGGTGAGCCATTCCCTCCATGCAGTGAAGGCTTATGGACTGAATAAATTTGCCATTGCCGGCGGCGTGGCTTCGAATTCTTCCCTGCGGGCAGCGTTTGAGGAAGAATGCGGAAAACGTAACATAGCATTTTATCATCCCTCCCCCATTTTCTGTACCGATAATGCGGCGATGATCGGTGTGGCCGGCTATTACGAGTACATTAAGGGTGTCCGCAGCGGTTATGATCTGAATGCGGTGCCGAATTTAAAGCTGGGCGAGCGATAAGAACCGAAAAAAGACTTCAAGGAAAGACAGACACAATATGGTAGACAGAGTAGCACAGGACAGAAATGAGACAGAAGATTACAGCATGAAAAATGAGATGGAAAACGGACAGGAGCCTCAGGAGAATGGGGAAAAGCCCAGATGTACCGCTATTATCCTTGCGGCGGGCAGCGGAAGCCGCATGCAGTCGGCGGTGGCGAAGCAGTTTTTACCGTTAAAAGAAAAGCCACTGATCTGGTATGCCTTGCATGCGGTGGAGGAATCCCGGATCATTGATGACTGCATTCTGGTGACGGCAGAGCAGGATATTCCCTATGTCCGGGAAGAAATCGTGCAAAAATATCATTTTACCAAAGTAAATATTATTACTTCTGGAGGAGCGGAACGGTATCTGTCCGTGGGGAGAGCCTTACAGCTGATTGCTGACGGACGGTTGAAAGTACCCAATGAGCACGGATATGTGTTCATTCACGATGGAGCCAGACCTTTTCTGACAGAGAAGATATTAGAAGATACCTATGCAGCGGCCGTGCAATATCAGGCCTGTGTGGCGGCGGTACAGAGCAAGGATACGGTAAAGATCAGTGACGGAGAAGGCTTTGCCCTGTCCACTCCGGATCGAAGAACCGTCTGGAATATCCAGACACCGCAGGTATTTGAGACCAGCCTGATCCTGCAGGCATACGAGAGACTGAAAAATCGTCTTCCCAGGATGCAGGAACAGGGCATTCAGGTAACGGATGATGCCAGCGTGGTGGAACTGTTTACTGAGACAAGAGTGAAGCTGGTAGAGGCTTCTTATCAGAATATTAAGATCACAACGCCGGAAGATATGAAAACAGCCGAGGCATTTCTGGAGGATTAAATCCTCCGAAGATGTCCCGGCTGTTCCTTTGTGCATTTCTATCAAGAGATTGTTCTATTTTTCCCGCATGGCACTGGGGGTCACTCCGTATACCTTCTTGAAGGCACGCCGGAAAGTATTGGAATTATTATATCCCACAGCAATATACAGCTCATTCAGACTGATATCGGTCTCCTTGATCAGTCTTGCGGCCTCTGTCATGCGGATATTCTCCAGATAAGTGGAGAAGTTGACTCCGGTCTTTTCCTTGAACATATGGGAGAAATAGCTCTCTGAGATCTGGAATTCATCGGAGATCTTGTTAAGCCCTAAGGAAGGGTCCTTGTAATTTTCCTTAATATATTTCTCAATGGTGGCGGATAACGTATTGTCATCCTCCTTATTGCCGAAGAGATTACACAGGGATAAGGCAAGATCTTCGCACAATTTGAAGGTCAGGTGCTCATTGAAACGTTCATCCAGCACCTTTACAGCTTCGGAATCTGCATCCTGAGGCAGTGCAAATCTTGCTTTTAATAAAGTGTTACGGATATCTGACAGCAGGTATTTTAACAGGTTGACCGGCAGGGTACGTTCCTCGATATTTTCCTGGTGGATCAGATTGAACAGCTCCAGTACCTGCGGAGTATTGCCAGTGGAGATGAAATGGATCAGCTTCGTGGAGATCTCCGGCGGATAATAGAACACGTTGGAATCCTTTTTAATGAATTCATACGGGAAGAAAATGTAGTTCTTCGTGGTATAGCTGACAGCCTCGGAGGCCTGCTGGTAGCATTCCCATACGTTCATCAGGGAATCCGTATTGCGTCCGATACCTGCGAAAAGCCAGATGTCGTAAGTGTCCAGCAGATAATCATGCAGACGCAGGATGCAGTTGTTGATCTTCAGGATCAGATCCTTTTCTTCTTCCTCTGAGCAGTGCAGCAAAACGGAATAGGTACGGTCCGAGGGGCTGAAATAGAACAGCGGTGTACCGAAGAAATTCTCCAGTGCGGACTCGATGATCTTTTCCAGTTCTTCCATGGATTCCACGCCGCCGGGGAGAGTGATTTCTGTATTGTCTCCGAAATTATTATAGTAGACGATGTACAACACATTATAATAAGAAGAATCCGCAATACCCAGATAGTTTTCCATGTAGGTAACTTCATCCTCGGAAGTAGCAGTACCGGATAACAGCTGTCTCACATAGGAGGTACAGATGATCGGACGCTGACTGTCTACCACTTCCTGCAGATTTTTCTGTACTTCCACAGCGGTCTGCAATTCCTGCCCAAGCTCAATGATCGGGCGGACATTGCGGCGGGAGAAATAATAGACCAGACAGCCGCCTGTAAGCAATGCCAGCAGGGCAAAAAAGATGAAAAGCAGCTGGGTGCCACCCAATCCGGCGGTCGCCTTGTAGGGCGGGAAGCTGAAATAGTAAGAATAACTGGTGTTATCCGAAACGTATTTCCCCAAAGTAAAGTTCTGCCCATCGATCCGGACCTCTGCATAGCCCTTATTAAAGTCCAGAGAATCCAACATTTCTGCGGAAATGCTGTTCGGAGTATTTATCGTAAGCACGGTGGAGTCATCTTCCGCGGTCACCGCCAGGAAATTATCACCATCCATCTGAACACAGTCGAACAGATCCGCCATCTTATCCTGTTCGAAGATAAAGCAGACCTTCGCATTGGCATCCATATAATAGAGATCGTTCAGGTCGATGATATACATATAGTATTTTTCGCTGTAATTTGGCATGAACTGATCCATGGGAAGAAAGCGGTTCTCGTATTCCGGTTCCGTCATGTAGGATCGCCACATTTCTTTTTCGGTAGAAGGATACTTCTGGATCCAGCTATAGAACCGCTTTGCGGATATAAAATAAGTAGGATTCAATACATAGTCTGTCTCCGGAAAATAGACAAAGGACTCTTTTAACGGAAGAAGAGCTTCTGCATATACATTGGTAGCCAGAGAGTTCTGCAATTCATTTCCCATTTCCGTAAAAGGGTAATAGGTATTCTCATAATTCATGACTTTCCGGAAAGTGTCGTTCTGCAGAAGCTGTCTGCAATAGACTTCCATGATATTCAGATCGCTTTCAAACAGCTCTGCATTGCTGATCAGGGTTGTCTCGTTCTGCTGATCATAAGAATCACGCGCGTTATTTATCGTAGAACGGTATAAAAAGATGAACAAAACCAGAATGATCAGCAGGAAAATACTGTAAGAGGTTACCATTTTCAGCATTAATGTATTGTTGTGGCTTGTATAATTTGTATCATTAAGGGTGTCTTTTTTATTAAAAATCATTCATGATCACTCCCGTGTCTCAATTTTTTTAGATAATATACCGAATAAACCATGTATATTGTATCAGTTACTTACAAAGGAAGCAAGATGTAACCCCTTTCAAATTTAAAAATATCAAATGTAAGTGCTTTCAAAGAATGCAGTAAAATCAAGGGTTTGCAGATTCGGTGGTCAAAATTTGCACCCGAACGCAAAAATTGTAACTTGTTTTTCCAGGTGACGGATGGTAAGGTGAGGGCAAGTCAAGGGAATGACCCCATGACAAATCATGATTCCAAATTTTTAGGGAGGAAAGAAATGAAGAGAAAAGTATTATCCGTACTTTTAGCATCTGCTATGGTAGCTTCCTTAGCAGCATGCGGAAGCAGCAATGATGCTCCTGCAGCATCCACCGACAGCGCAGCAACTGGCAGCGCAGCAGCTTCTACCGAGGCAGCATCTACCGAAGCTTACAATCTGGAGGAGATTAACGTAGTAGTTAATGGTACTCTGACCGCAACCGTTGATAACGGCCAGGCTGAATTCGTTCAGCAGTGGGATGATGCAGTATCCGAAGCAATCGGTCATCCTATTAAGATGAACGTCCAGCAGTTAGACCATTCCGGTTATACCGATGCAGTAGGTCGTCTGTTCGCAGGCGGTGACTATCCTGATGTAATGATCATGAGTGCAGATATGTTCAAGCAGTATGCACCTACCGGTCTGCTGTGGGATATGTCCGAAGCATATGCAAACGCTAAATTCCAGTCTCACCTGATCCTGCCTGAGATCAACGAGAACCTGAAGGATGAGGAAGGTCATCTGTATGGTTTCGCTCCTACCTATGGTAATGGATGTGTTACCTACGTTAAGCAGGCATGGTTAGATGCAGTTGGCCTGAAGGCTGAAGACATCAAGACTTATGATGATTACTACAACATGCTGTTAAAGTTCCACAACGAAGATCCCGATGGCAACGGCGTAACCGGTGATACCTATGGTGTTATCGCAGCTGGTTTCGTTGGTAACGAGGCTCCTTATGTAAACTATCTGCCTGAGTTCTGGCAGGATTCTTATCCCGCAATCCTGCAGGATGAGAATGGTACCTGGTACGATGGATTCCAGACCGATGCTACCAAGGCAGCTCTGTTAAGATTACAGCAGGCTTACAAGGATGGCGCTATCGACCCTGAGACCCTGACCGCTTCTACCAAGATCGCTCGTGAGAAATGGTTCTCTAACGATCAGACCGGTTCTTCAGGTGTATTCACTTACTGGGCAGGTTCCTGGTATCAGACTCTGACCGATAACCTGATCAAGAACGGTGTTGATGAGAAGCTGGTTGAGCTGGCTCCTATCGCTGAGGTTGGTGCTTACCTGAACAGAGAAGCTCCTGTATGGGTTATCATTGATGACGGTGACGGAGACAATTCCCGTGAGCAGGCTATCTTCGATGCATTCATCGAGACCATGATGGATGGTGACAAGGTGCAGACACTGTGGACCTACGGTGCAGAGGATGTTCACTGGTCTACCAAGGCTGAAAGCTTCACCATCAATGCAGGTACTGACAAAGAGAAGTCTTACGAGTACGAAGATGGTCAGTTCCACTTAAAGCAGTCTCCTAACGATCCTAACTCCGTATGGAAGAAGAACGCTATGGATCCCGCTCTGGTTATCTGCTCTCTGGACAACGGCTTTAACGATATCTCCAGCCTGGCTGCAGAAGGTAACAAGTTCTTCACCGAGAACTGCAAGGATGCTCCTCAGTCTCCTACCTCTGAGACCTACACCAACGAGTCCGGTACCATCTATGATGCTAAGCTGGCAGCTATCACTTCTGTAGTAGTTGATGGCGGCGATGTAGATGCAGCTATGCAGACCTACGTTGACACTGTTGGCAGTATCATTGATCAGTGCTTAGCTGAACTGAATCAGTAATTGAGACCGTAATAGAGTAGCGGAAGCTGCAAAATATGATATAATTATCCTGTCCCATCGGGATACAAAGCCCATGGGACAGGATATTTTAGAGAGAAAAGAATGTGTGAGATGAAGTTGAAAGGAAGAGGGATGGTATGAGCAAGAAAAAGAAAATCACCACATCCACCGGCGTAGAAGTACGTCACAAGCCTTTGGGTCTCCGGATCTGGAATAACAGAGGCTATTATGTAATGTTCCTGCCTGTATTTATATTTATTTTGATCATGTATTACTGGCCCATGCTTGGTATTCGTTATGCATTCTACGATTACAAGCCCGTAGGTGCTCCTACTTTTGTGGGACTCAAGCACTTTTACAGTATGTTTAAGACCGATGCGTTCTGGAGTGCATTCAGGAACACATTGGAACTGAGTATCATGAAGTTATTGATCACGACCTTCACTGCGGTTATCGTATCAATCTTCTTAAATGAAATGGGAAATCTCTTTGCAAAGAAAACTTTGCAGACTATTATATATCTGCCCCACTTTATGTCATGGGCAGTAGTTGCATCTATCTTCAGCCTGTTCCTGTCTCCCTCCTCTACCGGTCTGGTAAACGGAATGCTGCGTGACTGGGGCATCCTGGCACCGGATGCCAAGGGAATTTATTTCCTGGCAAGCACTGCATGGTGGAGACCGATCTTCTACATTATCAATATCTGGAAAGAGACCGGTTGGGGAACCATTATCTTCCTGGCTACTCTGGCAGGTATCAACCCGGAGCTGTATGAAGCAGCTGATATCGACGGTGCAACCCGTATGCAGAAGATGCGTTTCGTAACGCTGCCTGCACTGTCCAATACTATTATCACTGTATTGATCCTGAACCTTGCTAAGGTTATGAATATGTTCGAGTCCGTATTCGTATTGTACAACAATGCGGTATACAGCGTATCTGATGTTATTTCTACTTATATTTATCGTCAGACATTCGCAATCGCTCTGCCGAACTATGGTTACTCTACAGCAGTTGGTCTCTTCAAGTCCCTGGTTGGCTGTGTACTGGTACTGATATGTAACTGGGCTAGTAAGAAGACCCGTGGCCGTGGCATTGTATAGGAGGTGTTAAACGTGGCAAAGACAGCTTATCGTAAACCTAAGAAAAAGGTTCATGTATTCGATATTGTAAACTACATCGTATTTATTCTCATCGGCCTCCTGGTTCTGGTACCTATCTGGAAGGTAGTAGTAGACTCCTTCAATGCTGTGGGTGTATACCAGTTCAGACTGTGGCCGGAGGATTTTACCTTAGATGGCTATAAGACCATCATTCATACCCAGAGACTTTACAGACCGTTCATCAACTCCGTGATCACAACCGTGCTCGGTACGTTCCTTGGTCTGCTCCTGTCCACCCTGGGTGGCTATGTACTGATCCAGTTTGATATGCCCGGACGTAACTTCTTCGCATATTTCCTTCTGTTTACCATGATCTTCTCCGGTGGTATGATCCCCGAGTACCTGGTAATGAAGCAGTTACACCTGGTTAACAGCATGTGGATCCTGGTGGTAAAGCACGGTATGAACGTGTACAACCTGGTACTGATGCGTAACTTCTTCGAAGGAATACCTGCCAGCCTGTTCGAGGCGGCCGAGATCGACGGATGTTCCCCTATGGGAATCTTCTTCAAGATCGTGCTTCCTCTGTCCAAAGCAGCTCTGGCTTCCATCGGCCTGATGTTCGCAGTAACCGTATGGAATGACTATTCTACCGTTAAGATCTATATTACCAATCCTGATCAGGTTAACTTCCAGTATCAGTTACGTAATATGATCATGGATGGTGATACCCCTACCACGCAGTATTCAGTATCACAGAACACTCTGTTCTATGCAGCGATCGTATGTGCAATCCTTCCTTTCATGGCACTGTATCCTTTCCTGCAGAAATACTTCGTAAAGGGTGTTAATATCGGCGCTGTTAAGGAGTGATTTTCTTCTCACACGTACTTAGACTTAGACAAGGGAAACTTCGGTTTCCCTTGTGTTGTATCTGCGGGCAAATTCCGCAAGAAAAGATGCGCAGGGGAAGCGCAGAAATGAGGGCAGAAATGAACAGAATTTTTTGGGCTGCAGATTCCACGGTCCAGACCAATGATTTCACAACATATCCACAGACGGGCATTGGCCAGGTATTTCCTTTATTTGTTAAAAATGAGTATCAGATAGTAAACCATGCCAAGAACGGCAGGAGCACCAAAAGCTTTATGGACGAGGGGAGACTGAAAGCCATAGAGGAGAAAATTGGTGCAGGAGATTTCCTGTTTATCCAGTTTGGACACAATGACGAGAAAAAAGAGGATCCCACCAGATATACAGAGCCTTTTTCCACTTACATGGAGAATCTTGAAACCTTTATCCGTGTGGCAAAAGATCATAGCGCTTATCCGGTGCTGATCACTCCCTTAGAGCGCAGATGCTTTATGGATGAGAAACACTTGGGGATCGGAGCACATTCCGATTATGTGGCTGCTATGAAGCAGACCGCGGAGAAAAATAATGTTCCTCTGGTGGATCTCTACAGCATGAGCCGTATGGAATTAAAAAAAGCCGGAGAGAAGAACAGCAGAAGATGGTACATGTTCTTCCCGGAGGGGGAGTACAAGAATCATCCGGAGAAATCCGAGGACAATACGCATTTGCGTTATGATGGTGCCGTGAATTTTGCTTCTCTGATCGCCAGAGGGTTAAAAGAGATCGGTGGAATCTACGCAGAGATGCTGTTGGATGATCTGAAACTGTAATCCGGCAGATAATTAAGAAAAATACAGAAGTCCGTTTCACAGACAAATTTTGTCAGTGAAACGGGCTTTTTTGTATCTTGATACAAGAACCCCATTTTTTTATAATGTTGCTATCATTATGACAGACAGAGGGAGAAGAGCATGAACCCATTTCAGTTAAGTAGAAACACTACCTTACTTTCGGATGCTGTAACAGAAAAAGCCGTAGAATTTGCCTGTGAGCGGTTTCGGAGAGACATGGAAAAGACTTTGACTGACATAGTCAAGAATAGAAACAGGATCATTTTGTGCAAAAAAGATCTGAAACCGGAACAATATGAGCTGGAAGTGACAGAACAGGAGATTACGATCTACGGAGCGGATGCCCGTTCCTTTATCTATGCATTAAATTACCTTAGTGAAACCTACCTTGGAGTGCTGCCATTCTGGTTCTGGAATGATCAGAAGATGGAAGTGAAATCTTATGTAGAGATTCCTTGCGGTACATACCATTCAGAGGCGGACAGGATCCGGTACCGCGGCTGGTTCATTAATGATGAAGTACTGATCAGCCATTGGACAGCCGGCGTATCAAAAGACTATCCATGGGAAATGGTGTTTGAAGCGCTGCTTCGCTGCGGCGGTAATCTGGTGATTCCCGGAACAGATAAAAATTCCAGAATCTATGCGCCTATTGCGTCGGATATGGGGCTGATGATCACACATCACCATGCGGAGCCGCTGGGAGCGGAAATGTTCCTGCGGGCTTACCCGGATCTGGAACCTTCGTATTTGAAACATAAAGATTTGTTTGAAGGATTATGGAAAGACGCCATCGGACGGCAAAAGGACGAGGAAGTCATCTGGAATATTGGCTTCCGGGGACAGGGCGATGTACCGTTCTGGGAAAATGATTCCGCTTTTGACACACCTGAAAAACGTGGAGAGCTAATCAGCAATATTATGAAGAAGCAATATGCCATGGTCAGAGAGCAGATTCCGGACGCAGTGTTCTGCACAAATCTGTACGGTGAAATTCTGGAATTATATCGGGAGGGCTGCCTGCAGATCCCGGAGGATGTGATCCTGATCTGGGCGGACAACGGTTACGGCAAGATGGTATCCAGACGTCAAGGCAATCATAACCCCAGAGTGTCAGCGTTGCCGGAGGAAGGAGATAAGGGACGGCATGGCACCTATTATCATGTATCCTTCTATGATTTACAGGCGGCCAACCATATTACCATGCTGCCTAATTCCATGGAGTTCGTGGAAAAAGAGCTTACGGATGCTATGAGGCATGGAATTACGGACCTGTGGCTTGTCAATGCATCCAATATCAAGCCGCATGTATATCCTCTTTCTTTTATTGCCAATCTGTGGAAACAGGATGCTCTGTCGGCAGAAGAGCATAGAAAGCGTTATGTCACCGAATACTATGGGGCGGAGAATGATACTGCGCAGCTTTCCATTATGGAAGACTGCATTCGCGATTATCCGAGGGCTATGTTACCCTTTGGAGAGAAAGAGGATGAGCATGCCGGAGAACAATTCTATAATTATGTTGTGAGGGATTTTATCTATAGCTGGATGAAGAACGGAGCTGCAGAACCGGTGGAAGAACTGTTCTGGTGTATTCATAAGGATACTTTTGCTGCACAGATGGAATGGTTTACAGGAAAATGTCTGCAGACGGGAAAACAGCTTGAGGGTCTGTATGAGTGCGGCCTTACCGTTGGGGAAAATGAATTATGGAAAGATTCCGTATTGCTGCAGGTGAAAATCCACCGGAATTGTCTACAGGGAGCTATCTTATTTACAGAAGCATTTGCAACATATGAACGGAAGGAATATAAGAAGGCCTTCTTCCTGTTGGGTAATGCTGCAGAAGCATTTGAAGCGGCGGACAGCGCCATGAGGGACCGGGAACACGGAAAATGGAAAGACTTTTATGCCAATGATTGCCTGACGGATGTGAAGGAGACAGCTTACTGCCTGAAACGCCTGATGGGCTATATGAGAAATCTGGGAGACGGGCCGGATTTTTACAAGTGGCAGAGAGAAGTGACCTACTCTGAGAATGACTGCAAAGTGGTTCTGATCACTAATATGGAAAATCATATGACGGACTGGGAGTTGTATCTTGCAGGGAAAAGCAGACAGTGGTAAAAAGCAAATAGTAGGAATATTTGTAACAATTACATGATAACAGACACAATTCATAGAAAAAACTGTATTCAGCAAAAAGAGGAAAAGCCCAAAAACGTGATAAAATGGGCTTTTTCTCATCTTAAAAAAATAAAATAAAAATTGTGTAAAAATGTGTTGACAATAGCAGACCTTTTTGTTAGAATAGCTTTTGTCGTCAGGTGAGCAACACAGATGACAAAGACTTAAGACACACATTCGGAGAGATATCGAAGTGGTCATAACGAGGCGGTCTTGAAAACCGTTTGTCCGAAAGGGCGCGTGGGTTCGAATCCCACTCTCTCCGCTAGGCATTCGTGCCGCCGATAATTATATAGATTATTAGAATCAACTATCTGGAGAAGTACCCAAGAGGTTGAAGGGACACCCCTGGAAAGGGTGCAGGTCGTTAATAGCGGCGCGAGGGTTCAAATCCCTCCTTCTCCGTTGGCTGTTGTAAAAAAGTCAAAAAACTTGAAAAAAGTTGTTGACAAACAGAAATGGTTATGATAAACTATCAAAGCTGTCGCTGAAAACAACGGCAAAGCAACACAGCTCTTGCGAAGCAAGAGGTTATGATCTTTGACAAATAAACAGTAATGCAACCCTGAAAATTCCAAGATTTTCAGAGAAATTCAAGAACAAGCAAGTTGATCGAAAGATTGACAAGCTACCCGAATTAACAGTAAACAATGCCAGATAAACTGGTAGGACACAAACACCATTTTAACATGAGAGTTTGATCCTGGCTCAGGATGAACGCTGGCGGCGTGCCTAACACATGCAA
>NZ_QUEC01000036.1:0-28414 GCF_003478095.1 Clostridium sp. AF34-10BH
CTTTTTTTGTACGGAATTCATCGTTTTTGGACTATTTACACCAAACTAACTTTTCAGTTACTTAAGTTCTTTTTATGCAAAAGGATTCTCGGTAGGATACAGCATTCCCTTCGGCTGGTTGAAATTCAGATCCTCTACGGGTACGCCGATGTACTTGAATACTTCGTACAGAGCCTTGCCGAAGTGTCCGAAAGCAACAGCACCGTGGTGAGGGAAGTTCTTCTCGATCAGTACGTGACGATAGAAACGTCCCATTTCGGGGATAGCGAAAATACCGATACCACCGAAGGATCTGGTAGCTACAGGAAGTACTTCACCCTGTGCAATATATGCGCGCAGCTTGTTGTCTGCGGTAGACTGCAGACGATAGAAGGTGATGTCTCCGGGAACAATATCTCCTTCCAGAGTACCCTGGGTTACCTCTTCGGGAAGGGTTCTTGCCATGATCATCTGGTACTTCATGTTGCAGGAGGTCAGCTTCTTGGAGTTGGTGTTACCGCAATGGAATCCCATGAAGGTGTCATTGTGGGTATAGTTGAATTTACCCTTGATGGACTCTTCGTACATATCATCGGGAACAGTGTTGTTGATATCCAGCAGAGTTACGGTATCTGCGCTGACGCAGGTTCCGATGAACTCACTTAAGCAGCCGTAAATATCTACTTCACAGGATACGGGGATGCCCATACCGGTGAGACGGCTGTTCACATAGCAGGGTACGAAACCAAACTGGGTCTGGAATGCCGGCCAGCACTTTCCGGCAATGGCTACATACTTACGATATCCTCTGTGAGCCTCGATCCAGTCTAACAGTGTCAATTCATACTGAGCCAGCTTAGGCAGTACTTCGGGCTTATGGTTGCCTGCCCCCAGTTCTGCTTCCATCTCTTTTACCTTGGCGGGGATTCTCTCGTCTCCATCATGCTTCTTGAAGGCTTCGAACAGATCCAGTTCGGAGTTCTCCTCGATCTCTACCCCCAGATTGTACAACTGCTTGATGGGTGCATTACAAGCTAAGAAGTTCAAAGGTCTGGGGCCGAAGGAAATGATCTTCAGATCACTTAAGCCCACAATAGCTCTTGCGATAGAAATGAACTCATGCAGCATATCTGCACATTCCGCTGCAGTTCCTACGGGATTCTCGGGGATATAAGCTTTTACATTACGAAGCTTTAAGTTGTAGCTTGCATTCAGCATACCGCAGTAAGCATCGCCTCTGCCGCCTACCAGATCATTCTGGGTCTCTTCTGCTGCTGCAATGAACATTGCAGGACCGTCAAAATGCTTTGCCAGTAAGGTCTCGGAAATCTCGGGGCCAAAGTTGCCCAGATATACGCACAGTGCATTACAGCCTGCCTTCTTGATGTCTTCCAGAGCCTGTACCATATGGATCTCGCTCTCTACGATACATACCGGGCACTCATAGACACTGTCTGTTCCATACTTCTCAGTATAAGCCTTCATCAGAGCTTTTCTTCTGTTCACGGAAAGACTCTCGGGGAAACAGTCACGGCTGACAGCCACAACGCCAATTTTTACTTCGGGTAAATTACTCATTTTGTAATCCTCCTATTTTCGTTTTCTTTTTCTCTACACCATTTATTTTACCGCCGTCATACATCCATGCAGGGGATTCCGGCGTTCAAATCTTTTTATTCTGCCACCATTATTTGCTGACATCCAGATTCTCTCCAACAAGCCCGAGGAAGCTTCCCTCTGGAAGTCCACCCTCCGCATGGCCGATCAGCCATTTGTTCGTAGCGGCAAGCAGCGCATCCTCGCTGGGTGCCTTGCCCTGCTCCACCTTCTGATGTGCTCCTTCTAACGGATAGTTAGTGCCCTGAGGTAACACGATGGCTACCTGGAATCCCTGTCCGTCTACTCCACAGGGAGCATAATGCAGAGAAGTTGCGAAGACCTCTACACCGGTTCCGGCCGGTACTAAAAATGCTTCCATCTTAGAAGTATCGTAGGTAAAATCTTCTGCCACATCCGCTAACAGCCCCAGGATCAGGATAGCATCCGTTGCTGCCACATTAATTTCGGAACTTCTGTGATATTCCACGGCATTCAGTTTGGAATTATGGCCATTGCAGTAACCGATCTGTACAGGCATTTCTCCGTATGTGATGGTCTCCAGTTCTTTTTTCACAGGTAATGCTTCCAAAGCATTGATCCCGGGCTCGTACACCACGCCGTCAGGAACCGGAGTCTTTTTCATTTCTTCCACCAGCTGTGTAAAATCCACATTGGTGATCACTCTGCCATACTTACGAAATGCAGGATCTTTTACAGATAAAATATGCATTCTACTCTACCAACCTTTCTCTATTATAGCTCAAACTTAAAATTACGAGGTTCATTTTGTTATGTTGTTGTTTGATTTTTCTACGCGTTATTTAATGATCTCAAACAGCGGTCTGCATGCCGGATAGATCTGGCGGAATTTCTGATAGCGGTCTTCATATTTTGCCACCAGTTCCGGATCCGGTTCTACCGTTCCGGTGACTTTGACGAACTTCTCCGCGATCTCCTCCACACTTGCATATTCCCCACAGGCTACTGCCGCCAGCATGGCACCGCCCATGGCCGGTCCTTCTTCGCTTTCTATCACATCCACCTTCAGATTCAGGATATTGGCTATCATCTTCTTCCACAACGGGCTCTTGGCTCCGCCACCGCAGATCTTGGTCCGCTCCAGATGGATTCCCAGAGATTTTGCCACCTCCAGTGAATCACGCAGTGCAAATGCCACGCCTTCCAGTACCGCCTGCGTCATATCGGCTCTGGTGGTATCCATGGTCATTCCGATAAAAGTTCCTCTGGCATTGGGATCATTATGGGGAGAACGCTCGCCCATGAGATACGGCAGGAAGTAGACATGATTTTCTCCCAGCTTCTCAATCTGCGCCTGTTCTGCGGCATAATCCTTCGTTCCGATGATCTCATCCATCCACCATTTATTACAGGAAGCGGCACTCAGCATGCAGCCCATGAGATGGTAATGTCCGTCTGCGTGGGCAAAGGAATGCAGAGCATTGTGCTGATCTACTCCGAAATGATTGGAGGAAATAAAGATTGTTCCACTAGTACCCAGGGAAATATTACACATATTGTCCCCTACAGTTCCGGTACCTACAGCGGCGGCCGCATTATCCCCGGCTCCCGCCGCTACCACAACATTTGCGGGAATCCCCAGTTCGTCTGCCACCTCCGGCAATACGCAGCCCACCTTTTCATAACTCTCATAACAAGTGGCCAACTGCTCTTCTCTCACTCCGCAGATCTCACACATTTCCTTCGACCAGCAACGGTTCTTCACATCAAACAATAACATCCCGGAAGCATCTGATACATCCGTACAATGTACGCCGGTCAGACGATAAGCTATGTAATCCTTCGGCAACATGATCTTTTTGATCCGTGCGAAGTTCTCTGGCTCATTCTTTTTCACCCAGAGGATCTTCGGCGCGGTAAATCCGGTGAAAGAAATATTCGCAGTGTACTCAGACAACTTCTCTTTGCCGATCACATTATTCAGATAATCGCATTCCTCTGTGGTTCTGCCATCGTTCCAGAGGATGGCAGGGCGGATCACCTGATCCTTCTCATCCAGAATGACCAGTCCATGCATCTGTCCTCCGAAGCTGATGCCTGCCACCTGGCTCTTGTCCGCATCTTTCAAAAGCTCCCGGATGCCCTCCATAGTCTGTTCATACCAGTCCTCCGGCTTCTGTTCCGACCAGCCGGGATGTGGGAAATACAAAGGGTATTCCCGGGATACAATATTCCGGATGTTCCCTTCACTGTCCATTAAAAGCAGTTTTACCGCCGAAGTGCCCAGATCGATTCCAATATATAGCATGAATCTTCCTCCTACGTTTGTGTTGTGATCCATTTTCGTTCCTTTTCGTGCCCGTGCACGTTATAGTCTTATCATAACTGTTGTGAAAAAATTTTTCAAGTAGAAGTTTTTATGTTTTCAGCATTTTTTCACTAAAAAGTGAAGATGGAATTTCATCATTCATCATCCATTCAGCGTGCCCGGACAAATTCTGCACTTTCGTTGACGTTCCTCTGGAAATATGATACTTTTATAACTAGATACCTGGGACAGATATTACGGAAAGGCATGAGTATTCTATGGCAACCATCAAAGAAATCGCCGCATTGGCCGGAGTATCCCGCGGCACTGTGGATCGCGTCTTAAACGATCGCGGCGCAGTAAACCCGGAGACCGCCGAAAAGATCAGAAAAATTGCAAAAGAGCTGGACTATAAACCCAACCGCGCCGGTCTCGTTCTGGCAGCGCAGAAAAAGCGGCTGAAGCTGGGTGTCATTCTGTTTTCCACCGGGAATCCTTTTTTTCAGGATGTTCTGGCCGGAATCAATGAAAAGGCGGAAGAGCTGGCAGGTTACAACTGTACCGTGATCACCAAACAGATTTCTTTCGGTGTGGAGGCCCAGTTACAGGCAGTCAAAGAGCTTCTTGCAGAAGAAGTGAACGGCATTGCCATGACCCCTTACAACGACGAACGGATCCGCGACTGCATCAATACTTTATACGAGCAGGGGATTCCCGTGGTCACGCTGAATACAGACATTGAAAATTCCAGACGTATCGCTTATGTCGGCAGCAACTACACCCGCAGTGGTGCCACCGCCGCCGGTCTTCTGCAATTGATGACCTCCGGCACGGTAAACGTGGGTATTGTCACAGGTTCCTCCAACATTCTCTGTCACACAGAGCGCATTGCGGGATTTCTGAAGACATTAGAACCTTTCTCTGACCGGATCCGCGTCGTGGATACCGTGGAGATCCACGATGACGAAGTGGAAAGCTACGAAAAGACAACGACACTTCTGTCAAAGCACCCGGAGATCAATGCACTGTTCTTCGCCGCCGGCGGTGTCTACGGAGGCTGCCGCAGTGTAGAGGCTCTGGGTAAAAAAAAGGCGATCCGGATCATCGCTTTTGATCTGGTCCCCACCACACGCCAAATGCTGGAAAATGGCACCATTGCCGCCACCATCTGCCAACAGCCGAAAATTCAGGGCAGCAACCCTCTTTCCCTGCTGTTTGCCTATCTGACGACCGGCGAAAATCCGGAAAAAGAATACAATTATGTAGCGGTAGATATCCGGATCAAAGAAAATATCTAAATAATTCTTAAGATTCTTCCGACACTCTTGTCATTCACAACATATAGTACTATAATATACATATTATCTACGAAATGTTGTTTTGAGGGGTACAAAAGCGGGGGAGTCTTTGATCCATGAATTTATCTGATCTGAAAAGAAATGCATATATGTTGCGGGGTTCCGATGCAAAACGTGGCTACATGCGCTGGTGGCATTCCTTCCAGGGCATTTGTTCCACGACGCAGGAAACCCGCACTTTTTTTGTAGAATACAGCATTTTAAATCCGGCTCTCGGTACTTCCCAGCCTATTTTAGGTCAGCATCCCTACTATAAACGTCATGGTCTGAAACCATCTTATCTCTGCATAAAAGCCGGTGTATTCCCTGAGCCGGGAGATAGCGGGCTCCAGCTTCGGGCATATTATCCCCTGACCTCTCTGCAGGTGGCCCAGGATCCCTTTTACATGCAGTTTGAGGATTGTGTCTACAGCGAAAACCGGATCAGTGGTTCGATTGATATCTCCGATGAGGTTGCAAGACATCGCTCTCTTATGACCGATGCGGGCAGTTTTATCTGGGATCTGGAAGTGCATAAGGCGGTTGCCTGTCATACCGGCTATATTGCCAATGCTTTTTTTACTGCGGTTCATGCCCTGGAAAGTTTCTGGCATGGGGAAGGTATCCGTACCTTTTTCCGTGGGACCGTCATTTTGAACGGTGTCACCTACGAGGTAACTCCCGAGACATCCTATGGCTATGCGGACAAACATTGGGGCCGCAGTTACAACCAACCCTGGCTGCAATTTGCTTCCGGCCACCTGATCAGTGAGAAAACCGGGCGGGAATTGAAGCATTCGGCTCTGGCCATCGACGGCTGTTGTCCGAAATTTCTCTTTTTCCCCATGCGACGCAGGATTCTGATGCAGCTGACCTATACCGGGGAAGATTTCGAGTATCATTTTGGCAGACCTCTTACACTGTCCCGCTGCAAGTGGAAAGTGAAAGAGACCAACAAACGTTTTATCTGGCATTTCAAAGCCCAGAACCGCACTTCCGTTGTACGGATCTCCGGAAGCTGCAGCAAAGAGCAGATGATGCCGTTACTCTATGAAAGTCCTGACGGAAAAGTATCCGACATTCCTCTCTGGGAAGGCGGCAATGCAACAGGCACCATAGAACTATACCGGAGAATCGGCGGTTCCCTGGAATTGATCGATCGTCTGCAATTTGAAAACGGATTATGTGCTTATCAGCGTTCCTGATTTTCGTCCGGGGAATAAAAGATAACTGCAATTTAAAAAGCTGTTGCCACAGATCACTCTGTTGACAACAGCTTTTGTTGTTTATCCCTATGCAGCTTAGATTGCCTCTTCCGGCTCCTCCAATGCTTTTTCGTAACTCTCCAGGATCACCCTTTGCAAATTCTCTCTGGTGGAAGAATTGATGGGATGTGCGATATCCCTGTATTCTCCGTCCGTTGCCTTCTTGCTCGGCATTGCAATGAACAATCCCTTTTCACCTTCGATCACCTTGATATCATGTACGACGAATTCATCATCCAGTGTAATGGATACGATAGCTTTCATCTTGCCTTCCTTGGTGATCTTACGAACACGTACATCTGTAATCTGCATTTGCTAACCCCCTTGGTGTTATCGTGATCCCTACGCATTTCTCCGCCCTGCAGGCTCTCGAAACGCTACAGATATTCGTATTCCGGGCTATCGCCCTACTTACTCATATCTGTTAGATTCCCTAATGACCACATTGCCCTGCCTGCAAGCAGTCTCGCAATGTAGTCATTGAGAATCCGGATCACTTAGATCACGTATCGTTCATTCCTCTCAACTACGATCTTAACTTCGCCTTCTCCCACAAAGTACGAATTTGCACGGATCGTGTCACGGCTCTCTACAATACAGTTTTCAATATGCGTGTTATCTCCAATATACACATCATTGAGGATAATGGAATTCTTGATCACACAATTATTGCCGATATAGCTCTTCTTAAAGATCACGGAATTCTCTACCACACCGTTGACGATACATCCACTGGATACCAGGCTGTTACGCACCTGGGAACCGGGATTATATTTTGCGGGAGGCAGGTCATCCACCTTGGAATATACGTCCGGATACTGCTTGAAGAAATAGTTTCTCACATCTGCTTTCAAGAAGTCCATATTGGTGCTGTAGTAATCATCCACAGATGCGATATTTCTCCAGTATTCCTTGATCTTGTATCCATAGATTCTCTTCAGATCCTTGTAACGGATCAGGATATCTCTTACGAAATCGTAGCGGTCTTCCTCAGCACACTTCTCGATCATCTCGATCAGCAGTCTGCGTCGAACCACATAAATACCACAGGAAATGGTATTGGTCTTCGCCTGTAAGGGCTTCTCCTCGAACTCTTCGATACGACTTTCCTCGTTCATGCGAATCGTACCGAAACGCTCTACATTCGTACCGGCTTCCATATCGCGGCAGACTACAGTGATATCTGCTTTTTTCTCGATATGGTATTCCAGCACCTTATTATAATCCAGCTTGTATACACAGTCGCCGGATGCGATAACTACATAAGGCTCATGGCTGTCCTTCAAAAACTGCAGATTCTGGTAAATTGCATCTGCGGTTCCTCTGTACCAGTTGCTGTTCTCTGCTGTTACAGCGGGAGTGAATACATATAATCCACCCTGTTTACGTCCGAAATCCCACCATTTGGAAGAATTCAGATGCTCGTTCAGACTTCTTGCATTGTATTGAGTAAACACTGCCACCTTCTGAATATGAGAGTTGGTCATATTACTCAGTGTAAAGTCAATACTGCGGTAGCTGCCTGCAATCGGCATCGCACATATAGCTCTCTTCTGGGAAAGTTCCCGCATCCTGTGATTGTTACCGCCTGCTAAAATAATTCCAATCGCTCTCACTGCTATTCACCTGCCTTAATTAATGTTTTGCCGCTTGCGAGCTGGGAATCCTCATAATCTGCAGCAGCTGTCACTCCGGATATCACTGAGTTTTTGCCTACGCTGATACCGTCAGGAATCACGCTCTTCTCACCGATGGTTACAAGTCCGTGGTTGTAAATATGAGGTGCCGTATCATTCTCTGCTTCTTCACCGACACCTAATTTTACCTGATTACCTACCACAACATTCTCTGCGATAATCGCCTTGTTGATCTCACATCCCTCACCGATCTGGGTCTGGTTCATGATAATGGAATCCCGGATCATGGTTCCTTTACCGATCGTAACACCACAACCGATGACGGAATTATATACTTCTCCATAGACCTCGGAGCCTTCACCGATGATACTGCGCTCTACCACACTGTCGGCAGCAATATAATCAGGGGGCTGGATCTCGCTCTTGGTATAGATCTTCCAGTATTCCTCATACAGGTTGAATTCCGGTACGATATCGATCAGTTCCATGTTGGCTTCCCAATAGGAACTCAAAGTACCTACATCCTTCCAATAACCGGTGAACTCATACGCATACAGCGGAGCCCCCTTTTCATGGCAGTAAGGAATGACATGCTTACCAAAATCCAGTGCCGGCTGATCTGCCATAGCGATCAGTGCTTCCTTCAATGTCTTCCAGTTAAATATGTAAATACCCATACTTGCAAGATTGCTTCTGGGATGTTCCGGCTTCTCTTCAAATTCGGTGATGCGATGGTTCTCATCTGCGATCATGATGCCGAAACGGCTGGCCTCCTCCATGGGAACAGGCATTACCGCAATAGTAACTTCTGCATTGTTGGCCTTGTGGAAATCCAACATCACTTCATAATCCATCTTATAAATATGATCTCCGGAAAGGATCAGCACATACTCTGGATTATAGCTCTCCATATACTCCAGGTTCTGATAGATCGCATTCGCAGTACCGGTATACCATTCACTGTTGGTACTCTTCTCATAGGGAGGCAGCACGGTCACTCCTCCGATATTACGATCCAGATCCCAGGGAATACCGATTCCGATATGGGTATTCAGTCTGAGGGGCTGGTACTGTGTCAGTACGCCTACCGTATCCACTCCCGAATTAATACAATTAGAAAGGGGAAAATCGATAATGCGGTACTTGCCTCCAAATGCAACGGCAGGTTTAGCAACCTTGGATGTCAAAACACCCAGACGGCTTCCCTGTCCTCCAGCCAATAGCATGGCTATCATTTCTTTCTTAATCATATCCTCACCTCTATCTAGCCTTCCACCTGTTGTAATAAATAGTCGCTCGCGGCTATTATCCGATGTATCCATCTGTCTCGAAAAAGTGCCTGCTCTTTCCTTCGGATGTGATAATCTGATTATAACACATTGCCAAAGGAAAGTGAATATTTATTACTAGGTTTTTTTGTCATTTTACGATTTTTATATCCATTTTTTACATAATTAGCTTATCTTTTGTAAGCTTTTTGTCAATTTATGCCAATCCCGTCTGGATTGGTTTTGCAAAAAATAGTAAACTTACACATTTTTTCAAAATCGTACCTATGGATTGTTTTTTTTCGTTCCTATGTATATAATGTTAATAATAAGGTAACTGCTCTGAATAGTTACATAATAAGCAATGCAACTACACTATATTAAGGAAGTGCCAATATGTATCAGATAGACTTTAATCACCCCTCGTCCATTTATTTTGTAGGTATCGGCGGTATCAGCATGAGCGGTCTCGCAGAGATTCTGAAGGATGCCGGCTTCCGTGTGTCCGGTTCCGACCGTTCCAAAAGCCCCCTCACCGAAACTCTGGAAAGAAAGGGGATCAATGTATTTTATGGACAACGTGCCGGGAATATTACCGATGATATCGATTGTGTCGTATTTACCAGTGCGATTCACAAAGACAATCCCGAATATGTCGCTACTATGGAAAAAGGGATCCCGCATCTCACCAGAGCGCAGCTTTTAGGAGAGATCATGCAGAATTACAAGACCCCTATTGCCATCAGCGGTACTCACGGCAAGACCACCACGACCTCCATGGTCAGTGAGATTCTGCTGCATGCCGGTACGGATCCCACTCTGTCCATCGGCGGAATGTTAAAAAGCATCGGTGGCAACATCCGTGTCGGCAGTACCGATCTGTTCGTTACAGAAGCCTGCGAATACACCAACAGCTTCTTAAGCTTTTTTCCCAGGATCGGTATGATCCTGAATATCGAAGAAGATCACCTGGACTTTTTCAAGGATCTGGAGGATATCCGGAATTCCTTCCATAAATTTGCAAAGCTTCTGCCCGCTGACGGCTGTCTGATCATCAACGGTGCCATTGACAGATTACAGGAGATCACAGGAGATCTGGACTGTCGCGTGATCACTTTTAATAAAGAAGCGGTCAACAGTGACGGGTCCGCTGCCGATTATTATCCCTCGGATATTACTTATGACGAGTTCGGTCATCCTTCCTTTACGCTTCACCGGCATGGGGAAGTGTCCGGCAGTTTTTCTCTGCAGGTTCCCGGAGAGCATAACGTATGCAATGCCATTGCTTCCATTGCCCTGGCCGATTTGCTGAAGATCGATCGCGAGGTTACCGCTTCTGCCCTGCACGGTTTCACCGGTACAGACCGCAGATTCGAATACAAGGGCACCATCGGCGGTGTAACCATTGTGGATGATTATGCACATCATCCCACCGAGATTGCAGCCACCCTGCATGCGGCAGCGAATTATCCCCACAAGACCCTCTGGTGTGTCTTCCAGCCACATACTTACACCAGAACCAAGGCATTCATGAAAGATTTTGCCAAAGCCTTAAGTCTGGCAGACAAAGTCGTCCTGGCAGATATTTATGCTGCCCGTGAGACCGATACCCTGGGAATCAGTTCTGAGACGCTCCAGACAGAGATCCGGGCACTGGGCCATGAATGTTACTATTTTCCTTCTTTTGATGAGATTGAAAACTTTTTATTAGAAAATTGCATAAACGGTGACCTGTTGATAACTATGGGTGCCGGAGATGTAGTAAAAATCGGTGAAAACCTGCTTGGCAAATAGTTGTCCACATTATCCACAGGAAACACCGGGGATTATCCCCGTTTTCCCTGTGGATATTTTGTTGTTTTCCTGTGGATAATTTTCTGTCGGATTTTGGCGATGATCTGCCGATATATAGGGTTTTCTCGATACACCGTCTTTTGGTATCCACAATATCCACCGTTTCCACATTTTTATCCAGGAGTCCGAAAGTCCAGTGTTTACAAGGTTTTCCGGCAAAT
This sequence comes from Clostridium sp. AF34-10BH, assembly GCF_003478095.1. Classification (NCBI taxonomy): domain Bacteria; kingdom Bacillati; phylum Bacillota; class Clostridia; order Eubacteriales; family Clostridiaceae; genus Clostridium; species Clostridium sp. AF34-10BH. The sequence continues at coordinate 11,388 of NZ_QUEC01000036.1, forward strand.
TGACTATTTCTTTTTCACAGGTCTTATGCTATACTTGGTCTTACTTTGAAAAAGGAACGATTTGTGAAAGAAGGTATTGTGTGTTATGGCACGGATAGCGCTCTATAAAGATAATTATGCAGATTCTACGGTAGTATCCAATCTGTTTATTGATGAATATATGAAAGATGCCAACGACGCACAGCTGAAGGTCTATTTCTATCTGCTGCGCATGCTGAATGCGGAACAGGCTATCAGTGTGTCCGGAATTGCGGACAAGTTCAACCACACGGAAAAGGATGTGATCCGTGCACTGAAATACTGGGAAAAGCAGCAGATCCTGGATCTGGACTTCGATGATAATAAAACACTGGTAGGGATTCATCTTCGTGATCTGAGCACGCAGGCTGCTCCTGCCCCCCAGCATAATGTCCTGCTGACCTCCGGTCCTTCGCAGATGCAGAATACTCCCGCCGGAGTCTCTGTGATTCCTGCCGCTGCTATTCCGCAGGTTTCGGCTGCAGTTGTACCGGCAACACCCCAGGAAACTGTCAACCCTTACGCAAAGCCGGCTTATTCTCTGGATCAGTTACGGGAATTCAAGGAACGGGAAGAGACCTCCCAGCTTCTCTTTATTGCAGAAGCTTATATTGGCAAGCCTCTGACTCCTTCCGAGATCAAGACGATCCTGTTTTTCACCGATGTACTGCATTTTTCAGAGGATCTGATCGATTATCTGCTACAGTACTGTGTGGAGCGCGGCAAGAAAGATTTCAAATACATAGAAAAAGTTGCTGTCAACTGGGCGGAAGAAGGAATCACCACCCCGAAGCAGGCGCAGAAATTCTCCACCCGCTACGACAGAAGCGTATATTCCATTATGAACAGCTTAGGACGCAGTACCTCTCCCACAGCGAAAGAACTGGAATTCATCAACCGTTGGACCAGAGATTACGGTTTCAGCACAGATATTATACTGGAAGCCTGTGAGCGCAGCTCTCTGGCTACGGACAAGCATCGCTTTGAATATGCGGAAGGAATCCTGAACAGCTGGAGACAGGCTAATGTACGCCACAAGGCCGATATTCAGCAGATGGATGACTCTTTCCAGAAGAAAAAGACTGCGAAGCCCGCTTCTTCCGGGTCCTCCAACCGCTTTACACAGTTTACCCAGAACAGCTACGATTTCGCCGCTCTGGAAAAGGAAATTTTAAGCAACTAATATTCAGATATTGAACAACCAGCAATGAGCAGATAAGGGGAACCGACCGTGTCACTGACTAACGCACAATACAATTCTATTATGAAGGGCTATGAGCAGACCAGAGACCGCAACCGTCACCTGGCAGAGCAGCGCCGCCGGGAAATTTATACAAAGCTTCCGGAATACGGAAGACTGGATGAGTCTGTCGGTGAACTTTCCGTGGCGCAGGCAAAGCTTTTATTGAACGGTGATGACGAGGCGCTTACCAGACTGCGTTCTTCTCTAAAGGAAATCTCCCGTCAGAAAAGAGAATTGCTCACGTCCGCCGGATACCCAGCAGACTATCTGGAACCCATCTATGATTGCCCCGATTGCAAAGATACAGGTTATATTGACAGTGAAGATGGTCTTCGCAAAAAATGTCACTGTTTTCACCAGCAGGAACTGGATATTCTCTATGAGCAGTCCCATATCCGGGATATGATCGCTTCTGAGAATTTTTCCAACCTTTCTTACGAATACTATCAGGGCGATGATCTTACGCATTTCCGAAAATGTGTGGATGTCTGTCGCAATTTTGTACAAAACTTCAAACAAGACTACCACAATTTATTCTTTTATGGTACAGTAGGTACTGGCAAAAGCTTTTTGTCGGGATGTATCGCCAGTGAATTATTGCAAACCGGTCATTCCGTGATCTATTTCAGTGCTTCCGGGCTGTTTGATACTCTTGCCCGTTATGCCTTCGACAGCAGGGCAAAAGAAGCTCTCTCCGGATTCTACGAGGATCTGTATAACTGCGATCTGCTGATCATTGATGACCTCGGCACAGAGATGACCAATACTTTTGTAGCCTCCCAGCTGTTCTCCTGTCTGAATGAGAGACATCTGCGGAAAAACGCTACGATCATCTCCACAAATTTGAGTCTGGAGGAACTGCGCGACCGATATTCAGACCGGGTATTTTCCCGTATCACCAGTCATTACGATCTGTGTAAGCTGACCGGCCCCGATATTCGTATGTGCAAAAAGCGTATACAGAATACATCTGACAATTAATCATTTGTTTGTAACAGAACAGTATACAGAATCAGAAAGTGAGGATCACCCCAATGGCGAATCGTGAAGAAAAAAGAAATCTGGAGACTATCCCCGTCGGCTCTCTGGGCATTATTTCCCTGCCCGGCTGCAAGCCTTTAGGTGAGAAGGTAGACCAGTATCTTGTAAAATGGAGGGCAGAGAGAGAAAGCGAACACAAAGAGTCTCTGGCATTTGCAGGTTATCAGAGAGAATCCTATCTCCTGGATGCCAAAGTACCCCGTTTCGGTTCCGGTGAAGCAAAGGGACAGATTCTGGAATCCGTCCGCGGTACTGATCTCTATCTGTTAGTAGATGTCCTGAACTACTCCATGACCTATTCCCTGTGTGGCAACGAGAACCATATGTCTCCCGATGATCACTATCAGGATCTGAAGCGTATCATCGCAGCTGTCGGCGGTAAGGCCCGTCGTATCACTGTGATCATGCCCTTCCTGTATGAGAGCCGTCAGCACAAGAGAACTTCCCGCGAGTCTCTGGACTGTGCACTGGCACTGCAGGAGCTGGTAAGCATGGGTGTAGACAACATTATCACTTTCGATGCTCATGATCCCCGTGTACAGAATGCCATTCCTCTGCACGGCTTTGAGACCGTACAGCCTGCATATCAGTTTATCAAAGGTCTGTTACGCAATGTAAAAGATCTGCAGCTGGATTCCAGCCACATGATGGTCATCAGCCCGGATGAAGGTGGTATGGGACGTGCCATCTACATTGCCAACGTTCTCGGTCTGGATATGGGTATGTTCTACAAGAGAAGAGATTACACCCGCATCGTCAACGGTCGTAACCCCATCGTAGCTCATGAATTCCTGGGTACCAGCGTAGAGGGCAAGGATATGATCATTATCGATGATATGATCTCCTCCGGTGAAAGCATGCTGGAAGTTGCCGCTGCTCTGAAGGAGCGTAAAGCCAACAAGATCTTCGTCTTCTCCACTTTTGGTCTCTTCACCAACGGTCTGGACAAGTTCGACAAGGCTTATGAGAACGGCATCATCGACAAGGTTCTGACCACCAACCTGATCTACCAGACTCCGGAACTGCTTCAGAGAGAGTGGTATATCAACTGTGATATGAGTAAGTACATTGCTTACATCATTGATACTTTGAACCACGATTCTTCCATCAGCGATTTGTTGAATCCTAATGAAAGAATTCAGAATATCGTTGCAAAATATAAGACGGGTGAGCTGTAAAGCTCACCCGTCTTATATTAACTTGAGAGTTAGTTAAATACATTGGCAAAATCCACGAACTCCCGGAGTATGCGATACACATGTCTCGATGTAAGGTCTCCGGATGTGAATTTTCTACGAAAAGTGATGAGTAGTTCTCGTCATGACGGGGCCGCCTACAGTCGACATCCATGTCGACAATCGGCTGACGCGGACATCGTGTCCGCTTTCCCCCTGCCTTTCAGCACTTTTCTAGAAAATATCAACATCCTCCGACAAACATCTTCGACATGGCACCGCATACGCCAGGAGTTCTGCGTTTTGGAAAGCTTTCAAAAAACCAGTAGCCCCAGCTGGGTATAAGAATAAGCAGTGCCGTAAGCAGACGTCGGTACCATAGCGTCCCAAGGGACGCATTGCGGTCGTATTGTGACCGCTTATGTACCGCTACGCTCTGCGACAGGAGCGCATCGTACTAAAAGTACGAGCGTGCCGCGTTTCTTATACCCTGCCAAGGGCTACGGGGATTTGATAGCATTTCTTTACTAACTCTCAATTTACAGCATTCCAAGTGCCGATAGCAACGCACCGATGATAATGCAGAAATCTGAGCAGTTGAATACGATCTTGCGGAACGCCTGCCATTTCACCGGGAAGCTCACATAATCCACCACATAACCTCTGCGAAGGCGGTCATAGGTATTGCTGAAGGCACCACCAAGCAACAGCGATAGTCCCAGTCGCAGCAAATTGTTGCCTCGATGTCCCAGACTCACGATAAAGACAACGGTCAATATCAGTGTAAACGCCAGTGAAACAACAGCCACCAGACGCCTTCTCTTCTGTCCGGCATTGAGCATCATGCCTTTGTTGTGATGCTTGCGGATCAGAAATTCCCCCCTGCAGATCTCTCGTTCTTCCCGCTCATCCACATGCGACTCTATATAATTTTTTAAGAAAAAATCTCCCCAGAAAATTCCTGCCAGTATCACAAGGCATACCACTGTCATATAATATTCCGCTCCTTTTTCACGCCGTCCGTATTTCCCCTTGAAATCCGCTTATTCGTGCTCTGCTTTCCGATTCTTTATCTTCAGAAACGCCAGAAGTGCCCCATACAATACTCCAGCCACAGGCCATACAACCCAGGTAATGTCCCAACGCATCGTCGGCAGGCTGATGGCCAGATAAAGCGCTGTCCAGACACACCAGTAAATTGCTGTCACATGCTCATACTTCCGGTTGACTGCCTTATTCTCCACAGTATAATCCCCCTCCTGAAGCAATTTCTGAAAACCGCCCCAGATAATACCGGACCACACGAACAGCCATACAGCGATCGCCACTACAATGAGCAAAGCATCCGTAGCAAGGATTACCGCATAACCATTATTCCCGAAAAAAATAGATACTGCCAGCAACGGTACCACTCCCAGAATACACAATACAACACCCAGGGTTATGCAGATCCGGTAGGTTCCCGCAAATGTTTCTTTTGCTTTCTCCACGATTCCGGACACCCCATATTGCAGTGTCAGCTTTTCTTTTTCCAGATATTCATATTTATTATACGGGATTCCGGTGAGAAGAAATACCGCTACCGCAACTACCACCATCAGTAACAGTACGATGAGACCGATTCCTCCTGCGACATTTTCTGTAACCGCTCCTCTTTTGGCACCTGCCATTCCCAACAACCACAACAATACAACAGGAGAGAGCACACATAAGGATACCGCCGGAGCAATCCGGGCAGCATATTTTTTCGTAGCTTCCAGAAAAGTATTAGCTTCCTCCACCGTGATCACTTTGCCCTCTGTGATCTCCGGTGTCATTCCATCGGTGAATTCCGTCTCTTCCATTTCATCTTTTAATAAGTAATCCGTAGTAACTCCGAACAACTGGCTCATACTGACAATGCGTTCCAGATCCGGGATTGAGGCTCCGCTCTCCCATTTGGATACAGACTGTCTGGAAATGTCCAGGCGTTCTGCCAGTTCCTCCTGGGACCACCCATATTTCTTACGCAACATTATTATTTTTTCTGACAGGATCATTTTCATTCTCTCCTTCTTTTATTAATGTTTTCTTGTGCACACATAGATCGTCGACATAGGAAAATCATAACAAAAGAGCCGGTTGACAACTACCAAGTGCCCTTGAAATTTTGTCAACCGGCAGTTGCGTTTCCGGATTTTTCTGAAATTTTCAGCAATATTACTGTACTTCACGGATCAGACAGTATTGCTTTAACGGAAAATTCTTCTCCATCACACCATATACTTTGAATCCGAACTTTTCATAGAATTCCACGTTTTTTGGATTATGTGTTTCGAGGGAGATCATCAGTTTGTGCTTCTGGGCATAGCCAATGGCTTCCTCCAGAAGCTCCGCTGCAATTCCGTGATGCTGCATGGATGGATCCACCGCCAGATAAATGATATGCAGACGCTGATTCTGATGCAGTTGATCCGTCCAGCTGGAATTCAGATAATCCTCACCCTTCATAAAATTCCGAAATGTCTTTAACGAAGGATCCTCCTTGATCAGATAGGAATCCGTCTGTAAAGCAGCCATGGCCTCTGTAAAATAGAACTGAAATACATTGTACGGCTCCGCTTCATCCGATACCACCAATACACTGTTCAGATCCGCGCTGTCTGCGAAGATCTCACAGGTCGCATAAAATTCATCCATGTCACATTTAAACAGCTCCGGCATCAGATTTTTACGGACTTCCGGATCCGGAATCAGCGTCTCGTACAACGGATCGTGTGCAAAGCACTGATTCAGCATTTTCTCCACTTTCGGAAGGTCTTCCTTCTGCACACGATATAACTTATCACTTTCCATAATTGTATTTACTGTTATCTCCTTATTATGATGATGTCATTCCCCGGCTTTGTTGTCTGTGGATCGTTCCGTGCTCTGCTCTCGCCATCCTTACAGTTCGAATATCTCTGTCACAGATTTCTCCATTTGTTGCACGATATTCATCAGGCTGACCACAAGCTTGCTGCATGCATGCTCCAGGCTGGTAATTTCTTCCCGGTAGTCCATTTCCTTCATACCGGATCCTGTCAACGTCTCCAGTTGTTTTTCTTTTTGGAGAAGCTGCTTGACCGTTCCATATAGATTTTCATGCTCCGGCAGCCTTCCGTAACCCCATTTCAGGCGATCCTTCGGCTGATGGAATACATAATCCGTAAAATGCCTATATACTTCTTCATCAAAATTAAAGGCATAGGCATTGTTGTCTACCTGATACAGCTTACGAAGTGCGGAGGAAAGTCTCTGTTCCTTCAGATTTCTCACCGCTCCGCCCAGAAGTCTCAGATTTGCACTGCATATCTCATGAGGATACAACACATTTCCGTACCAGTCAATCCGCACAAAAGCGTCCTGCTCCTGTTGGAACCTTGCGAGCAGCTTCTGTTCCAGCGGTCTGATCTGCCGGAAAAGTTTCTCCGCCTCGTCGTATTTTCCATCTCTAAGCAACTGTTTGTAGTTACGGTTGTATTCCTCTACCGCTTCATATTCCTCCCGGCATCTTCTAAGTGCCCGGTCACTTAAAATCTCCAGTTCCTCAATTTTTTCAAGCAAAATTCGCTTTTTCTCTCCCAGCTGCCCCGCCACATCGGCGCGGTAGCAGATTTCCCGACACTGTTCCAAGCCCTTGCGGATCCGCTGCACCACCGGTGAAAACTGCAACGGTACCGCTGCCGTTTCATCGAGCGCCAGAATCAGCAGGGCAAACAGCTCGTGATGCAGACGATATACCTGTTCATCATAAAACTCATCGTTGTCAAACTGGGAATGGTAGTGGGTCTCCATAAAGCTTCCGCCGGTGAAATCATTTACCATGGACGGTACACCTGCGATCGCCATGGAAAAATCATCCGACCAGGTCTCGATCGGAGATGTCACTGCTGTCTCTTCCGGATAGGCTATCGTCAGATTCGGCAGATCCGCAAGATATTCCTCCAGGAAGCTGACGTATTCATAGCAGCTGCGGATCCTCGCTCTGGTACCATGCGCTAAAGCAGGAAGCTCAAAGTTCAGATCTGCGATCACCTTGCCCACCCATTCGGGATGTGCGGTGAATATCTGCTCATAAGCTCCTGTGGACCAGTCAAAATTAGAATCCACCACGCCCCATTCCTCGGATGCCATGGCACAGATCACAATGGTATTGTTCGGTTGAAAACCACTGTCCCGCAATGCCTTTGCAATACCAAACATCAAGGCGACCGCTGTATTGTCATCCTGGAATCCGTCAAAATAGGAATCATAGTGTGCAGACAAAAGGACCATGCGGTCCGGATGTTTCCCGGGAATCTTACCCACAATATTATAAGTCGTGCAGTTCCTGGTCACCCTGGATTCCGCATCAAAGGTGACCGTTATTTCCTCCTGATCACGCAACAGCTCCAGCAGGCCGGCCGCATCTTTTCTGGAAATGGAAAAAGCGGGAGCATCCTCCGGTCCGGCGATATCCTGTGCATTCAGAGCTTCATCGTCGATTTCGCCGTAGCCGCCGCTCTGCACTGCGATCAGGGCTGCAGCTCCTTTCAGATGTGCCTGGTATACCGGATAATTGATCCACCACTCATCCCTCTGGTTAATCTCCACCAATACCAGCTTATCCCTGACATCTTTTCCCTGATAGTCCGTCTCCGTTCCTTTTCCCAGATACATCATGGAAAATTCCTTGGGGCCATCGGTGACAAAGGTTGTCTGATAGGCTCCCAGCTCTGCTGACACGGTCTCCCCGGCCGCATTCGTGTAGCTTAACGCTGCCTTATGAAATTCCCAGCCGTCTACTGTCACGGCATCCTTTGTAACCTCAGACAGCCCGATTTTTCCCATTTCTGTCTTCAGCATCTCTCCGGTCTCAAATTCTGCCTTAGAACCTGCCGGGCGATACCCCAGTGTCGGATGTGACCGGTATTGTTCCATTCGTTTTGCCAGTTCATACGAATACGGTATATCCAGATTCTGTAACACCTTTTTCTGTAAAGTCACCCCGTTGTCATGCATATTCTGTCACTCCTGTTTCTATCCTGTTCGTTCTGTCACAGGAACCGTTACTTATTTTTTTACCATAGAATTCATATTTTCAGTAATTTTCTGCAGAATCTCTCTGTTTCTCTCTTCCGCTTCCAGCGTCTCACTGGCATGGGCGGATACTTCTTCCGTAGTCGCTGAGATTGTCTGAATGGAATCCACGATCTCCTGGTTGGCTGTTTTCAGAGCTTCTACTATCTGAAGCAGCTCTCCCAGATTATCCACGATCATATAACTGCTGTCTTCAATTGCTGTGAAGCTGTCCGCCGCACGCATCGTTCCTTCCCTTTGGCTGCCGATGCCATCTATCATCTGACGTATGACCGTTACCACTTCTCCTATCGCTCCGGATACATTTTGGATCAGCTCTGCGATATTGCCGGTAGCATCCTTTGTCTGGGTGGCCATTCCCGAAATCTCCGTAGCTACTACGGAGAATCCGCGGCCGGCTTCACCGGCTCTGGCTGCCTCTATGCTGGCATTCAGCGCCAGAAGACTGGTCTGATTCGCTATTTTACTGATGATTTCCACGATGGAATGCATCTCCTGCATATAATGATCCAGCGTTTCCAGCTTCTGTGCCGCCAGCTCACTGTTCCTTGCAGAATCCTCTGCCTGCTCCTTCAGACCTGTCATCTCTTCTTTTCCGGCATCCAGTATTTCTATCGTATGTTCCATATTGTTTCCGATCGTCTCTGCCACTTCACTCACGGTATTTACTTTTTCCTGAATAGCCTCCGTCTGTGCCGTCTGCTGCTGAATCGCCGCGGCAGACTCACCGGAACCTGCAGACACCTCCTCCATGGCTATTTTTGTGCTGTCAAAGGCAGTTTCCAGTTTATTCAATTCCGCTGTGATATCAGCTACTGAAGTCTCCATCCGGCTGCTCATTTCCATGACCTCACGTAAGGTTGCTTCCGTGCGGTCCTGCGCAGCTGTAATGCTCTCTATATTTTCATCAGTGTTCTTCTGGTTGGATATGGTAGCATAGATGGATGTAATGCACAGCAGAATCATTACCGAAATCTGTATAAATCCTGCGTCCTGCCCCAGATAACCAAATCCCCCTTGTGTGGCTCCCAGGAGCACCACCAGGATATTCTCTACCACCGTCCCCACATTAATAAGCACAAATGCCTTGACATCATGATAAGGCATGACTGCAAACATCATGGGAATTACAAATGCATACACCATGTTGCACTGTGCCGTAAAAAGCAGCACCGTATAAAACAACGCAAATCCGATCAGTGACAGATGTTTTATAGCTTTTGTTTCATGATCTCTCTTCCAACAAATAAATTCTGCCAAAACCGGTATGATTCCAAGAAGTATCAGCACTACCAATACCGGAGCCGATACTGTGTGCTCAACGAATCCGATCACGCTAATGAAAAGCATACATGCATTGATCACACCATGTGCTATCATGGCCACCCGGTTACTTCGTTCCATCTCTTTCATTTGCATTCTCCTTCTATCCCGTATGATATATTCATAATGTAATTCCTTACACTCCTTATATTGTAATTCATGATGGTATCTCCGTCAATAAACCACACGAAAATGCAGTCCGGTTTTCTGTGAAAACTGGACTGCATTTTCTGTCATTTATATGTTATCTCCCTGCCGGACAACTTCCGGCCCCCTCTTTATACCTTGAAAACATCCAGTACCTTTTCCAGCTTATCCGCTAATGCCAGCAGATTCTCAGAAGAATTCATCAGTTCTGTCATGGTATCACTCATGCCATGAGCCGCCTGCATTGTACTGTCTGCGGATGCTGCATTCTGTTCGGAGATTGCCGACAATCCTTCCACTACATCACGGATCGCGCTTCCGGACTGTCCCAAGACATCCATCTTCTCCCGGATACCGCCGATATGTTGCAGGGAATTCTCCACACCATCCGCTACTGCCGCAGTCTTCACACCGGTCTCCTCTAACTTGCTCTGCTGGTGATTCATGTTGGCTTCCACTTCACCCATGATCTCCACCATTCTGCCGGAAGACTCCATGATATTTTGGATGATCTGCTGGATCTCGGTTGCGGAGCGCTTAGACTGGTCAGCCAGCTTACTGATCTGCTCTGCTACCACCGCGAAGCCTCTTCCCGCTTCTCCGGCTCTGGCTGCTTCAATGCTGGCATTCAGTGACAGCAGATCTGTCTCGTCCGCAATATCCTGAATCATGGATACTGCCTTGGTGATATTCTGAATTGCTCCGTTCATATCCGTTATCTGTTCCGCTACCCGCAGGACAGATTCCTTGGTGCTCTCGTTGGAGCCGTTCAGTTCCTTCATGATCTCTTCGGAAGCTTTCTCCGCTTCTGCCATCCTGCCGGCATAATCCGTCAGAGATTTTACTTCCTCAGATATATATTCGATCTGCTCGCCGATACGCACTACATTTTCATTAGCATCCGTTGTCTCATTGGCCTGATTCCTTGCGCCGTCTGATATCTCGCCGACAGCATGGTATACATCATTCACAGATTCCTGGGTATCCTGTGCCATCTTGATCAGTTTGTTGGAAGATGCTGTCAGATCATCCGCGGAATCCTTGATCTCTGTTACGATCGAACGGAGAGTTTTTTGCAGTTTTACAGAAATACGATATACATCCCCAAGTTCATCCTTTTTACGGCACTGCTTTTCATCCGGCTCTGCATCCAGTTCTCCGTTCACGATCCTGCCTAGGAAATGCTTCGTCTTCTTCATGGTCTTCACCATGCTACGGGATAATACGCTTACCAGCGTTGCCGCCACAAGAACACATGCCACAGCGATCAGAATAATATCCTTGACCTGCATCGAGATTGTATCCTTGACATTCTGCATCGGCGTCGCCACTTCGATGGCACCGATCACAGAGCCATCAGAATTGATCAACGGCTGATAATATACATAATAATCTACTTCGGAAATGTTGCAGTCCGTCAGGAACAAAGCCTCCCCAGTCTGAATCTGTGCATAGACATCGTCTTCCAGCGCCGTACCGTTAATACGTCCTCCTTCCGGCTTGGTCAATGTCGTGATCAGACGCATATTTCCATACAAAAAAGACACCTGGAAGCCTGTCTTCTCCTGCAATCCATCGATCAACTGTGTCTCCCCGGAAATGGATGTGCCGCCCTTGCGCACCTTGCCTCCCTTATCTCTGGTGTAATCGCCTTCATACAGATTCGTGTAGGTTTCATCCACACTGACACCAACGATCTGCAGAGACTGCTCAATCTGTTTCTCAATTCCGGTCTCTAATGCTTTGGCCCCAACCGTAGCCACCAGTGCACATACAATGATCATCGGCAGAAGGCTCAATGCCAGTATCTTTTTCGAAATTGTGAAAAATGGCTTTTTGTTCCCTTTTACTTTCGTTTTCTTATTCTCTGTCTTCTTCATACTTACCACATCTGCCTTTCTGTAAAAGACTTTATCACATTCGGTCCATCTCGAAAACGTTTAAGTATTTTCTCGGTAAATTCATTGTAACATTTTCCATATAGTAATACAATTCGACAAAATTACAAGTATTTTATTGTTAAATTTGGTCATTTTTCCTTAACGTTAAGTGAAAATATCTCTTTTGTTTACGAAACAGTTAAGTTTTCTGCTTCCAGACCGGCATACGCAGTATCTTTATCAATAGCGGAATGATCATAATAAACCACACAATAGGCTCCGCTGCGATGACACCCGGGTATCCGAACATGGGAACCAGCGTCGCCGCGATCACAATTTTCCCTATCATTTCCAACGAGCTGGAGATCAGCGGTACGATCCGCTCTCCCAGTCCCTGCATGGAGTTTCTCACAATACAGATTACCGCTGTCACATAATAGAACAGTGTATCTACCTTCAGATATAATGTGGCATTGTAGATCACTTCCGGAGTTTTGCTGCCGGTGACCAGCCATACCAGCCAGTCACCGATGGTATAAGCAGTCACAATATTAAGCGTACACCAGATGCAGGTATAACCGGTTGCCAACAGGATTCCTCTGCGGATCCGTTCGATTTTGCCCGCTCCCAGATTTTGTCCGCAATAGGTCGCCATTGTCTGACCGAAGACGCTGAACATGATCATGAAGATCTCGGAGATCTTGCGGGCTGCCGTATGGGCAATGATAATATTCTGTCCCAGCTTATTGATGGAGGTCTGCAATGTCAATGTACCGATATTGACCAGCGAGCTCATGAATCCCATGGAAAGACCGGAGCTTAACATATTGCGGAGCATTCCGGCATCCTGCAGCTTCAGATCATCCACACGTATCCGCAGAATTTCATACTTTTCCCACAGATAGACCGCACACACCACCACAGCGATCAGCTGCGACAGCACAGTAGCAACTGCGGCACCCAGCACTCCCATATGCAGCACCACGATCAGAAGCAGATCTCCTCCGATATTCAGCACCACCGACACCGCCAGCACGATCAGCGGGGTCACGGTATCTCCGATCGCTCTTAGGGTCGCCGCTAATACATCATATAGTAATGTAACAACAAGTCCCGCTATGATCACGGATACATACTGTGTTGCTGTGTTCAGCAGATTTTCCGGCACATTCAGAAATCTGAGGATCGGCTGCAAAAATACAAGCCCTCCTATCGTCAGTACCACAGCTGCCAATAGGCCAAGCACCAGAGAATTGCCCAAGGATCTGCGCAATCTGTCCATATCCTTCGCTCCGAAGCACTGTGCCGAAATAATAGCAAAGCCATTGCACATTCCCATCAGGAATTGTACGATCAGATTGCTCAGCGTCGTCGTGGCCCCCACTGCCGCCAGGGCATTATCTCCCAGAAAAGTACCTACGATGCGGGTATCTGCCAGACTGTAAGTAAGTTGCAATAAATTGGCCAAAAAAATAGGAAGGGCAAACGTCAGTATCAAAACTGACGGTCTGCCCTTTGTAAGATCTTTCATATAGTTCCTCACTTCTACACTTCCGAGAAAAATATAGATTTTCCCGCGTGATAGGGCTACAGAACTTTTTTAAAACTTTTTCTTGGCATTGTCAAGGTATTTCTTGGTCTCAGCCACCACAACACCATTTAATGCCAACAGTGCGATCAGGTTCGGGATCGCCATCAGACCGTTGAAGATATCTGCGATGGTCCATACTGCCTTAACAGTCATGTAGGGTCCGATGAATACGCAGGCAATGTAGATCCAACGGTATACTTTGATTGCCTTCGGCTTCTGACCGATCAGGTATTCCAGGCATCTCTCGCTGTAGTAATCCCAACCGAGGATCGTGGTAAATGCAAAGAATACCAGGCATACCATCAGGATAAAGGATGCAATAGAGCTGCTAAAAGGCAGCCCCTGCTGGAAAGCTCTGGTGGTAACATCCACGCCGTCCAGACCTACGTTCCAGGAATCGGTAATTACGATCGTAAGACCGGTCATGGTACAAATGATCAGAGTATCAATGATGGTACCCATCATTGAGATCAGACCCTGTTTGGCAGGAGAGTCATTCTGCGCTGCAGCCGCTGCGATCGGTGCACTACCGATACCGGCTTCGTTGGAGAAAATACCTCTCGCAATACCCTTCTGCATTGCCATGATAACCGCTCCCAAAGCACCGCCGGCTACGGCACGCATCCCAAACGCACTCTGTACAATGGTTACGATAGCTGCCGGAATGGCAGTTACATTAAAGATCAATACTAACAGACAGGCTACTACATAAGTCACTGCCATAAAAGGAACGATGACCTGTGCCACGGTGGAGATACGCTTTAATCCACCGATAACAACCAGTGCCACGCAGATGGTCAAAAGGATTCCGGAGATCACCACGCTCCAGGAATAGTCCATGCCGAAGAGCTGTACGGTATGTGCATTATTTGCATCGAAGAAATTATGTACCGCACTGGTGATACCGTTGATCTGGGTAAAGGTTCCGATACCGAACAATCCTACGCATACACCCATAAAAGCGAAGATCTTCGCCAGCCATTTCCAGCTCTTGCCCATACCGTTTTCGATATAGTAGAAGGGGCCGCCGATAATGTGTCCATCCTCTGCTACCACACGATATTTCACCGCCAGCAGGCACTCGGAATACTTTGTAGCCGTACCTACCAGCGCAGCGATCCACATCCAGAACAAAGCTCCGGGACCGCCTGCTACAATAGCCGTTGCCACACCAACGATATTACCGGTTCCGATGGTAGCGGACAATGCCGTACACAGTGCCGCGAAACTGGATACTTCGCCGTCTTCGCCCGACTTTTCATTGGCAATTAAATGTTTGATTGCATGGGGAAGCTTCGTGATCTGCAAAAAACGAAGTCTGGCTGTGAGAAAAAGGCCCGTAGCCAGAATGAGGACGATCAGGGGGATGCCCCAGACGAAATCATCCACTGTGGTCAGAAAGTTACTAATCATGTCTAACATATTCCCTCTCCTTCCGTCACCTCTTGTGACGTCCTATCGTAGATTGATTTCTTCCGAAGAGAATGGGAATAAGCATATAGATGCTCTGTCCTTTTGCCTGAGAGATTGGCAGCTTTACTGCCGTACACCTTCGGCGCCTTCTATACGGAAATATGAAAATTGCTTTCCGTGGAAGGACTCTCCAGAGTAAATCTTTACCGCGCTAAAGCGGCAACAAAATCACAATAGCATACTTTTTCACCCATTGCAACGTTTTTTTATCTTTGACATTGATCTGCCCAACACAGACATTGACTTTTATGGTACCTGATTACTATAATATAATTCATATGAATACTAACACGAACAATCACAAAACTTCATATTCCATTACACGTGGACTGTTTTTCCTGATCATGTGTTCTGTGATTTTTACGGTACTGTACTACAGTCTGCCCAAACAGAACCATGAGCCGGCAATATCGGATTATATTGACTTTTCAGAAGGCTGGACCACCTCCGATGGAAGCCCCGTTGATTTTTCCCATATCAGCGGCACCTGCACAGTGACCAAGAAGCTTCCTGCGCTGACTCACGACATGGCACTTTTCTTTTTTTATAAAAGCTCCAATGTCACGATCCTGATAGACGACCGGCAGATCTATGAGACCATACGACCGGAGGGAGTTTTCTTCGGCAAGACGCCGGGAGCCTCTTATGTCTCTCTGCCGATCTACCGGGAAGATTCCGGGCGCACGCTCACCCTGGTGATCGATAATCCTTACAGAGACGGCAGTGGCAAGATCAATCATATGTACCTGGGGCGTAGTGAAGATATTCTGATAAGCCGCATCCGCGACAAGGCACCCGGATTCGGCATCAGCTTCCTGATCGCCCATCTTGGTCTGGCATTTATCCTGTTTTATCTGCCATTACACAAGAAGCACATCATCGGCAGTGAGATGCTTTATCTGGGATTATTTGCTCTGAATACCGGTATCTTTATGTTGGCAGATAACCGTATGCTGCAACTGATCCTGCGTAACAGCCATATTTATCATACAATTGCGGAACTTTTTATGATGCTGATCACCATTCCACTGTTTCTGTACCTTGGCAAAATGTATACAGAGTACTCCCCTGTGATGGTACAGACAGTATGCCTGATCAGTGTCATGGATTTCAGTATACGTTTCTGCCTGAATCTGACCGGTCTCAAGGACTTCCATGAAAGTCTTCGTCTGACCCATATTACTTTTGGCATTCTGATCGCACTTGTTATCTATGCCATCGGCAAGGGGTTTTATCAGAATCAAAGGCAGCATCTGAAGCACAATCTATATCATAACCTTGGAATTCTGTGTCTGTGCTTTGGCGTTCTACTGGATATCCTGCTGCTATGGTTCGGCAGTGCTCCCGAGACCAGCTTCTTCACACGGATCGGTGTGCTTATGTTCCTGATCATGGAAGCAGTCCAGGTTACCCTGCGCCTCATGACCAACTATCAGGAAGGTGTTCGCATGCAGCTGCTCAGCCGCCTGGCTTATCGCGACGGTCTGACCGACCTGCTGAACCGTACTTCCTATATGGAAGAATTGAAAAGACTGGACGCATCCCATAATTTTCATGTGTTGCTGGCACTGTACGATGTGAATAGCCTCAAATATGTGAACGACACCTACGGTCACCAAAGCGGTGATGAAATGATCCGCCGGGTAGCGGATACTCTGTCGGCACATCTCGGTTCCTTAGGAAAATGTTACCGAATCGGCGGAGATGAGTTCGTATTTCTGTCGACCGCAACCGATTCTGAAAAAGAATTTCTCAGGCTGCAAAGAGATTTCGAAGCGTCTCTGGGAGTTCTGAAGCTTCCGGACGGTTCCGAGCATCCCATTACTGTAGCCATGGGATATTCCGTACTGACCCATAATATGCCTCGTTCCATGGACGATATGGTCCGGGAGGCCGATGCCAAAATGTATGAGGCGAAACGACGAATGAAAACAGAAAATTGATCATAGGATTTGCAGATCTTATTTCATTTTGTAATGTAACTTGAAAGTTAGTGAAATAATCCCGTAGCCCTTGGCAGGGTATAAGAAACGCGG
>NZ_QUEC01000037.1:0-3505 GCF_003478095.1 Clostridium sp. AF34-10BH
TCATAACTTGTTTGTGCCTTGAGCGAAGCGAAAGGAATGACAAAAACTATGACTATCAATACAGACAATGGTCGGATAGCATAGCATTTCCTAAAGTCCAGCAGGGAAGCGATAACATCGTATATATATACAAGAATGGTTTTATCTATTACATGGAAGAAGGTAATGATGTTTTAGTTCCGCTGTGTAATAAGGTGGACTGCTTACATGACAGAGAGACGGATCAGCAGAAAATAAAAGAGTGTAATGCCTCTGTCGATTTGGAGGAACTGGCAAATATTAATCCGGATAAAGATATCGCAATTGCAAAATGCGGAGATTATCTTTATTGTATTCCGTTGAGCTGTTACGAAACGGATGAAAGGATATTATACCGCTATGCTCTGGACGGAACAGCGAAAGATGTTGTGTACAAATGGGATGGAAAATCCAGCATTATTGTGAACTGGATCATACATAGGAACAACTTATATTATGCGGAAAAAAGGTATTATGAGGAAGATGAAGAGATAAAGGTTGAATGTACGATAAAACGGTTATCATTAAATACCTTTTTTCATAGACCGGAGACCGTCTATACTGCGGAGGAGAATCTGAGAGTGCTTACTTGGGGAAATCTTCAGGCTTATGGAAATTATGTGTATTTTGAAATTATTTCTATGCTGCCCAAAGAGGGAGATTCCCAGAAGGAAGAAAATAATGGTTACGATTACGACAGGTTATATAATAAAACCTTTGTATATGATATACAGGCGGACAAAATTGAGGAATTACAGATTCCGGATATGCCGAAATCGGTGCATATTTTAGGGGTACAATTCTGGCAGGATCAGATCATTCTGGATCCCTATGATGATGAAAAAAGAGGTGATGAACCGATGCCGGTATATATTGCTGATCTGGATGGATCCAATCTGAAGGTGTTATTGGAAGATGTACCTCAGGCAGGTTATTTTTTGAGTGATGGCGAATATTTATATTTTTTTGATGACTGGATGGAGGACATTGATGATTGGCTTCGGAATCCGGGAAAATATGTTGTGTATGACAAGGACATGCAGATCGTAGATACCTTTATGACACCATTAAATGAAAACGGGAGAGCACAGAGATTTCCGGTAGGTGACAGAAACAGGATGTACTTTACTTATGAGAAAGAAGACGGTACATGGGGAGTAAAGTGCTGGGAGAAAAAAATTGGAGAGTACCGGGGGAAAACGATTACACTGACGGAGATCATGGATCGTTAAAGGGGCAATTTGCATGAGGTTGACAGGATATGAAATAAAAAAGCTGATGACGCAGATTCCGCTATGGATTGCATTTATTGGACTTTTTGTGGGGAATCTATTCCTGCTTTTTATGATTCAGAAAAAAGAAGCGGCCTATGTCTATGTATATCAGCAAAAAGATCAATATATTGCGTTTTGTGAAGGAAATGAACAGGCGGACGAGTTAGGCTTCTATGAGGCTGATCTGGAGGAACAGAAACGGTATCTGGACTCTTATCGGGAATTTATTTCACAGATGCAGGACAGGTCAAAGGCCATGGAAAATGTGATCTCCGAAGGAAATCATTATCTGACGGATAATATCCGCAAGACTTGTCACGATTTTTCGGCAGTTGCGAAAGCTTCTGTGACAGTGGACAACTGTTTTGGAATAAAGGCATTGGCGGAGTATCAGTACGGTATTTTCTTTGCTATTTCTTTTCAGGGAGTATTGACGTGGTATTTATTATTTTATGAGAGAAATAGAAAGCTTTTTATTCTTATTAAAGGATGTAAAAACGGACATCATGTAACGGCGTATTCCAAGTTGTTTCTGCTATTATCGGGGGGAGTACTGTATACCTTGTTACAGGAAACCAGTGTTGTTTTGTTCCTGAAATGGATGTATGGATATGGCAATATGAACAGACACGTACAGTCGGTTTCTCTTTTCCGCAACTGCCCGTATGTATTAAGCGTAGGGCAGGCCATAGGACTGCTTATTTTTCTTCGTGTGGGACTGTCCCTGCTGACAGGGTCTGTTCTTTTTATGGCGGGCATGCTGGTGAAATCGGAAACGGGAGCTTTCATTGTCATGATGCTTCCTATGATATGCGAATATGCAGCGTACCATTTCATTGCTGTCACGGGAACCCTGCGGGTATGTAAGATTATAAATCCTTTTTTCTATTGGGATATGAGACAGGCGCTGGGAAGCTATGTTAATTTCAATTTTGGGGGACATGCCATAGGAAAAAATGAAGTTGCGGTCAGTGTCTTCCTGATTATTTATGTGGTATGCTGTGCCAGCGGAATAAACCTTTTCCATAGAACCTGCCAGATCAGTGACAGTGACCGGCTGGAAACGCTGATTATCAGGTTACGAAAAAAATGGAGCGTACTAGGGCATAGAAGGAATCTTGTATATTATGAATTTTATAAACTATTGATCCAGCAGAAAAAAGGAATTGTGATCATAATTGCCCTGTGGCTTATGATGCAGAATGTTTTTGCTGTATATGCGCCACAATACTATGCGACGGCGAAAGATGCCGCCTACCATATGTACCTGAAAAATCTTTCCGGACAGCTGACGGAGGAGACCCTGGAGCAGGTGGAAAACGAAAAAAGGCGGTTGGAGCAGTTACAGGAGCCCAGTCGGGAATCAGCTGAAATGTCAGGGACGGATGAAATAGATCGGTTACTGATGCAGTTGGAATGGCAGCGTTTGCATGAGGGCTTTCAGGAGCTGACAGATCAGATCCGGGGACTATCAGAAAAAGAGGGTAAACTTTCGGAAAAATATTTACTGGATGAAAAAGCTTACCTGGATATATGGGGAAATGTTACCCATGAAGTGCTTACCTGGTACGTAGGTGCGGTTCTGTTGCTGTTTTTACTGGGAGGGATTTACGGAGCAGGAGAGGAGAGCAACCTGATACCGCTGATCCGTTCTACCCGGAGAGGAAGAGAAGTTCTGGAGAGAAGTAAGGATCTGGCAGCGATCATATGCGTAGTATTTGTCTATCTGGTAATGGCTGCACCATTGTTTTTAAAGCTGCAGAATATTGATGGATTTGCCACAGCAGGGCAGAAAATGTGTAATCTGGTAAATTGGAACTGCGAAAGCAGCATAACACTGGGATGGTATGAGACTTTCGTATTTGTCCTGAAATTCGGAAGCTTTCTGGCAGTAGGAATCCTGGGGCGGACATTGTACAAAAAGTTGAAACAGAGAATTCCGGCACTGCTGATGGGAAGCGGCATATTGATTATTGTTGTATTGCTGCTTTTGTATTTTAAACGAAGCAGCCACATGATTCTGTTGAATATGATATAAAGGGTACATTATGGAATTAAAAATAAAAGATCTATACAAAAGCTATGATCATGGGAAAACGTATGCAATAAATGACGTATCTGCAGATTTTACACCGGGGATATATGGGATTCTGGGTCCCAATGTTCCAAGATACATACTGAAAGTATGACCCACTACTTAGAGGATTATATGT
>NZ_QUEC01000037.1:3515-28016 GCF_003478095.1 Clostridium sp. AF34-10BH
CGGCGCAGGGAAAAGTACAATGTTTGGTATGCTGACGGATAATTTGCGCCCGGATAAGGGAAGCATAACGGCAGACGGAGAAGATATTTATAAGATGGGAGCGGATTACCGGGCGAAGATCGGGTATATGCCACAGCAGCAGAGTCTTTATGAAGCATTTACTGCAGAAAAGTTCCTTTGGTATATGGCTGCTTTAAAAGGAATGAACAGAAAAGATGCCAGAGAACAGATTGAAAATTTGTTAGAGGTCGTCAATCTGAAAGAGGAACGGTATAAAAAGCTGAAATACTTTTCAGGTGGTATGAAACAGAGAATCCTGCTGGCACAGGCGCTATTAAATGATCCGGAGATATTGATTCTGGATGAACCAACGGCTGGGATGGATCCGGAGGAAAGAATCCGGATACGAAATTTTATCAGTGGCTGTGCAAAGGATAAGATTGTCCTTTTAGCCACACATGTAGTAGCGGATGTGGAAAACATGGCCAGAGAGATACTGCTGATAAAGAATGGGAAGATTGTCCGGAGGGATACTCCGCAGAAATTTTTGGCTGAATTGGAACATAAAGTTTATAATGTGTTGGTTACAGAGAGGGAAGGGGAAGAATACCAGAACAGTGGAGCCAGGATCATAAGTGTTACATTAACAGAAAAAGGACATCGACTGAGGATCATCAGTGCCGATGCCTTGAAAACAGGTAATGTGGAAGAAGTTTATCCCTGCTTGGAAGATGTATATTTATATTGGATAGATAGAGAATGATCTACGGTAGTTGTAAAACAACTGATACATTTCCTTTAAGGAGAAGTTCTAAAATTCAATAGCAGACAGACTTGTCTTAAAACTGCCAGAAAATGGAATGATGCTGCGATAATAAAAATTGTATGAAAATCTAGTACTCAGCGGTCAGTCAGCATGGTAAACTCAAAGATATTTTCAATCTCTTTTTCTGTCAGGTACAGCGCATCCAGATAAGATTGGTGACAACGAAAGACATGGAGAAAATGGAAACGGTTATTGCTGTAACTACTTGAGCAAAAGGAAATTAATACGATTAATGGGAAGTTTCCAAATGCTCAATTGTATTTCTAAAGAAAATCTGTTATATGTTAAGGCATCAAACATATTTGTGGGTTTTGAATTTAGAGGTAACTCAAGTGCAGCTGCATATGCAACTGTTTCTTACGATGGAAGATAAGCTGTAAAAATTGGGGATTAAGTGCATAATAAAGCATTTAATCCCAAGTTATATGAGGGAAATTGTATGTTAATAAAAGTGATTAAGAAGCAAACCATTTTTTTATTAAAACAAAAAGAAGCAAGTCTGACATTTATATTACTTCTAGCGGTAGTGCTGGGGAATTATATAACGAATGTTCTCACATTTAGAGGTACTGATATTTCACAAATGTATCAGCCAATGAAGTTATTAGCGCTCAGCCTGAATAAAGTATATTTTAGTGCAAACATTCAATTATTAATTGTGATGATTTACCCTATCCTGGTTGCTGTACCTGCTGGTTTTTCTTATACTAAAGAACAGCAGACAAAAGAAGAAGTATACATGATTTATCGTTTAGGGAAAAATCGTTATTTACAAAGTAAATTGTGGGCATCTTTTTTTACAACAACAATAGTTTTTACGGTTCCATTTATGCTGGAAATACTAATGAATATGCTATCTTTTCCCATGAATGCAATAAGAGATTTATCAAATTTAAGCATTTACAATACAGATTATGCCACAATGGTTCATAATTACATAGGCAGCGCAATCTATATAGCATCTCCTGGTTTGTATGCAATTCTTACAACACTATTTTTTGGTGTCGTATCAGGAATCCTTGGTACGCTTCCCGTAGCAATCTCATTTGCTTTGACGGTTAAATATCGCACGTTGCTGATCTTACCGACTTTTGTTCTATTGAATGCGACTACATATCTTAATATTCTGGATAGAAATAAGAGTTCATTAAGCTGGTATAAGTATTTGCTTCTTTTTGATGATACCCCTAAAAATATTATCGTTCCACTGATGGGGGTAGGAATTATAATAATAACAATATTCGGTTTTTACCTTTATGGAAGGAATAAGGATAAATGGTAATATGCATCATGAAAAAAGAGTAGTAATTTTAATTGGAATACTTTCCGGAATTTGCATATCGCTTGGTTTTATCAGACCGTTTGACGGAGTAATAACGCTATCAGAACTGGTATTACAATTAAGTGGATCCAGAGGTGAACTCAGCATGAGTTGCAATTTAGTGGAGTTAATTGGATTTATGCTTCGTATGATGCCAAACTATATTATGATATTGGTTTTTGGGAATAAGCTGTATGGTCATTTCTGCACAGCCAGTATCTATGTGTTTAGTCGGTGCCCGAATCGAATGAAATGGTATGGAAAGGAAATGTTACAGTTAATTAATTTCATATGCATATTTGAACTGGTATTTCTAAGCACAACCGCTATTGCTTCTGTATTGCGATATCAGGTGATTTTTAGCGTAGGTGGATTTATTTTATTGGGATGCCATGCTCTGATTTTTATGTTATGGAATTTTACCCTGGTGCTGTTAGTTAATTTACTTGCGATCAATATTGGAAGCAGTGCTGCATTCACATTGGTTATGGTTGTGCAAATGACTTGTACCGCAGCACTCAGTATCATAAATATATTGACGAAAATGCAAATCAAACAAGACATCATATATGTTTTTTTGTGGTTGAATCCAGTAGCACATACCGTTTTAGGATGGCATCGCAGCACATTGTTAGAAGTTGAGTTAGCCAACAGCCGATATTCTTTGAATTTAGTTACTTCGATATTGATTCCGGCTCTATTCTGTATAGTTACTGTATTGATGGGAGGACAATTGATACAGAAGAAGGATTTACTGGCAGAGGACATGGAAATGGAGACAATTTGATATGAAATTAATTGCAAACAATATTCATAAAAAAATAAAGGGTAAGACAATACTCAATGACATCAGTCTGGAAATGGAAACAGGAAATATATATGGATTTTGGGGTAGAAATGGATCTGGAAAAACCATGTTGTTTCGGGCATTATCGGGTCTGATGAAGATTGATTCAGGTAATATTTATTGGAATGATAAAGAACTGCACAAAGACTTTGCTGTTTTACCAAGTCAGGGGATTGTTTTGGAGCATGCCGGCTTGTATCCCAATAAGACAGGAGTGGAAAATTTATTATATCTTGCGCAGTTAAAGGGAGTGATTGGTAAGCGGGAAGTAGAAGAAGCAATACAACGGGTTGGACTTGACCCGGCTGACAAAAGGGTATTTGGTAAATACTCAATGGGAATGAAGCAGAGACTGGTGATTGCACAGGCCATCATGGAGAAGCCAGATGTTATCATGCTGGATGAGCCTACAAACGGACTGGATGAAGCAGGAATAAAGGAAATAAGACAATTAATTGAACAGGAAAAAGAAAGAGGAGCCTTAATTCTTTTAGCCAGTCATAATCAGGAGGATATGAAGATATTGGCAGACCAGGTATATAAAATTGCAGATGGCCGCATTGAAAGAAAGGGGACAGAACTGTGAAATGCAAATGGGGTTCATGCTTTATCTTATTAATTGTTATAGTGATAACTGTATTTGGTATATTTGAAAAAAGAACGTATACTAATATAGCAGAAGATAAGTCATATTTAGATGAGCTTTACGTAGCACAGCTTCCAGAAAATATATGTCTTGAAGAGACAGAGAATTTATCGGTAAATTTACCGCAGGTCCCAGTTATTATACGGGTATCTGTACTGGGAGATGTGGAGCATATAGGAGGAACAAGCAGGCAACTGGTCAAAGTGGAAGATGTTTATAAGGGAACAGAGCCTGCGGTGGGACAAGATATATATCTTACTTGCAGCCGTTGGTCACTTAGTTTATATTCAGAGCCATATTCCATCGAAAGAGGATTTGTTAATATAATGGAAGTGGGAGGGGAATATTTAGTTTTTATCGAAAATCAGGTAGATGGTCTTGGAGAGAAGATTCCTGTATATCAGGTGTATGTGGAAAATGCATTCACACCAATATTTTCATATCAAGAGCATGAAAATAATATTTGTGAAACAGGTGGTGAATCCACATATGTAAAATATAATCAAGTTTGTGAAAATGAATTTTTTGCTACAACCCAGAAAGGAATGGATGCGTTAGTTGGCCTAAAAAAAGAAATGATAGAAAAATATAATGAAAAGTGAAAACTATAGTTTGATGAATCTGGAGAAACTGAATATTCAGGAAGAAATGAACTATAGCTGTGATACCATGCTTCATATCTATCCGACTGCCAATATGGACTATTCCGTATTGACTGACAGAGAAAAGAGCATTCTTGACAAGGTGATTACGAAGTTTAGTGCTTACAGAGCAAAAGATATTGTAGAGTATATGCATAAGGAAAAGGCATATACTGAGACAAGACCGGGAGAAATCATTCTGTTTAGTCTGGCAAAAGAAATAAGAAAATTTTAATTGATTCCCATGTGCATTTGTTCATGGAAATTTTATGCAGCAGTATGATCATTACAGGTTGGGGGATTGTAATATGAAGACAAGCAAAAAATATTGGCAGATGAAAAGTCTGACCGGAGTGATTTTAGTATGTATATTTCTTACAGCCTGCGGCGGAGAAACGCAGGAAGCTGAGAGGAAAAGCAATGTGCAGGAAAATGAAACGGTAAGTACCACTACCATTGAACAAACAGCCGAACAGTCGCAGGAGACAACGCAGGAAGCGGAAGAGTTTGTGCAGACAGATACTATCCTGGAAAATTTGAAGGGGAATAGAGAACCACAGACGATTTTGCAGGAACTGTCTGAACTTCCATTAAGTATAGAAGAGCTGAGGGCTTATCCGGTATATGTGTTAAGTACTCAATTCGAGGAGTGTAGTGGGGTAGAACTGCTGGATGAATTCTATGAGCAGTCCACACAGGGGAATCCGGCACAATTGTTGATGGCAAATTACCTCTATAATGAAAAATGGATCCTTTCTTATATTGAATTTGACGGAAGTACATATTATATGCTTAGGGGTGATGTGGATGCCGGGACTGCAGAGGAAGACTATACGGAAATGTATTTTCGTTCCCTGAATATTATCGAAAAGAAAGATATAGAACCGGACATGGCACTCATCATGATCGTATTTACCAATCAGGAAAATGTATCCGACGAACAGGCGGAGCAGTATGTGAAATGGTCGGAAGAGGGAAAACGGCCTGATGACATAGAAATATATTATTTCTTAAACCTGAGATACGGTCTTATGAGCGGTGATGATGAACTGAAAATATTGGATGAAGTGGAGAGAACAGCAGACAGAATGGCTGTGTACCGGATCGCAAAGGATTTCACAAATACATATTTTCAGGAGGAATACACAGGCGAAGTTGAGATCATGGGCATCAAGGGACTTTCCGGGGTGGATACGGACAGCAAGGGTGACTGCACGGTGGAAGTAGAGTTCCGGCCGGTACAGGAGGATTCGCTATCGTATCTGTTTATGACGTTTGGATATGATGAGATGGGATGGACAATCCGCAGTTACGGACTGGAAAAGTAGGCGGACATAGGATACAAAAATTGTATGAAAATCCTACAAAATTTTGTTGACAAAAGAGTATTGCCTATGTATAATAAGTCAGTGTGTGAATCAACACATCGTAGGAGACTTGTGTTTTCTACGCAACATATTGCATAGGAGTCGCTATGTTAGTAAGTTTATCTGATGTATTAACATCCGAAGGCAAGGTAGAGACTGTTGCCATTCCGCTTGAGATGACAAGCTTTAAGAGCCGCCAGGGAGATTTCTCTATTATGGAGAAGACACCCATTCATCTTACTTTTACCAACATCGGTGTGAACAAGGCAAAAGTAACCGGCACTGCAGAGCTTACCTTTGACACGAAATGTGACAGGTGCCTTACTGAAGTACCTACAGCAATGAAGCTTAAGTTTGACAGAATCGTTTATTCTCCGGAAGCGGAAGTAAGTGAGGAAGAAGATACCGAGCAGAGCTTTATGGATGGATGGCAGCTGGATGTAGAGGCTTTTGTGTACGATGAAATTCTGGTGAATTGGCCGGCAAAGATCTTGTGTAAGGAAGACTGCAAGGGTATTTGCCCTGTATGTGGTCAGAACAGGAATCTGAAGGAATGTGGTTGCGATACTTTCGTACCGGATCCTCGTATGGCAGCAATCCAAGATATCTTCAACGCGAATAAGGAGGTGTAACGATGTCTATTTGTCCTAAGAATAAATCTTCCAAAGGTAGAAGAGATAAGAGAAGAGCAAACTGGAAAATGAGCGCTCCTACATTGGTAAAGTGCAGCAAATGTGGTGCACTGATGATGCCTCACAGAGTTTGCAAGGCTTGCGGTTCTTACAATAAGAAGCAGGTCGTAAGCGTTGATTAATTTATAAATCAATGAAGCGAAATTAAGTGAAAAGAAAAGAGGAGATTCCGGATGGAATCTCCTTTTGCTTTCACAAAAAAATCACTTGCTTTTTATATACGCCTTTAGTATAGTAAGAATGAATCTGCCATCATCAAACTGTTTGGTGCGATCCACGGAGCGGTTTGATGATGAGCGGATAAACATAAACAGGTAAAGGAACGACGAAATGGCAGAATATGTAAATGTTGCTGTAGACGCAATGGGTGGCGATAATGCTCCAGCAGAGATCGTAAAAGGTGCTGTGGAAGCTGTCAATGCGGACAAACGTGTCAAAGTATTCCTGGTAGGCAAAGAGCCTGTGATCCGTGAGGAATTAAAGGCATATACCTATGATGCAGAGCAGCTGGAAGTTGTACATGCTGAAGAAGTCATTGAGACGGCAGAACCTCCGGTCATGGCGATCCGTCGGAAGAAGGATTCCTCCATTGTCAAAGCCATGTATATGGTGAAGAACGGCGAATGCGATGCATTTGTATCTGCGGGAAGTACCGGTGCGGTACTGGTAGGCGGACAGGTGATCGTAGGTCGTATCCGCGGTGTGGAGAGACCTCCTTTAGCGCCTCTGATCCCTACGGAGAAGGGCGTAAGCCTTTTGTTAGACTGTGGAGCCAACGTAGATGCGAGACCTTCCATGTTAGTCCAGTTTGCCAAGATGGGCAGTGTCTATATGGAAAGCGTTATGGGAGTAAAGAATCCGAGAGTCGGTATTGTGAATATCGGCGCCGAGGAGGAGAAGGGCAACGCACTGGTAAAAGAAACCTTCCCGCTTCTTAAGAATTGCCCGGAGATCAATTTCATCGGCAGCGTGGAAGCAAGAGACATTCCGGCAGGTGCGGCAGATGTCATTGTCTGTGAAGCGTTTGTGGGCAATGTGATCTTGAAGATGTATGAGGGTGTAAGCTCCGCACTTCTGCATCAGGTGAAGCAGGGGATGATGTCCACACTTCGCAGTAAAATGGGTGCACTGCTTGTGAAGCCGGCACTCAAGACTACATTAAAGAGTTTTGATACTTCCCAGTACGGTGGCGCTCCGTTACTTGGACTGAACGGTCTGGTAGTGAAGACTCACGGAAGCAGCAAGGCAGTGGAAGTGAAGAATTCTATTTTGCAGTGTATTGCTTTTAAGGAAGAGAAGATCAACGAGAAGATCAAAGAACAGATCAGCCCGGAAGATAAGGCTGCAGAGAATAATTAATCAAGAGAAATATTTTGAGAAAGAAGGAACTGTTATGGAATTTGAAAAGTTGAAGAAAATCATTGCTGAGGTATTAAACGTAGATCCCGATGAGATCACCATGGAGACCACATTCCAGGATGACCTGGGTGCTGATTCCCTCGATGTATACCAGATCATCATGGGCATCGAGGAAGAGTTCGATATCGAGATCCCTGCTGAGACCGCAGAGCAGGTTACTACAGTAGAAGACGCTGTAGAGATGATCAAGAACGCAGTGAACTAGTAAAGCTACGAGCCATGCAAAAATAGAGGGAATGACTCCGGTGAGAGCTTGCTCGCACAAGAGGTCATTCCCCTCTGTTTTTATACGATGTGTTCCGTAAAACGGGACACACTTGACAGCCATTTATGAATAGGCATGGTGAGGGTAATTATGTAGTCCAGTAGGCACGGCTATGGTTAAGAATAAGCGCGCCGTAAGCAGACGTCGGTACCATAGCGTCCCAAGGGACGCATTGCGTGGGTATTTTCCACGCCTATGTACCGTTACGCTCTGCGACATGAGTGCATCGTACTAAAGTACGAGCGTGCCGCGTTTCTTACCATAGCCGGGACTACGGAATATAGTGAGGACAAGAAAATGTTGGATGGTTATACAATGGACGTGCTGGAACAGCGCATCGGCTATTGCTTTCACAACAAAGCATTGCTGAAGCAGGCTCTGACCCACAGCTCCTATACCAATGAACAAAAGATCAACAAGACAGAGAACTATGAGCGCATCGAATTCCTGGGAGATGCTGTACTGGAGCTGGTATCCAGCGACTTCCTGTTTCGGGAACACCCGGATGTTCCCGAGGGCGAGCTGACCAAGATGCGAGCCTCCATGGTGTGCGAGCCTTCCCTGGCATTCTGTGCCAGAGACCTGGAACTGGGACAGTTTATGCTTTTGGGAAAGGGCGAAGAGAATACCGGCGGCAGACGCAGAGACAGCATCACCTCTGACGGTATGGAAGCCATGATTGGTGCCATTTATCTGGACGGTGGCATGCAGCCTGCCAAGGCTTTTATTGACCGCTTCATTCTGTCGGATTTAGAGGACAAGCGTCTCTTCTACGACAGCAAGAGTAATCTCCAGGAACTGATTCAGGGGAAACTCAAAAAAGAGTTCGAGTACCGGCTGTTAGAGGAGAGCGGACCGGAACACGACAAGACTTTCGTGGTAGAGATCGACATGGAGGGAGAATGCCTTGGCCGTGGGCAGGGAAGAACAAAAAAAGCGGCAGAACAGCAGGCAGCTTATGAGGCGCTTCTGCTATTGAGGGATAGAGGATATGTATTTAAAAAGTATTGAGATCCACGGGTTCAAATCATTTGCCAATAAGATCGTATTTCAGTTCCACAACGGAATCACCGGTATCGTAGGACCTAACGGCAGCGGTAAGAGTAACGTTGCGGACGCAGTAAGATGGGTGCTGGGAGAACAACGCATCAAGCAGTTGCGTGGTGCCAGCATGCAGGATGTTATTTTCTCGGGAACAGAGACCAGAAAACCGTTGAGCTACGCCTATGTTGCCATTACTCTGGACAACAGCGATCACCAGCTGGCGATCGACTATGACGAAGTTACAGTGGCGAGACGGATCTACCGTTCCGGAGAAAGTGAATATCTGATCAATGGTACTCCCTGCAGATTAAAGGATGTCAATGAGCTGTTCTATGATACCGGTATCGGTAAGGAGGGCTATTCCATTATCGGACAGGGCCAGATCGACAAGATCTTAAGCGGTAAACCCGAGGAACGGCGTGAACTGTTCGACGAGGCTGCTGGAATCGTGAAATTCAAGCGCAGAAAAGCAGCAGCCCAGACAAAGCTGGAGAACGAAAAACAGAATCTGGTGCGTGTGAATGATATTCTGTCCGAACTGGAAAAGCAGGTAGGCCCTCTGGAGAAGCAATCCGAGGTGGCTAGGGTCTATCTGAGGAAAAAGGAAGAATTAAAGACTCTGGATATCAATGTCTTCTTATTGGAAAATAAGAAACTCAGAGAACAGCTGTCTTCCATGGAAGAAAAATATAATCTGGCCAGCAATGAACTGAACGAGACCAGTGAAAAGTACGAAGGTATCAAGGAAGAATACGAGCGGATCCAGCAGGAGATCGAAAGCCTGGATGCAGCCATTGAAGTCGCCAGAGAGCAACTGACGGATACCGGCCTGATGCGGGGCAAACTGGAAGGTGAGATCAATGTCTTAAAAGAGCAGATCAATTCCGCTCACGGCAGTGAGAACCATCTGAACAATCGTAAGGCAGCCCTGGAAGAAGAAATCGCCGGCAAAGAAAAAGAAAAACAGGATATTTTAACCGATAAAAAGGATACGGATACTCAGGTACAGGAGATCGCAGAGGCGGCAGCCATGGCAAAGGCCGACCTGGAAGCTATCCAGAACAAGATCACCGAACTCAATAATAATATTGAGGCCGGGAAAAATACCATCATCGGCGAGCTGAACCAGCGGGCTACCATCAAGTCCAAGATGGGACGTTTCGATACTATGATGGAGCAGATCAATATCCGCAAGGCAGAGTTGAATTCCAGACTGCTTCGTGCCAAATCCGATGAGGCTGCCAGAGAAGAGACAATCAAGAAGTTGGAAGAGACCTTCGAGACTGTGACCGAAGAACTGCGGCAGATGACAGAACAGGAAGCAGCATCCGAACTGGAGCTGGGCAATATCCGTGAGAATCTCACAGGCTTAGATGCGAAGCTGCGGGAGACACAGAACCGTTTCCATCAGGAGCAGTCCAAACTGGAAGCCCTGACCAATATCACCGAGCGGTATGACGGCTACGGTGGCAGCGTCAAGAAGGTCATGGAGCAGAAGGAAAAAGAAAAAGGTATCATCGGTGTTGTAGCGGATATTATTCAGGTAGAAGCCAAATATGAGACCGCTATCGAGACCGCTCTGGGTGGTAATATTCAGAATATCGTAACGGATAACGAAGAGACCGCCAAGCATATGATCGGATTCTTAAAGCAGAACCGCCTCGGAAGAGCCACATTCCTTCCCCTGACCAGTATTACCAAACCTCAGGAATTCAAAAATCCCGAGGCCCTGAAGGAAAAAGGTGTCATCGGTATGGCGGATGAACTGGTAAATACGGAAAAAGAATACCGCAATGTGGCCAAGGCCATGCTGGGACGTATCGTGGTCGTAGACAACGTGGACAATGCCGTGAAGATCGCAAGAAAATTCGATTACGGCATCCGTATGGTCACATTGGAAGGCGAACTCTTAGTTCCCGGCGGTGCCATCAGCGGTGGTGCATTTAAGAATAACAGTAATCTTCTGGGAAGACGTCGTGAGATGGATGAACTGGAGAAAAAGGTGAAAAAACTCTCCGATGACATCAAGACCTATAACCAGAAGATTGAAGGCGCCAAGAGCAAACGAAATAAGCTGCGTATGGATCTGGAAGCATTGAAGACCGAGATGCAGCGCAAGTCCATTGAGCAGAATACCGCAAGATTAAATATTTCCCAGGCCAGAGAACGTATGGAAGAAGAGGCAGAGAGTGCACAGTCCCTGAAGCTGGAGGAACAGGAGATCGAGACCAAGATCTTCGAGATCCGTTCCAGCAAGGAAACAATCGTACAGGAACTGGCTGCAAGTGAAGAACTGGAGAAAACCACTCAGGAACAGATTCTTGTCTTCCAGAAGGAACTGGAAGGCTGCAGACTGGAAGAGAGTGAAGCTTCCGCCCATGCCGGAGAATGGGAAGTAAAAGTCGAGAAGATGCGTCAGGCTCTGGATTACAAACAGGCCAATGTAGACCGTATAGGCGGCGAACTGGAGCGTGCACAGGCAGAACTGAATGAGATCTTACAGGCACTGACTGAAAACGCACAGGAAGTGGAACGCAAGAAAAACAACATTCTGGAGATTGAGAAGACCATCGCGGCTTCCCATGAGAATCAGGATGCTTCCAAGAAAAAGCTGGACGAGGATATTGCAAAGAAAGAAGAACTGTCTGCAAAGCAGAAAGGCTTCTTCCAGAGCAGAGAAGAAATGTCAGAGCGCATGAATGCTCTGGACAAAGAAGTCTATCGTCTGAGTGAACAGAAGAAAAAGCTGGAAGACAATATCGAAGGCCAGATCAATTACATGTGGGATGAGTATGAGATTACCCTGAGTGATGCGGCAGGCCTTCGCAATGAAGAGATGAATGATCTGCCCGCCATGAAGCGTGAGATCAGCGGTCTGAAAGATGAGATCCGGAAGTTAGGTAATGTCAATGTCAACGCCATTGAGGATTACAGGAATCTGATGGAGCGTTATACCTTTATGAAGACCCAGCATGACGATCTGGTAGAGGCGGAGAAGACCCTGGAAGGCATTATCGAGGAACTGGATACCGCCATGCGCAAACAGTTCACGGAGAAATTTGCGGAGATCAGCAGAGAGTTCGATAAAGTATTCAAAGAACTCTTTGGTGGTGGTAAGGGAACCCTGGAACTGATGGAGGATGAGGATATTCTGGAAGCAGGCATCCGCATCATCGCACAGCCCCCCGGAAAGAAGCTTCAGAACATGATGCAGCTGTCCGGTGGAGAAAAGGCATTGTCCGCTATTTCCCTGTTGTTTGCCATCCAGAACTTAAAGCCCTCTCCGTTCTGTCTGTTGGACGAGATCGAGGCGGCGTTGGATGACTCCAACGTAGGCCGTTTCGCTAAGTATTTACATAAGCTGACCAAGAACACTCAGTTCATTGTCATTACCCACAGACGCGGTACGATGGAACAGGTGGACAGACTGTATGGTATCACCATGCAGGAGAAGGGTGTATCTACTTTAGTCAGTGTTAACCTCATTGATAAAGATCTGGATGATTAGAGTATGAAAAGAACTTCTAATCACTCAGAGCAAAGGCTCTTTCGTGAAGAAGTTCTAAGTTTCATACAAGAAAAACGCAAGCGTTTTTCTGGATAGAATGCTGATTGGAGGAAATCGGATGAGTGAGGAAAAGAAAGGCTTTTTTGCCCGGTTAAAAGAAGGACTGACCAAGACCCGTGACAACATTGTACGGGGAATTGATTCGGTCTTCAGCGGCTTCTCCGCTATTGATGATGATTTCTATGAAGAACTGGAAGAAATCCTCATTATGGGAGATATCGGTGTGAATGCCACCACCGCTATCGTGGAGAGACTGAAACAGCAGGTGAAGGAAAAACATATCAAGGAACCTTCCGAATGCAAACAGCTTCTGATTGAAAGTATCAAGGAGCAGATGCAGGTGGATGAGACTGCCTATGATTTTGAGAAGGAACAGTCCGTGATCATGGTCATCGGTGTCAACGGTGTGGGGAAGACCACTTCCGTCGGCAAGCTGGCCGGTAAATTAAAGGATGAGGGCAGGAAAGTCCTTATTGCCGCAGCGGATACTTTCCGTGCCGCAGCGGGAGACCAGCTGGCAGAGTGGGCATCCCGGGCGGATGTTCCCATGATCGGCGGAAAAGAAGGTGCGGATCCCGCCAGCGTGGTGTTTGATGCCGTGAATGCGGCGAAGGCACGAGGCGTGGATGTGCTTCTTGTAGATACCGCCGGCAGACTGCACAATAAAAAGAACCTGATGGAAGAACTTCGTAAGATGAACCGTATCATCGACAAGGAATTCCCCAATGCCCACAGAGAGAATCTGATCGTGCTGGACGGCACCACGGGACAGAATGCTCTGGTGCAGGCAAGAGAATTCGGTGAGGTGGCGGATCTTACGGGTATCATCCTGACCAAGATGGACGGAACGGCCAAGGGCGGTATCGCTGTGGCCATCCAGTCCGAACTGAAGGTTCCGGTAAAATATATCGGTGTGGGAGAATCCATCGAGGATCTCCAGAAATTCAATTCCGATGAATTTGTAAATGCGTTGTTTGATGTGAATATGGATGACATCGGAGAACTGCATCTGCCGGAGGAAGAAGCTGGAGAGACAGACGCGGAAGAATAATAAACAGGCAGACCAAAGAAAGTGTGACAGAAAGGCATGGGAAGAAAAATGCAGGAAGAAATGTTGACTTTAGAGAAATTTGAAGAAGCAAGTGAGATCGTTAAAAAAGTTACTTTAGAGACCAAACTGGTATACAGTGATTATTTCAGTGCCCAGACCGGCAACCGCGTATACTTAAAGCCCGAGAACTTACAGTTTACCGGAGCTTACAAATTAAGAGGCGCTTATTACAAAATGAGCACTCTGACCGATGAAGAGCGCGCCAAGGGACTGATCACCGCCTCTGCAGGCAACCATGCCCAGGGCGTGGCTTATGCGGCAAAATGCTATGGAAGCAAGGCAACCATCGTAATGCCCACCACGACACCTCTGATCAAGGTAAACCGTACCAGAGGCTATGGAGCAGAGGTAGTACTGCATGGCGATGTCTATGATGAGGCCTGCGCAAAGGCATATGAGCTGGCAGAAGAGCACGGATATACTTTCATCCATCCTTTTGATGATCTGACCGTAGCTACCGGTCAGGGTACCATTGCCATGGAGATTTTCAAAGAGCTTCCGCTGGTAGATTATATTCTGGTTCCTATCGGTGGCGGCGGACTGGCAACCGGTGTTTCCACACTGGCAAAACTGCTGAATCCGAAGATCAAGGTCATCGGCGTAGAGCCCGCAGGAGCTAACTGCATGCAGGTATCCTTAAAGAACGGCAAGGTTACCACATTGCCCAAGGTCAACACCATCGCAGACGGTACCGCGGTAAAGACTCCTGGCAGCAAGATCTTCCCGTACTTACAGAAGAATCTGGACGATGTGATCACCGTAGAGGATGAGGATCTGGTAGTAGCTTTTCTGGATATGGTAGAGAATCACAAGATGATCGTGGAGAATTCCGGTCTGCTGACGGTAGCAGCCTTAAAGCAGTTAAATGTGAAGGATAAGCGTATTGTATCTATCCTGAGTGGCGGTAACATGGATGTCATCACCATGTCCTCTGTAGTACAGCAGGGTCTGATCTTAAGAGACCGTATCTTCACCGTATCCGTACTGCTTCCCGACAAGCCCGGTGAGCTGTGCAGAGTATCCGGTATTATTGCCGGAGTCAACGGTAATGTCATCAAGCTGGAGCACAACCAGTTTGTATCCATCAACCGCAGTGCTGCTGTGGAGCTGCGTATCACACTGGAAGCATTCGGCACCGAGCATAAGAATGAGATCATTGCCGCTCTGGAAAAAGAAGGCTATCAGCCCAAAGTGGTAAGAGCCAATATCTAAGTTTTAAGATTTGAAAAGAAGTGAATGTATCACCGATAAAAGCCGCATATTATAGATATGCGGCTTTTGTATGGAATGGAGAAAAAAGTTATGGCAAAGAAGACAGAAAAAGAACTGGAAATACAGAGACTGGACAAAAAGACACCCTTACAGATGCTCTGGGATTATGTGATGATCACGGTGGCATCCTTTGTCTATGCGGTATCCGTCAGCTTATTTTTGGATCCGAACTCCCTGGCACCCGGTGGAATCACCGGTATCGCTATTATCTTAAATCGTCTGTTCGGCATTGAGACCGGTACCTGGATGCTGCTCATCAATATACCGATCCTGCTGATCGGTATCTGGAAATTCGGACTGCGGTTTATTCTGTCTACAATCTATTGTACGGCAATGACCTCTTTGTTTACGAACCTGCTGACACCGGTGGGAGCAGTGACGGTGGATCCACTTCTGGCCTCCCTGTGTGGCAGTGCCCTGATGGCCGTATCCATGGGATGGGTGTTCAAGGCAGGCTCCACCACCGGCGGCACGGATATCATTATCAAGCTGCTACGGATAAAGTTTCCGTTTCTCAAGACCGGAGCGCTGTTTTTCCTGACGGATGCTGTCATTGTTATCGCTTCAGCATTTGTCTTCCAGAATATTGACAAGGCACTGTATGCCGGTATCGTGGTCATTGTTACCTCTGTAGTGCTAGATGTGGTACTATACGGAAGAGATGAGGCAAAGCTGATCTATATTATCAGCGACCATGCGGAAAAAATCGCAGGGAGACTTTTGGAGGAGCTGGACATTGGTGTAACTTATGTACAGGGCAGTGGTGCCTACAGCGGCAAGGAGAAGAGCGTCATCATGTGTGCCATGAAGAAAAACATTTCTCCCAAGGCGGAAGAGATCGTAAAGGAAGAGGATCCCCTGGCATTTATGATCGTCACCAGTGCCACGGAGATCTTCGGGGAGGGCTATAAGAGCTATTTTAGTGAGAAACTGTGATGCTGAACATAAAATTTAAGTAAAAAACAGCTGAAAGGGCTTACATTTTCAAAGAGAATCATCTATAATAGCGTCGCGCCGGAAGGGCAGACGTTATTTTTCACTGTGGTGCACCCGCAGCGCACGTTTCTAACCGGTGCAAGTCCGGAATCCGCCCGGCAAATCTCTGTTCCGATGTAGTAATCGCATATCAGGCTATGCATGAGGGTAAGACAGCTGCTTAGGTCAAAACTCAGTAGCTACACCGAATCATGCATGGAGATACGGTAGTTGGATTGAGAGAAAGAAACATATAATAGTAAAAATAAGCAGATAGAGAATCGCATGGAAAAATGTGCGATGACACTTATAGGAGTCAGGGAACATGAACGATACAACTTTGACAAAAGAGGAGAAACAGTATAAACGGCTGACTGAGGAACCGGTGGCGCGGCTGATCCTGGAGCTGGGACTGCCCACTACCATCAGTATGCTGATCACGAATCTGTATAATATGGTGGATACCTGGTTCGTAAGCCAGTTAGGCACCA
Organism: Clostridium sp. AF34-10BH; assembly: GCF_003478095.1. Lineage (NCBI taxonomy): Bacteria > Bacillati > Bacillota > Clostridia > Eubacteriales > Clostridiaceae > Clostridium > Clostridium sp. AF34-10BH. Next base: position 20,001 of record NZ_QUEC01000037.1, read on the forward strand.
GTGCTACCGGAGCGGTAGGCGTGGTGTTTGGCTTGATGGCAATTATTCAGGCGTTCGGATTCATGTTCGGTCATGGCGCCGGAAGCAATATCAGCCGGTTGTTAGGAGCTCATGAAAAGGAGCGAGCGAAAGCTTTTTCCGCAACGGGATTTTATCTGGCGGTGGGAGCCGGAGTGTTGATCGCAATTATCGGTATTTTGGATCTGAACGGATTGTGCAGATTGCTTGGAAGTACGGAGACCATCCTTCCCTATGCGAGAATCTACGCTTTCTATATTCTGGTGTCGGCACCGGCAATGGCATCCAGCTGTGTGATGAACAATGTACTCCGGTATGAAGGCTATGCCAATCTGGCGATGGTAGGACTGGTCTCCGGCGGTATCTTAAATATGGTGGGAGATGCCATCTTTATGTGGGGCTTAAATCTTGGTATCCGGGGAGCGGCACTTTCCACTATGATCTCTCAGTACATATCCTTCGGAATCCTGTTATTCTTTTTCCTGCGTGGAAAGACACAGAGCAGCCTGGCACCGAAATATTTTACCTGGGAATTTGCCGTGCATAAGAATATTCTTACAGCAGGCTTCCCCAGTATGATGCGGCAGGGACTGAACAGCGTGTCCACCATGGTGTTGAATGCACAGGCAGCTGTCTACGGAGATATTGCCATCGCTGCCATGAGCGTGGTATCCCGTATTTTCAATTTCGTATTCAGTGTGGCCCTGGGTATCGGTCAGGGCTTCCAGCCGGTATCCTCCTTCAATTATGGGGCAAAGAAGTATTCCCGTGTAAGGAAAGCGTTCTGGTTCACCCTGTGCGCCAGCCTGGTGACCATGGCAGTGTTTGCAGGGGTGGTGTATGTGTTCCGCAGAGAGCTGTTGCTGGAATTTCTTACGGATATGGATGCCTATGAGATTGCATTTTATGCGTTGCAGATCCAATGTCTGACGCTACCGTTTATTCCGGTATGTATCTGCGGCAACATGCTGTTTCAGTCCATCGGAAAGGGCGGCAGGGCGACGATCTTAGCCTCCTTCCGAAGTGGCACTATCTATATCCCGGCTCTCCTGATCCTGACAGCCTTCTTCGGACTTCGAGGCATCCAGTGGTCACAGCCGGTGTCCGATATTTTATCTGCGGTTTTGTCATTGCCGGTGGCAGTGGTGTTCTTAAGGGGACTGCCGGAAGATGGTACGTAAGTATAGAGAAGAATGAGATCCCTTCGTCATAAGACGGAGGGATTTTTATGTACAGATGTATCCATACGCAGGAATAAGTATCTGCCTTGATCTGTGAAGCTGTTGACATTAAATAATCCACATGATACAATATATTTAACAATTAGGTTAAATGTTAAACGATTGGATGAAAGGATGTGATTCACTTTTTGGGAATACAGGATACATTGAAAGCGCTGGCAGATCCTATAAGGCGTGAAATACTAAATCTTCTGAAAAACGGTCGATTGTCGGCAGGAGAGATCTGCGAACATTTTCCGGTGACGGGGGCTTCCATATCGAGGCATTTGTCGGTGCTAAAGGAGGCAGATCTGATCCGGGACAAGCGGGAAGGAAAGTTTATTTATTATGAACTGAATGCTTCCGTGCTGGAAGAAATCATGTTATGGATCACAGATTTGAAAGGAGCATCGGATAATGAAGGAAATGATACAGAAAAATAAAGGCAGGCTGATCTGCTCGGCATTTGTTATGTGCGTGGGCATTATATTGGGATATACCTTTGAGAACAGTCTGTGGATAAACGGCACTTTTGCAGTGACTTATGTGGTAATAATGGCAGTAACTTTTTACGACAACAGAAACAGGCAGCAGAGTGACAAGGTCATAAGAATGGTTACGTGGATCGTGCCGGGAATGACATTGCTCTATAACGGTATCGCCAGATGGATTGATATGGGTGTAAAGAAAGAGAATCTGCTCATGGTAATTTTGTATGTCGGAATGGGATTGCTATTTGTTATTGTGGGCAATTATCTGCCCAAGGTGAAACCGAACCGCACCATCGGCATCCGCGTCATATGGACATTGCAGGATGAGGAGAACTGGAATGCCACGCACCGCTTCAGTGGGAAAATATGGGTGGCAGCAGGACTATTGAGCATGATCTGTGGACTGTTCAGTGACAGCATGGCTGCATTATTTCTGTTTATTTTCGCTATCACGGCAGCAGCTTTTGGCAGCATCCTGTATTCTTATCTCTATTATAGAAAGAAGTTGCGCACCGGAAAAGGGCTGGCAGTACACTACAACCATAAAGTGGTTGCGGTCTATGTGTTTATAATGCTCGCGTGTGTGCTATTTACGGTATGGACGTTATATACGGGAAAAATCGAGATCTGTTACGGAGAAAATGAATTTACTGTTCAGGCGGAAGGCTGGCAGGATTACACAGTGAAATATGACGCTATCGAAAGCATTGCTTACGAAGAGAATATGTTCCGGGATACGAATACAATCCGGACGAACGGTTTTGGCAACTTGAAATACTCCATGGGACATTTTCGCGATGAAATCCATGGAGATTACATTCGCTATACCCATAACGACTGTGATATTTATGTAGTCATGGAAGTGGAGGGGAGCACCGTTATTCTAAACGGTGCGGATGATGTGCAGACCTGGGAAATCTACAATAATATCAGAGAACGGATGGAAAAATAATATTTGTAAATATATTTCCCAATTGCTTTTATATTTTTTAAAAATGGTATACACTAAACTTATGTAAGTTAGTAAACGAGGATTTCGGGAAAGGGTGGTTACAGTATGCTGAAACAGTGGATTCCGGCGGTGAAGCCGGAAAAAGAGGAACTGGAAAAACGACTGAATGCGGCGCAGGAGGAGCTTGGTAGACTCCAGATGCAGATCAAGGAGCATAAGCTCCCGGTGCTGGTGCTGATCGAAGGCTGGGGTGCGGCCGGTAAGGGCAGCACTATCGGCGGAATTATTAAAAATATCGATCCCAGATTCTTCAAGGTGGCTTCCATGTCCGCACCGACAGAGGAAGAGAAGCGGAAGCCTTTCCTGTATCGGTACTTTGTAAAAATTCCGGAAGCCGGGAAGTTTGAATTCCTGGATTCCGGCTGGATGGATGAGGTGACGAAGGGAAGACTTCGGGGCGAACTGTCGGATAAGCAGTATGCGGAGCGTATTGAGAGCATAAAGCGTTTCGAACGACAGTTGACGGACAACGGTTATCTGGTGTTGAAGCTCTTTTTCCAGATTGGAAAAAAGGAACAGAAGAAGCGGCTGGAAGAACTGGAAGGCAACAAGGATACCGCATGGCGTGTGGGCGAGAACGACTGGTGGCAGAACAAGCATTATGACAAATGTGAGGAAGTCTACGACAAATACCTCACAGATACGAACGCTTCCGTAGCTCCCTGGTACATCATAGATTCCGGGGACAAAAAGTGGGCGGAATTACAAGTGCTGGAGACATTATGCAGCGGTATCCATGTGGCCATGCAGAATGAGAGCCTTGCTGTGCCTATTTTGCAGAATGTATTCCCACTGGTGAAGATGCCGAGGCTGTCCGAGGTGGAACTGGACAAGGAAATCTCCGAGGAAGAATACAAGCGGGAACTGCGCCATCTGCAGAAGAAGCTGAATGCCCTGCATTACCGCCTTTATCGGAAAAAGATTCCGGTAGTCATCGCCTACGAAGGCTGGGACGCCGCAGGCAAGGGCGGAAATATCAAGCGGATCGCGGGAGCACTGGATCCCAGAGGCTACGAGGTACACCCCATCGCCAGCCCGGAACCCCACGAGAAAGCGAGACATTATCTCTGGCGATTCTGGACGAGACTTCCTAAGACCGGACATATTGCCATTTTCGACCGTACCTGGTACGGACGCGTCATGGTAGAACGGCTGGAAGGCTTCTGTAGTACCAACGATTGGCAGCGGGCTTATAACGAGATCAATGAGTTCGAGAAGGAATTGTCCCAGTGGGGTGCAGTGATCATCAAGTTCTGGGTGCAGATTGACAAGGATACCCAGCTGGAACGCTTCACAGAGCGGCAGAATACTCCGGAGAAGCAGTGGAAGATCACGGACGAAGACTGGCGCAACCGGGATAAATGGGATCAGTACGAAGAAGCTGTGAACGAAATGCTCCGGAAGACCAGCACGGAATATGCTCCCTGGCACATCCTGGAATCCGTAGATAAAAAATATGCCAGGATCAAAGCATTGAAGATTGTCATTGCCGAACTGGAAAAGGCTCTGGGATAGGAAAAGAAAGTAGAGAACGTAAACACCGTCTTGTAAAAAGGCGGTGTTTCTATATGTGATGAAACCGTTGACAATGTAAGATTCATAAAATATAATTATTTCATCGAAACGGTGAAAAGGGGTGAATTGATGAAACAAAATTTATCACAAATACAATATGAGCAACTGGCCAGAGAACAATTTTGCAACCGGCTGAAAGAAATTCCGTTTGTTTCGGATATCGAGGTGTTATTGGAAAAGAAGAATGCACCGTTGGGGGATTTCAAGGCAAAGGTGTATTTGGAGGACAGCGATGAGCCTCTTTTATTTGTGATTGAAGTCAGGTCTAACGGAGAAAAGAGATTCGTTAATCATTTTATGGAAATCGTGATGCGGCAGGATGATAAAACGCATTATATTTTTATGGCACCATATATTTCGGAGCAGTCAGCCAGAGCGATGAAAGAGGAAAAATGCAGTTATATGGATCTGTCCGGAAATTGTTATATCTTAACGAAAAGATTTCTGCTCTATGTCAGTGGACAGGATAACAAGTTCATAACCCACAGGGAAAAGAAAAATTACTTATCCAAATCGTCAAGTGCTGCATCAGCAATTATTCGTACCATGCTGAATGAACCGGAGCGAAAATGGCAGGTGAAAACGCTGGCTCAGGAGAGCAATACGGCATTGGGAACAGTATCTAATGTGAAAAGTTTTTTGCTTGCCAGAGACTGGATAGATAAGAGTACTACGGAATTCCGTTTGCAGAACATTAGGGAACTGTTTTATACATGGGCAAAGGATTATCATCAAAAAGAAGCGAGAAAATTACAGTTTTATTCTTTGGATACGGTTCCGGAGATAGAACAATCAGCCGCTGAATGGAGTAAAACACATGATAATGGAGCTATATTAGGTGGCTTTTCGGCTGCGGCACGATATGCGCCGACAGTACGTTATCAAAAAGCCGAAATATATGTAGAACCTCAATTTGTTCAGGAATTTGTAAAAGATCTGGAATTGCAGCCGGTCAATACCGGAGGAAATGTTGTGATAACGATACCGCATGACGAAACCCCCTGTATGTACGCAAAGCCTGTTCATGATACATTAGTAACTTCTCCGGCACAAACGGTAATTGATCTGCTGGGGGATGCCGGAAGAGGGGAAGAGGCTGCGGAGGCAATCCTGCGCAGAGAATACCCGGAGAGGACAGAGGATGAAAGAAGAACTGAAAAAGGCAACTGACTATTCAGAGGGACAAAAGACAGCCGCATACATGGTACTCGGAGAGATCGTAAATCTTTTGAATGAGTTTTCAGATAATATCAGAATCATAGGAGGATGGGTTCCGACACTTTTATACCCGGCCGGTGACCATATAGGTTCTATTGATGTAGATGTTCTGCTGAATCAACTGGAGATCAAAAAGGCAGAAAGCTATCGGACGATTAAACGGATACTGACACAAAATGGGTATAGAAGACATGAAGAAAAATATTTTACATTTATAAAAACAATAGTTTTAGATGGAGTTTCCTATGACGTAGACGTGGATTTCCTGTCCGGAAAATATGGCGGCGATGGCGGAAATGTAAGTAAACATGTGGATGGTATTAAAACCTTACCGGCTACGGGAGGAAATTTTGCATTTGATTTTCCGCCAACGGATGTGAAAATAGAATATATGCGGGAGGATGGAGCAAAGGACAGTGGACATGTGAAAGTGATTTCTGTGGTGCCTTATCTGGTCATGAAGACAGCAGCACTGGGGAGGGGAAAACCGAAGGATGCGTATGATATATATTACATGGTTGACAAATATGAGGGAGGCGTAAGAACACTTGTTAAGGAATTTATGCCTTATACAGACAGAGAGTTGATCAGAGAAATGTGTCAGAAGCTGGATGAAAAATTTGCTTCGCCACAGCATGCCGGACCAACAGATGTAGTGACATTCATGGGAATAACAGAGGAAGAAGAAAAAGAACAGATCCGACAGGATGTTTACCAGAAGATACACTATTTAACAAATAAATTGAAAACAATGTAAGCAAAATCTTGTGTTGGCAGACAGGTCTGTTATAATGATACATAGTTGTATTTCCCAGATAGTATTTACAGAACGAGAGGAGAAATCATGGGCGAGAACCGTAAGATATATGCAGCATTATTGGGAGCAGGAACCGTTGGAAGCGGTGTGTACAAGCTGGCAGGGATGCAGGAAGAGGATATCTGCCTGAAGACAGGAGCACATCTGGAGATTAAAAAGATTCTGGTGCGCAATCCGGGAAAGGTAAGAGAAGGAATCCCACAGGAGTTGTTCACAGATAGCTGGCAGGAGATTTTAGAAGATCCCGAGATTCAGATCGTCATCGAAGTCATGGGCGGCATCGAACCGGCCAGAACCTATGTGGAAGAAGCCATGAAGGCCGGCAAACAGGTGGTCACCGCCAACAAGGATCTGCTGGCGGAATATGGGGATCCGTTGTTTGAGATCGCCACGGAGAATAAATGCGACTTACAATTCGAGGCGGCAGTGGCAGGAGCCATTCCCATTATCCGGCCTTTGCGTCAGAGCCTGGCGGGAAGTCAATTGACGGAGATCATGGGAATCGTCAACGGTACGACAAACTATATTTTGACCAAAATGTCCGAGGAAGGTATGGGGTATCAAGAAGCTCTGGATATGGCTACGAGACTGGGCTATGCGGAAGCAGATCCCACAGCAGACGTGGAAGGCTATGATGCGGGACGCAAGATCGCCATTATGGCATCCATCGCTTTCAGCTCCCGCGTGACGTTCCCTCAGGTTTATACGGAAGGCATCACGAAGATTACAGCAGAGGATATCCGGTATGCGAAAGAATTCGGCTATGTGATTAAACTGTTGGGTATTACAAAGCTTACAGGTAAAGGAATTGAAGTAAAAGTACATCCCACATTGATCCCGGACAGCCATCCTCTTGCCACGGTCAGAGATTCCTTCAATGCCGTATTTGTTCATGGTCAGGCTTGTGATGATGCCATGTTCATGGGACGGGGCGCCGGACAGATGCCCACTGCCAGTGCGGTATTGGGAGATGTCATCGATGTGATGCGTAATATTATCCATGGAAGTTGCGGCAAGATTGGCAGTGACAGCCACAAGAAACTTCTCGTACTGGATGTGGAGGAGACGAAGAGCCGTTTCTTCCTGCGCCTGCAGGTAGAGAACCGTGCCGGAGCATTGGCCAATATCGCCGGAGTTCTTGGTAACAACGATGTCAGCATCGCCCAGATGGTACAGAAACGCAGCCACGACGGTATTGCCGAGATCGTGGTCATCACCGATCTTGTGACCGAGAGACATTTCAACGACGCCATCCGCATCATGGAAGGCATGTCTGTTGTGAGAGAAATCTCAGGCATAATCCGGGTCTACTAAAGTTTGTAGAATTGAAAGTTAGTGAAACAAATCCACGAACGCCCATGGCGGACGGAATGTCCTTCCTCGATGTAAGGTCTCCCGGTGGGAATTTTCTGACGAAAAGTGAGTAGCGGTTCTAAACCGCACGGGCACGGCTCCAGTTGCCATCCATGGCAACGTCCGCCTGTCGCAAACGTCCTGTTCGCTCCACCCTGTTTTTCTACACTTTTCGAGAAAATATCACCACCTCCCGACAAACATCCTCGGAAGGACATTCCGTCCGCCATGGGCGTTCTGCATTTTGGAAAGTTTTAAAAAAACAGTAGCCCCGGCTGGGTATAAGAATAAGCAGTGCCGTAAGCAGACGTC
>NZ_QUEC01000038.1:0-27501 GCF_003478095.1 Clostridium sp. AF34-10BH
TCAAGGCTGCTTTTTCGTTTACACCAACTCCGATTGTTTCCTTAACAGTTTGTCAATTACAGGTGACATTGAAAGAGACAGCCCATTCAAGGTGCTGGCTCTTTCAAAAATTCCATTCTAATAAATTGCACGACAACTTATCAAAAAATAAGCTCCCCATCCGGTCTTTACTATCCTATCTTTCTTACTGTCTGTCCGCAAGTTTTATGGTTTTCATCAGTGTATTCTCCAGCACACCTGCCGGACAGTCATCGCTATCCGGCTTAACTTTTTACAGCAATGTATTCAGATCCACCAGGGTTCCGCCCTCGATCTCCACGCACTTGTCACTGTTTAACTGCAGCCATACGCTGCAGGCATTGGGGTTATATACCTTTTCGTAATCCGCAGAGAACTGTAAACGTTTCGCTGCATCCATATAATCAATGATCTCGATGTTGGTGGCGTACCAGATGTCGTCTCTGCCGCCCATGTATTTACAGAAGTTCTCGATCACATCCCAGTTGTCATTATTATCGAACTCGTAGCTGTGCCCCCAGACATACATCAGCTTCAGGTACTGGCTCTTCTTGAAATCGGCGAAAAATTCCGCGTACTCCATCAGCTTCGGATCATTATGATGGCAGGTAGCATGCCACTCCAACGGATCCTTTGGCAGTGCAAAATCCGGAACCGTCTCTACCACTCTGGCATAAGCCACGCCCAACTGACGGTACAGCTGTTTGATCTCTTCACTGTAAGAACCGTTGGGATATGCATGTCCTCTGATGATCCGGCCGGTCCATTTCTCCAGACCTTTCCGGTCTTCCAACAGTTCCTCTGCGACTTCCACCAGTGGGCATCTCTCAATGGTGGGATGGGTCATGGTATGAGTTGCGATCTCATGACCGTCGTATAATCCTTCCATTTCCTCGAAGGTCATACGGGGCCGCTCTCCGACCTGTCCGTAATTCAGGTTGAAGGTTGCCTTGATCCCGTATTTATTAAAAATACCGATCAGCCGCTTATCCTGTAACTTACCATCATCATAACTCATGGTCAGAGCTTTGGCTTTTCCGCCGGGAAAACAAGTATATACTTTCATCTTTTCCATCCTTTTCTACTGTAATTTCTGTTGTGGTTTTAAAATATGATAATTTTCATCCCACATGTTTTCATCATATTACGACTGGAACAATTTTGCAACTGATAAGAATCCGGCATTAACCCTCTTTATCGTGCAGAATTTTCCATTGCCTTCCTTTCATTCATCCTTTAATATAGTAAAATATACAACCAATAAACGAATTACAATGAGAAGGGAGCATATTTATGAAAAAATTCAACTCCTTCCGTAATCGCCAGAACGGCTTTGAAGATTTAGGTTCCGGCACCGCGGAAGCAGCAAAAACGAAAAAAAGCTGGTGGAAAGTCCCCGGCATCATTCTTGTGATTCTGGTAATCGCTATTTTTGCTTTTAATTCCACTTACCAGATCCGTGAACAGGAGCAGGCGGTTCTGATCACTTTAGGCCAGGCCAAAGCGGTAACGGATCCCGGACTTCATTTTAAGATACCGTTCATCCAGCAGGTTCGTAAAGTAAATACCACCATTCAGGGATTTTCCCTGGGATATGATGTAGATTCCAATTCTTCGGAAACCGATGATTCTCTCATGATCACTTCCGACTATAATTTTGTCAACGTCGATTTCTTCGTAGAGTATCGTTTCAGTGACCCGGTAAAAGCTGTCTATGCATCCAAGGATCCCGTACTGATCCTACGTAACATCAGCCAGAGCTGTATCCGTACCGTGATCGGCAGTTATCCGGTGGACGATGTCCTGACTACCGGAAAAAATGAGATTCAGGCCGCTATTAAAGAAATGATTCTGGAGCGTCTGAGCGAACAGGATATCGGTATCCAACTGGTAAATATCACAATCCAGGATTCCGAGCCGCCTACCTCCGAAGTCATGGAAGCTTTCAAGGCCGTGGAAACCGCCAAGCAGGGAAAAGAAACTGCCCTGAACAATGCCAATAAGTACCGCAATGAACAGCTTCCTCTGGCGCAGGCACAGGCCGACGGTATCATCAAAGACGCTGAGGCGCAAAAGGCCGAGCGCATCAATGAGGCTACTGCACAGGTTGCGCGTTTTAACGCTATGTACGAGGAATATATCAAGAACCCGACCGTCACCAAACAGCGTATGTTCTACGAGACCATGGAAGAAGTACTGCCTGACCTTAAGGTTGTCATCGAAAGCCCCAACGGCAATACACAGACCTTCTATCCTTTGGAATCCTTCACAGGTACCGCTTCCGCTTCTTCGGAGAGCAGCACCTCTGAAGCTGCACAATAACCATTGTCTACAGAAAGGCAGTTTTATAAATATGAAAAAAGTGAAAAATATATCTCTGATTCTATTAGTACTGGCATTGTTGATCATCGGATCCTCCAGCATTGTCGTTACCAACGAAAACGAATACAGTCTGATCCGACAGTTCGGTAAAGTAGACCATGTAGTGAGTTCTGCAGGTGTTACCTTTAAGATTCCTTTTGTACAGAGCGTCGATAAGCTTCCGAAGGAGATCCTGCTCTATGATCTGTCTTCCTCCGATGTCATCACCAGTGACAAGAAGACCATGATCTGTGACAGTTACATTTTATGGCAGATCAATGATCCTCTGAAATTTGCCCAGACCCTGAACTCCTCCATCTCCAACGCAGAGAGCCGTCTGGACACCATCGTATATAACTCTACGAAAAATATCATAAGCAGTACGACCCAGAACGACGTCATCTCCGGGCGTGACGGAGAGCTGGCTGCAGCCATTATGAAAAACATTGGGAACACCACTGAGCAATACGGTATTGAATTGCTCTCCTTCGAAACCAAACAGCTGGATCTGCCCAGTGACAACAAAGCCGCTGTGTACGAGCGTATGATCTCCGAACGTGAAAACATCTCCGCAACCTATACCGCAGAGGGAAGCTCTGAGGCACAGAAAATCCGCAATACCACAGATAAGGAAGTCAATGTTCTCCTGTCGGAGGCCAATAAAAATGCGGAGATTCTCATTGCCGAGGGCGAAGCGGAATACATGAGAATTCTGTCAGAAGCTTATTCCGATGAATCCAAACAGGATTTCTATTCCTTCGTCAGAAGCCTGGATGCACTGAAGGCTTCCATGACCGGCGATAATAAGACGGTGATCCTGTCTCCGGATTCCCCGATCGCACAGATTTTCTACGGAAGATAACATAAAGGCCGGTGTCTGCAATATTCTTGCAGGCACCGGCTTTTTTATGCCAGAATCTCCTCAATTCTGCGTCTCTCTTCTTCACTGAATGCGGTTGCATGTACAATACCGATATTATCCAGGATCTGTGAGGGCTTAGATGCTCCGATCAGAACACTGGTAATATCCCCATCCCTTAAGATCCACGAAAGTGCCATCTGTGCCAGGGTCTGTCCTCTCTGGGCTGCCAGATCGTTCAGTGCACGTACCTTCTTCAATGTCTCTTCCACGATCGCCGCTTCTTTCAGGAATCTGCCGTCGGTACGGACACGGCTGTCCTCAGGAATACCGTGGAGATAACGGTCGGTCAGAAGTCCCTGTGCCAGCGGGCTGAACGTAATGATGCCGATGCCATGGGCCGCCGCATAATCCTTCAATCCGTCCTTCTCAATATCTCTTACAAACATGGAATATTTTCTCTGGTTGATAATAAACGGTGTCCCCAGCTCCTTGAACAGTTCTGCTGCCGCAATGGTCTGCTCCTTATTGTAGTTGGAAATTCCCACATACAATGCCTTACCGGATCTGACAATGCCATCCAGTGCACGAACGGTCTCCTCCAACGGTGTATTTGGATCCGGTCTGTGATGGTAGAAGATATCCACATAATCCAGTCCCATGCGCTTCAGGCTCTGATCCAGGCTGGCCACGAGATACTTTTTGCTGCCCCAGTTGCCGTAAGGTCCGGGCCACATATCATAACCGGCTTTCGTGGAAATGATCAGTTCATCTCGATACCTTCCCAGTCCTTTTGCAAGGATCCGTCCAAAATTTTCCTCCGCACTGCCCGGTACAGGTCCATAATTGTTTGCCAGATCAAAATGTGTAATGCCATGGTCAAATGCTGTGTGGCACATGTCCAGCATGTTGTCAAAATTCCCATTGGAGCCGAAATTATGCCACAGTCCCAGAGACACCGCCGGAAGCAGCAATCCACTGGCACCACAGCGATTGTATTTCATTTCTTCATATCTTTTCTCATCTGCCTGATACATTTAAATACCTCCTTTTTCCGAAAGAACATTATAGACATTATTGTAACTATTCAGACCCCATTCGCAAAACCGCCTCTGCGAGGCTTCCTTTTTGCTCATGAGGTTACTTCGCCATATAAAACTGCTTATCTGCCTGAATGCAAGCATTCGCAGAACACAGTTTTGCATGGCTCTGAATAGTTACACATTATTATAAATTTATTTTCATCCCGTTTCTATGCAAATTTTATAGAATAAAGTGCAATATCTTACAAATCATCTCTTACGTTCCACGATCTTCAGCCGGCTGAAAAACAGGTAATACACAATAAAAGCAATACTGGTCACCGTCCAGGTCAGCGGATAGCTGAATACAATGGTGAGAATGTCATTTTTCAGAGGTACGGCTGTCAGGATCCATACCACGCGCAGTGCGCAGATCCCCAGGCAGCAGATGATCATGGGAAGCCAGCTGTCACCGATACCGCGCAGAGTACCGGACAAAATCTCAATGGCAATATAGGTAAAATATGTAGGTACCAAAAAATGCAGAATCTGTTCTCCGATCACTACCACCTGTGCATCCGTGGTAAACAGTTGATAACAGATCGATGCATAATTATAGAGGATCACGGACAACAGTACCGTCGCCCCGGCTGTAATTCCCATACAGGTACGGACACCCTTGTGTACACGATCCATTTTCCCTGCACCGTAATTCTGTCCGACAAAGGTTGTAATTGAGATACCGAAAGCATTAACGATCATCCAGAACAGACTGTCGATCTTGCTGTAGGCTGTCCATGCCGCTACCGTATCCGTTCCCAGTGCATTCACGCTGGACTGAATCAGAATATTGGACGATGTATACATCACCGACTGCAATCCCGCCGGAAGTCCGATCCGGATGATCCTGCGGAACATTCTTCCATCAAAACGGATCTTTCTCAGTTCCAGACGATGCATATCCTTCGTCCGCATCAGCACCCACAATACCAGTACCGCACTGAGTGCCTGCGACAGAATGGTCGCCAGTGCGGCTCCAGCCACACCCATATGCAGTCCGATGACAAATGCAATATCCAGCACAATATTCGTCAGGCAGCTGGCGATCAGGAAATATAGCGGTCTCTTGGAATCCCCCACAGCCCGCAGGATGCCGGCTCCCATATTGTAGATCAGGTTTCCGATGACTCCCAGGAAATAGATTCGGATATAGGTTGTCGCCGGTCCCAAAATATCCTCAGGTGTAGACATCGCACGCAGTGCCCATGGTGCCACCGTAATACCCACGATCATCATGCCGACTCCAGCCACCAGACTGAACGCAATGGAGGTATGTACGGCATAGCCTACCATCTCGGCACGTTTTGCCCCATAATACTGGGAAATAATGACCGTGGCACCGCTGGACAATCCTACGAAAAATCCCACCAACAGCTGGATCAGCGTACCGGTGCCGCCACCTACCGCCGACAGAGCTTCTTTTCCGACAAAACGCCCTACGATCACTGCATCTGCCGCATTATATAATTGCTGGAAAAAGGTTCCGAACAAAATAGGGAAAAAGAACAGGAGCAGCTGCTGCCAGATGACTCCCGTTACGATCTTGTTTTCTTTCCCTATAGCATTTTCTGTCTGCTTTTGTGTTTTCTTTGTATTTTCTTCCATATAAATCATGCCCTTTGAAAATCTGTACTTCTACGATGATAGTATCATTTCCACAGAACCTTTTCAAGAGGGCAATCTTATCCACAGCTCAGGGCAGGAAAATCCCCGGGTGGTGGAAGCACCCGGGGATCCTTGTCTGCACCTGGATGAGTCGCAGCATCCGGGCACAGCCCTGTATATACCAAATTGAGGGATTAGATAAAAGCTAAGTTAGGGGCAAGCCACTCCCGTGCAGGCACGTCGTGTCTTAGGGATTATAACCCTGGCATTATTACTCCACGTCTTGCAGAGCCGCGAAGTCTTCTTCGCCGGTACGAACCTTTACTACTTTGTCAACGTTGTATACGAAGATCTTGCCATCGCCGATATGTCCGGTGTACAGAGCCTTCTTGGCAGCATCGATGACTGCGCTTACGGGAATCTTGCTGACAATAACTTCTACCTTCACCTTAGGCAGCAGGGTCGCATCCATTTCAACACCACGATACATCTCGCCGGCACCCTTCTGTACGCCACAGCCCATGACCTGTGTCATGGTCATACCGGTTACACCCAGATCGTTCAGAGCCTTCTTCAGTACCTCGAACCGGGCAAGCTTTGCAATAACCACTACTTTGTAGATTCCGGTTGCAGGAATTGCTGCCGGAGCTGTCTCTACCTTTACTGCCGCTTCCTTCATGGCTGCGGAAGCTGTGTCATAATCACTTACGCCAAGGCTGGTATTTTCATTTACCTCCATGGTCATAGTGTTGGAAATATCCATAATGCTGAAGCCTGCATATGCGGAAGGAAGACCATGCTCACAGGAGTCCAGACCAACAATCTCTTCTTCCTCAGATACACGTAAGCCTACGGTAGCCTTGATGATCAGGAAAGCAATAGTAATCGTTACTGCAGTCCATGCCGCCACACTTACAAAACCTAACAGCTGTAAACCAAGCTGCTTAAATCCACCGCCATAGAACAGGCCTGCCACACTGTCATTGCCGGGTGCGGAAGTGGTTGCAAATAAACCGGTTGCGATAGTACCCCAGATACCATTCATGCAATGTACTGCAACAGCACCTACAGGATCGTCAATATGAAGCTTATAATCCAGAAGCCATACACCAAATACTACCAGAAGTCCTGCTACTGCACCGATCACGATAGCGCCGAAGCAGTCAGTCACATCACAAGGAGCGGTAATCGCTACCAGACCTGCCAGAGATGCATTCAGACACATGGATACATCAGGTTTGCCATATTTGATCCAGGTAAATACCATACATACTACAGTTGCGATTGCGGGAGCTACGGTAGTGGTAAGGAACACGGAGCCTAACTGCTCTACGGAAGTACAAGCAGCACCATTGAATCCATACCAGCCAAGCCACAGGATAAATACACCAAGGCATCCAATCGGAAGGTTATGTCCGGGGAATGCATTTACTTTTACAATCTTACCACTCTTGTCCTTTTCAAACTTACCAATACGGGGACCTAAAAGCTTTGCTCCGATCAAAGCAGAGATACCGCCTACCATGTGAATTGCGCAGGAACCTGCGAAATCATGGAAGCCAAGCTGTGAAAGCCAGCCGCCGCCCCAGATCCAGTGAGCTTCAATGGGATATATCAAAGCGGAGATCACACCGGAATAAATACAATAGGATAAGAACTTGGTTCTCTCTGCCATAGCGCCGGATACGATGGTAGCTGTGGTAGCACAGAACACCAGATTAAATACAAAATTTGAATAATCAAAATTCTCATAGGCAGTAAAGATGTCCAGTCCCGGCTTGCCGATCAGACCTACTACATCTTCACCAAGTAACAATCCAAAGCCAATCAAAATAAATACTACAGTACCGATACAGAAATCCATCAGATTCTTCATCAGAATATTACCGGCATTTTTGGCTCTGGTAAATCCGGTCTCCACCATTGCGAATCCTGCCTGCATCCAGAATACCAGGGCCGCACCGATCAGAAACCAGACTGCAAATAATTGACCATCTACTGCGCTTAAGATTTCTTCTGTCATAACATTTTCCTCCTCACTCTTCGTGAAATATCTTCCACCATACTTCACCGGTGTAAAAAAATATGCGATACTATGGTCTCATCCTTCGAAGCCCCATTGCATCGCATCCTTAGGGTATAGCAGTCAAACTGTTTTCCACCATACCCTTACGCTATTTTTGTCCGGCCACGCGCGTTGTGATACTTCCGGACAATACCTGGGATATACATCCCGGTATGATTAGCGGTCGTCAAGTGACCATTCGTGCCAGCACGATGTTCACTTTCCTCGTCGCCATAACAAAAAGGGCGCTACAGTTTTATTCTGTAGCGCCTTTGCTATGTTGAGAGTATAGCACCGTGGTTTTAGAGTGTCAACATGTTTTTTATATTTTCTTTATATTTTTACAGTTCCATAAGAAGTCGCTCATAGCAAGTTCCTTCCCAGGTGACCTGATCCAGTTGGGAAAATCCCAGTCTTTCTGCAAGATGCAGGGATATTTCGTTCTCCGGCATCACCAGCATCTGCACCTGTTCAAATCCCAATTCCTCTTTCCCGTATTCCAGCAATGCCTTACACACCTCCGTAGCATATCCCTGCCGCTGCCACGGGACACCGATGACGAAGCCCAGCTCCGGATCCTCGCAACCCTCGCGGTTGGAGAATCCGGCTCTGCCGATCACCTGTCCGGTCATCCGGTCACAGATCGTCCAGACGCCGTAATTATAAAAATAATACATATTTTCCGTATAATCCTTCAGATAGGCCTCTTCTTTCGCCCGCTCCGGATAGAGTCCTTCTGTGTACTTCGTCACAGAAGGATCCGCATAAATCTCATAAAGGGCATCCAGATCCTCCGCACCGGTCTCCCGGATGAGACACCTCTCCGTGGTCAGAATCTCCCAGGGAATGCCCACGTATCTGCGATAGACCTTCTCCAGATAATCAAAATCCAGTTCACTGATATTTTCACAGGCATAACGGACACCGCTAAAATCCTGATCCCTGTTGTCCTCATGGAGCCAGACAAGCACCGGGCAGCCCTGCTCCAAGAGTTCCTGTGCACGTTTTCCGTTATCTACGATCCAGAGTTTTCCCTGCCCGCTTTCATACCCGGACATCATGCTATCCCGGACGCTTTTCTCTTCGAAGCACTCTTTTCCCGACCCGTTTCTTTGTTGGGAAAATTCTCTTTCCTGTCTCTGTCTGCGAATCGCATCCAGCAGGGCGTGCATCTGCGCACCATATTTTTTACTGTAGCTTTTTCGTTCCTCGTCCGATGCACCTTCCGGATATATTTCTATTGACACCTGCTTCAAAAAATCCATCTGCAGCAATTCTCCTCTTTACGTTTCCCCGGGAATCCATTACAATAATATTTATATTTTATGATGCCAGGGTCAAAAGGTCTAAGCCCACATGAGCTTGCTCATAGGTGGGTGAAAGACCTTAGGACCCGCTCCGATATGAGCATAAAAGTAGGATGATAATCCCACGATATGCGAATATTGGGTATAATTGTGAGAGTGCGTAGCACGAAGCAATTCGTAGGCATCAAAGTCGGGGGCTTTTGACCCTGATATCATTTTATTCTATTTCTGTCAAGAAAGAAAGGAAATTATTATGGCAAAGAATCCTATTGTTACTATTACTATGAAGGATGGCGGTGTGATCAAATGCGAGCTTTATCCTGAAATTGCCCCCGAATCCGTCAACAATTTTATCAGTCTGATCAACAAGCATTTTTACGATGGTCTGATCTTCCACCGTGTCATCCGCGGTTTCATGATCCAGGGCGGATGTCCCGATGGCACCGGCATGGGTGGTCCCGGCTACAGCATCAAGGGTGAATTCGCTGCTAACGGCGTGACCAATGATCTGAAACATACCGAAGGCGTTCTGTCTATGGCAAGAGCTATGCATCCCGATTCCGCAGGCAGCCAGTTCTTCATCATGCACAAGACCAGCCCTCATCTGGATGGCTCTTATGCCGCTTTCGGTAAGGTCATTGAGGGCATGGATGTGGTAAATAAGATTGCAGATACCCCTACCGATTACAGCGATCGTCCTCTGGAGGATCAGGTAATGGAAAGCGTTACCGTAGATACTTTCGGCGAGGCCTATCCCGAGCCCAACAAGCTGGACAGATAAGATTTCAAAAAATAACCTCCGAAAATCAGATGCACTCTGACCTTCGGAGGCCTTTTTTATTTACACACAGGCAGATCAATATTCCACATTTTCGCAATTCTCGATGAATACAGGATCTTCAACTTCGCCTTTCATATCCTCTGCGATCTCATAAGAGAAATCCCGGAACAGAACATTTTCCGCATTGCGGGCATACAGCACTCTGAGAGAATCCTCCAGGATCACATTTCCCTCGTTGGGACGCAGATCATGGTAGTTCTTCGGCCAGTCCGTCTTCTTCTCCAGTTGGACATGAATACCGTCAAATGTGATATCCCGGATATTTTTCGAATCGTCACCATAGATCAGGATGCCATTCTCTCCGACACAGTTGATATTCTGGAAACGGACATTCCGGATATATCCCACATTCGTCTCCGTATTTCTCTTCACCGCAGTGATGGTAATGGGTTCTGCCTCGCCCCACCAATGTACCTTGGAGAACAGGCGGGTATCGATATTCAGATTGGAGAATGTCACATTTTCTATACAGCCTTTATCACGTAACTGCAGGGAAATTGCACGGTTGGTGCGCTGGATACTACAGTTGGTCACGGAAATGTTCCGGAAAGGCGCTTCACTCTCCGTGCCGAACTTGATAGCAGCACTGGTGGAGATCATGGTACAGTTATCCACTACAATATTTTCGCAGGGACCATATTCCATGGCAGCCGCCGTATTCTTAAATACAATACAGTCATCTGCGCATTCAATATGACAGTTGGAGATTCTCACATTGTTGCAGTGATCCGGATCAATGCCATCGCAGTTAGCCAGACGCAGATTATTGATAATACGGATTCCCTCAATCAATACTTCCTTACATCCCACCAGATGAGTGGTCCAGAATGCACTGCCGGTCAGGGTTACCTGCTGGATGGTCAGATGCCTTACATTTTCCAGGAACAGCAACGGTACTCTGGGATAAAAATATCCGTCAATATGCCATTTGGTCACCTTTCCATAGAATATCTCCTCGTTGCCGTCAATCTTGCCAAATCCGGTGATAGCCACATTCTCGGCATCCTTGCTGTATACAAAATTCAGCGTCGGTTTTCCATTGTAATCACAGGCATTGTAGGTCGGAGTGTCTACCTTGCTGATCTGTGGGGTTCCCACTTTCAACATATCGAAATCTTCCAGATGGTCGCTGGCTTTCAGGACAGCCCCCATCTCCAGATGAAATTCCACATTTGATTTCAGAAAAATGGTTCCGCTCCGGAAGACATGTCCTCCCTGTAACAGGACCTTACCGCCGCCAGCCTGGCTGCAGGCATCAATCGCCTTCTGGATGGCTGCAGCGTCATTCGTCACGCCATCACCTTTTGCACCGTATTCCAATACATCGTATATCATCTCTCTGCTCCTCTCTTAGCCCTTCAGGCCGGAAGTGGAAATTCCTTCTACCAGATATCTCTGCAGGCAGAAGAAGATCAATACTGCAGGCAGAATAGACAAGGTCGCCATAGCGAACATAGCACCGTAGTCGGAAGAAGAACTGGGGTCACAGAACATTTTCAGTGCCAGACTGACAGGATATTTCTCTGTCTTGTTGACATACAATAATGCTCCAAGGAAATCATCCCATCTCCACATAAAGGAGAAGATACATCCGGTGATCATGGTAGGAACCATCAGCGGGAAGATGATCTTGGTGAAAATGGTATAATAGGAGCAGCCGTCAATCTTTGCTGCCTCATCCAGCTCTCTGGGAATGCCTTCAATAAAGTTTGTCATCATATAAACGAAGAAACCCTGAATAGCAAAGCAATAAGGCACGATCAGCGGCAGATTGGTTCCAACCCAGTTCAGCTTCTGATACCAGAGATACTGAGGGATCATCAGTACCTGTGCCGGCAGCATCATAGATGCCAGCATTGCTGCGAAGAGAAGCTTTCTGCCGGGGAATTTGCATCTGGCAAATCCATAGGCTACCACAGAGGAAGAAAGTACGGTTCCAATGGTGGCGGTAATGGAGATAAACAGAGAGTTTTTGAAGAAGGTTCCAAAACCTACCTTTGCAAAACCCTTCCAGCCGTTTACATAGTTCTGTAATGTGAATTTTTCCGGGATCAGGCTGGTGGCTGTGGTAAAGATGGTGTTCGTATCCTTAAAGGAACTCATTACCATCCATACCAGCGGATAGATCATTACCAGTCCGAAGGCACATACTAAAATGTGATATATAATATTGCTGATTGTCTTTTTTCTTTTCATAATAACACCCACTTACGCGTTGCGGCGTACCTTTCCGATTCTATAAACCGCCATCGTATACCCACAGTTTTTTGGTTGCAAACAGGATCCATGTAATAAATGCGATCAATGCCAGCATGATCCATGCCAGTGCTGCGCCGTAACCGGTACTTCCGAAGAGGAAGGACTGCTGGTACATATATACCGTGTAGAACAGAGTAGAGTTCATGGGTTTACCCTGTGTGATGATCAGGCACTGTGTAAATGCCAGAAAACCGTTGATCATCTGCATTACCAGGTTAAAATGGATCGTGGGAGTCAGAAGCTTCAGTGTGATCTTCCAGAACTGCTGCCATCCGTTGGCACCATCCACTCTTGCCGCTTCATAGAGGCTGACAGGAATCTGCTTCAATGCAGACAGGAAGATCAGCATGGAAGAACCGAACTGCCATACCGCCAGAATGATCAGAGTCCAGATTGCTGTTCTGGTATCACCCAGCCATGCTACCGGCTCTTTCATTCCGAACACCATCAAAAGTTTATTTACAAGTCCGTCTACCGCAAACAGTCTCTTCCAGAGGATTGCTACTGCTACAGATCCGCCGATGATGGAAGGCAGATAATACAGTGCACGGTAAACGCCTGTCATTTTCGTACTCTTAAATAAAAGCAGTGCAACGATCAATGCGAAGATCAGTCGTAACGGAACCGAAATGATGGCAAATTTGAAAGTTACCACCAGAGACTGATAAAACGTTGCATCAGAAAACATTCTCTTAAAATTCGCCCATCCGGTAAATGTAGGGGGCTGTAAAATATTGTAATCGCAGAAGGAATAGTAAAGCGATATACACATGGGAATAATCATAAACGCCAGAAATCCAACGATAAATGGCATAGTACATACGATACCTGCAGCCTTTTCCGTATTCAGCTTCTGACGGATAGTCATGTGCTTTGTTGTCTTCATAACGTTACCTCCGTTGCTGCAGCATTCATAGAAGCAGCCTTTTTTCAGAATGGGTACTGCGGATGCTTCCACAGTACCCATTTTGTCATTCTAAAAAATGTTGTAAGATTGTTATTACTTATGTAAGTTCAGACAGCTTATCTGGACATGATCTGGTTGCCCATCTTGAACAGATCTTCTGCTGCCTCCTGTGCGGTCATCTGACCATAGAGGATCTTATCAACCAACTGGTTGTAGTAATCATATACTTCATTTGCTCCATCAGGGATCGCAGGGCTGATAGCGGAGCAGTTGGGAGTTACTACGTCATTTACATACTTGGTAACCACCTGTGCAGTCTCATCCTGCAGAGGAGCGATGGCGGATGCTACTACGGAAGAAGCAGGCACACCTCTCTCACCAAGAAGGATCTTGTTAGCATCTTCAGAGTTCAACAGATAGTTTACAACCTTAACAGCTTCTGCCTCATTCTCGCCGGCATCTCTGGATACTGCAAAGAACTGGCTGGGCTTTAAGAAGTTAGACTTCTGAGGGTTCTCGGAAGGCCATGTGGTGATGCCGATCTCCATGCCTTCGGGAGCGGCCGCTACCATAGCAGACAGCTGGTTGGACCAGAAGAATCCGCACCAGGACTGGGTTGCTTCGGAGGAGAAGTATACCAGAGGACTCTGCTCTACAGAGTTGGAAGTCAGTTCAGCGTGAACATCTGCGCCGATGATCCATCCGTCCTTGACACCATCTTCATAAATCTGGAAGCCCGGTACCAGACTTGCTGCATCTGTTACATTGAGGGAATCCTCATTGAACAGCTTCACCACATCATGAGAACGCATTGCATAGGGCAGATAGTTGTCACCTGCACTGTAAGGAAGATCAGTCTTAACACCGGACTTCTCATAAACCTCACGTGCCACTGCCTCGAACTCATCAATTGTCATGTTATCTTTTACAGTGATTCCAAGGCTGTCAAGCAAGGTCTTGTTGTAGAACAGGGAAGGTGCATTCATTCCTGCACAGACTGCATATAACTTACCGTCAATGGAACCCGCATCCAGAATACCCTGAGATACATTAGATACATCCAGCGTACCATCTTCTACATAAGGTGTCAGGTCTACCAGCAGATCTGCTGCTACATACTGTGCCAGATAGGAATAGTCCATCTGCAGGCACTCGGGAAGGGAATTACCTGCTGCCAGGGTGGACAGCTTGGTCCAGTAATCATTCCACTCTGCAGGCTGTGTATCAAAGGTTACACCGGGATTCTGCTCAGAATACAGATCCAGGGCTGCCTGTGTACGTTCATTTCTGGTCTGGTTGCCCCACCAGGTGAATGTCATGGATACATTTCCGGCCGCTGCACTTCCGCTGTTGTCAGCAGTCGTGGTTGCGGTATTACCGCTGTCGGTGGAAGCGGTAGCTGCGGGTTCATTGGAAGAACCACATGCAGTCAGTCCGACGATCATGGCGGATGCCATTAACAGGGATAAAACTCTCTTTTTCATTAATATAACCCTCCTTTTGGTATCGAAAGGTAAATCCGCTATGGATTTACTTCTTTTTGATGTTCTAATTATAACAGTTCTTATTTTTTCCAGGAATATACTTTTCCGTCTATTTGCACCAAAAAACCGATATCATTGTTGAAAACATGTGCATGTTGTGTATATAATCAATAAAGAACTGATGGAGGCTTGTATATCATGTCATTTTTTAATAAGAATATCTCGAGAAAAATAGCAAATCAGAAGTTAGAAACCAAGTTACTGCTCTCTACCATAGGGATTGACCTTCTCTTTCTGTTCTTTTTCCTGGTAGCTGCCTTTTCCATTATTACATCGCGTTATCATAAGCTGCTGTATCAGTCCATGCAGTCTTCCTCGTCGTTAGTCTCCTATGAATTTACTAACCGGCTGGAGGATCTGGTGACCATGACCAATATCGTCCGTTCAGATTCTACAGTCCAATCAACACTGGATGAAATCTACCAGCCCCAGGAAGACTATGCTGTACATTATTACTCTGATATTTATTCTGCTTTACAGAAACACTACCTGGAATACCGCCAGCCCTACCTGAAAATGGCGGCAATTTCCTGCCCCAGATTCATCACTTATACCAATGAAAATATTGCCTGTCGGCCGGATGCGGATCTGACTAAAGAACTGATAGCTCTGGCAGAGGCCGGGGAAGGCTCCCCGGTATGGGTAACTTCCCATGCGGAAGACCACGGTATATTTCTTGTCCGGGAGATCAAAAAGATCAAGAACTTACGACTGGATAATCTCGGAACATTGATCATCAATGTAAATCTGGGAGATCTGGTAACGGAAATGTCCAAGATCAGCAATGAATATAAAGGTTCCTACTGGATCATCTATGAGAAAGACCAGCTGCTGTTCTCTTCTCCGGAATTGGATACAGAGGAAGTACAGAAAATCAATGATAAAATCAAAAGTTATGCTGTTGTCACCCTGAATGGCAGAAAATATTTTGCCATCCGCGGCACCATGGACATCAATGAATGGAATTATCTGCATCTGATCTCTTATGACGAAGTGGCAAAATCCCAGCAGATGACTGCATTTCTATATGTATTGATCCTGTTCTGCGGTTTCCTGTGCTCCATTTTGATCGTCCACCTGATCGTACGTAAGATCACCAGACATTTTGATCTGCTGCTCTACCGTATGCAGCGGTTCGGTGAAGACTCCACCGTACTGGCAGAGATTCCTTATGATTATAATGATCGTACCGATGAGATTGGTATTCTGCACAGGCAATTTACACATATGGCAGAGCGGATCCAGACACTGGTTGTTGAAAATTACCGTCAACAGCTGCTGGCTAAAGATGCACAGTTAAAAAGCCTGGAATCCCAGATGAATCCACATTTCCTGTATAACACGCTGGATGCCATCAACTGGAGGGCAAAGGCTATCGGAGAGCCGGAAATCTCGCAGATTGCTGACTCTCTGGGACATTTCCTGCGGATGACGCTGAACAAAAAAGAACGCTTTACGTTGAAGCAGGAACTTGATATTATACATTATTATATGACTATACAGCAGCTTCGTTTTGACAACCGTCTGAATTTTACGGAAAGCATTCCGGATGCTTGTCTGGATGCACAGGTTCCCAAACTTTCCATTCAGCCGTTGTTGGAAAATGCCGTACACTATGCACTGGAGCAGATCACGGATGAATGTATCATCAATCTCACCTGTGTGTATTCCCAGGGGCTGATACAGATTTATGTGAAAAACAGCGGATCTGAATTCCCCGATGATTTATTGGAGAATCTCCGGACACATAAGATTCAGGAACAGGGTCTGGGCATTGCGTTGTTAAATATTGAAGAACGCATCCAGCTGATGTTCGGCCAGCAATACGGGCTGCATTTCTATAACGAAAATGATTTTGCTGTAGTTAAAATGGAGATACCTTATGTTAAAGATGATTATCGTGGATGATGAAAAGATCATACGTGAGACAATCCATTCCCTGATTGACTGGAATTCTCTGGGAATTGATGTAGTAGCCGTCTGCAAAGACGGTATTGAAGCCTTTGACTGTATTCTGGATGAATACCCGGATATTGTCATGACAGATATCAAGATGCCCGGTTTATCCGGGCTGGATCTGATTGAAAAGGTCCGTGCTGCCCAGTTGAACACAGAGTTTATCATCCTCTCAGGATATGGTGAATTTGAATTTGCACGGACCGCCATGCGCTATGGTGTGAAACACTATCTGTTAAAGCCTTCCAATGAAACAGAGATCACGCAGGTCATCGTATCCTGTGTGGAAACCTGTAAAAGCAAGACTGCTTCCCGGGTAGATTCCCTGCTGACACAGCTGTTCCTCACGGAAATGCCACCGGAAAAACTTTTGCAGAGAAGATTTTTCACAGAATTATCCGGGGAACAGGATGTGGATCTGGCCAAGACCCAGATGATCCGTCTGGTAATGGAGGCCTCCAAGAAGGAATATTACCCGCTCAGCAAACTGCAGACCACAGACAGTCTCATGGCAGTCAACGTCTGTGTCACCATGAATGACCTGATTCCATCTGCGGAGCAGATCATGACCTCGATCTTCTCTGTAGAACCGCAGCACAAATACACAGACTGTGTGGAAAAGGTCATAAAGTACATCGGAGAGCATCTGAGTGACAGCAACCTGTCACTGAAATGGATCTCGGAAAATTATCTTTTTATGAATCCGGATTATGTCAGCAAAATGTTCGTCAAACAGACTGGCAGTAAATTTTCCGCCTATGTAACAGAGCTCCGCATTCAGGAGGCGAAAAAACTTTTACTGGAGCACTCAGAAGAATCCCCCTATGCGGTGGCGGAAATGGTCGGTTTCGGCAATAATCCGCAGTATTTCAGCCAGATCTTTAAGAAATATACGAAGCTGTCACCGAAGGATTATGTGAAGTCAATGTTGGAACCGTAGGGCTGCAGCTATTCAGAACCCACATTCGCAAAATCACATCTACGATGCTTTCCTTTTGCTCATGTGGTTACTTCGTCAAATAAATATGTTCCACTGTTCTTACGAATACAAGTATTCGACGTACAGTGGAACATATTTGTTTGCCTCTGAATAGCTGTTCATATTTTGTTTACAAATCCTTCAAGGAATCTTCAATTCCATAACACGTTTTGGACATTTCTGTTTCATATACTATAACCATAGAAACAAACAAAACAAAAACTTAAGCACACAACAGTTTCTTGTTTAAAAAACTTTTTCATAATAAATGCCAAGGATCCTGATCCTTGGCATCCTCCCTTTCTAGGGTTTTTTTCAACTATCACAGATGCTATTTTGCGAATGAAGCTCTGAATAGTTATTTTTTTGCCTTAATGGTCGGAATCGGAATAAACAAGAATCTCGCTTGCGAGATTCTCCGCCTGCGGCGGGTCGCTTTTGCGACATACTTCATAACCGCCGCAGTGCGATCCCTGCGGAGCTTTTTTAATTCATAGGAAGAAATTTCCTATGAATTAAAAAAGTCTCCCACATCGCTGCGAGAGACTTTTGCATTTTTATTCCAGAATTATTCAGCCTTGCCAACAGATCCGAACAGTTCCATCTTCTCCTTAACAGTAGCCTTGATAGCTTCTGCACCGGGAGCCAGAAGCTTACGAGGGTCAAATCCCTTGCCTTCCAGATCCTTACCAGCCTCGATGTACTTACGGGTAGCATCAGCAAATGCCAGCTGGCACTCGGTGTTAACGTTGATCTTGGATACGCCCAGGTCGATCGCTTTCTTGATCTGATCTGCAGGGATTCCGGTACCACCGTGCAGAACCAGAGGAAGCTCACCGGTCAGCTCCTGTACAGCTGCCAGAGTCTCGAAGCTTAAGCCCTTCCAGTTAGCGGGGTATTTACCATGAATGTTACCGATACCTGCTGCCAGGAAGTCAACACCCAGATCAGCGATAGACTTACACTCCTTAGGATCAGCGCACTCGCCCATACCGATAACGCCGTCTTCCTCACCACCGATGGAACCAACTTCTGCCTCGATAGAAAGTCCCTTGCTGTGAGCAGCCTTAACCAACTCAGTGGTCTTCTCTACGTTCTCAGCGATAGGATAATGAGAACCATCAAACATGATGGAAGAGAAACCAGCTTCGATGCACTTGTAGCAGCCTTCAAAAGAGCCATGATCCAGATGCAGCGCAACGGGAACATCAATGTCCAGATCCTTTAACAGTCCGTTGACCATGCCAACGACTACATCATAACCGCCCATGTACTTGCCGGCACCCTCGGATACACCCAGAATAACAGGGGAACGAAGTTCTTTAGCGGTGAGAAGGATGGACTTTGTCCACTCCAGGTTGTTGATGTTGAACTGACCTACTGCATAGTGGCCTGCTTTTGCTTTTTTGAGCATTTCTGTTGCGGATACTAACATTTTAATACCTCCATTTTATATACTCATTCTTGTTACGATATACGAAATGTTATACATTCGTAAAAGCACGAAAAACACATTTCGAATAATCACTTTGTGACTATCCAAACTATAGCACATTCTTTTCAAAAATGGAACAGCTTATTGTTAAATTTTTACCAAATTTTAAGATTCCTTCTGTTCCACCCGGATGTCTACGCCCCGGCAGATGTTCTCAATCACTACTTTTGTATGGGTTCCGCCATATTCTCCATCCAGAGTCCATGGAAGAGGCTCTGCGGAAGTGATCTCCACCTTTGACGTCCGGAAGCAGTACATAGCATCGGTATCGATATCCCGGTTCAGCAGGGATACCATAATGTTATTCAGTTCAATCGGGTTCTTCGGACGTTTGATCAGCGTTACTTCGAAAACGCCATCATCCAGCCTGACGTTTTTGCCGGTGATCCGCTTAAATCCTCCTACCGATGCGGAATTGGTCACCATTCCGAAGATAAAATCATCCACGATCGTAGTATCGCCATAAGTAATCCGCATGGGATAGGAACGGATCGCGGACAGCCGCTTCATTCCTTCCAGCAGATATGCCATATGCCCCAGCACATTTTTCATATCCTGTCCGGTCTCATAAGAGACATCCGTGAATAGTCCGAAAGCTGCGATATAGACGAACACATCCTCATTAAAGGATCCCACATCACAGGCGAAATCATTCCCATTTACAATATTTTCCGCAGCTCTCACCATATTCTTCGGCAGCCCGAGGCTTCCTCCGAAATCATTGGTGCTCCCGGCCGGGATATAGCCAATAGGCGTACGGAAGCCACTGCGGATCATGCCGGTGACCACCTCATCCAGCGTTCCGTCTCCGCCGCTGCAGACCACGATATCATATTCTTTGCTGCGCTTCTCGGTCTTCTCCATGGCATCCTCACTTCTCTGCGTGGGATATACGGTGATCTCATAACCGCCCTTGGTGAATACATCCAGAATATCCGCCAGTTTGTTGCGGATTTGTGCCTTTCCAGCTTTGGGATTATAGATAAATAACATCTTCTTCATAATACTGCCCTCAAGATACAACAAACGGGACTAACAGAATTCTCCATCAGCCCCGCTTCTTC
This sequence comes from Clostridium sp. AF34-10BH, assembly GCF_003478095.1. NCBI lineage: Bacteria > Bacillati > Bacillota > Clostridia > Eubacteriales > Clostridiaceae > Clostridium > Clostridium sp. AF34-10BH. The sequence continues at coordinate 20,343 of NZ_QUEC01000038.1, forward strand.
TCATGTTATGTTCTTAAGCCACCTGACCGCTCAAAAACTTTTCAATGTTGTCCACAGCGGTCTGCTCATCTGCACCCTCTGCAGTTACTGTAAGCTCTTCGCCTGCACAAAGTCCCAGGCTCATCATACCCATAATACTCTTGGCATTGATCCGCTTATCGTCTACTTCAAAATAAATGTTGCTTTCGTACTTGCTGGCTTCCTGTACTAACAGTGCCACCGGTCTTGCGTCCAGGCCATCTTCCAGTCTGACCGTAATACTCCTCTTTGTCATAATTTTCCTCCTCTTTTACGTCCGGATTCTATCTGCCAGTTCGCTGAGTTTACGTAATCTATGGTTCACACCGGATTTTCCCACCGGCGGATCCAGATACTCTCCCAGTTCCTTCAGCGGAGCGTCCGGATTCTCCAGCCTGACCTCTGCCATCTGGCTTAAGGGCTCGGGCAGATTCTCCAGTCCGTAGTGATCCCGGATATAAATAATATCCTCTATCTGTCTGGTCGCCGCAGTTACCGTTTTGGTAATATTGGCGGTCTCACAGTTCACTCTCCGATTCACAGAATTGCGCATTTCTTTCACAATCCTCAGGTTTTCCAGCTTCATCAGGGCAATGGGTGCTTCGCACACATTGAGAAGATCCACAATACCAGATCCTTCCTTCAGATAGACCACGTAATACTTCTTCCGAAGCACAATCTTGGCTTCTATGTCAAATCCCTGTATCACACTCTGTAGTTGTCTCGCTTTATCCTCATCGGTGCATACAAATTCCAGGTGATAACTTTTCTGCGGATCGCTCATAGAACCAATGCAGAGAAAAGCTCCTCTTAAAAATGCTCTTTGACAGCAGGAATTTTTAATCAACAAGGGGCTCACAGGCTCAGACAGATCCCCGATCTTATCGATCACACTCCGCATCTGTTCCTCGCTGATTTTAACATCAGTATCTATATTATATGTTTTTTTCAATAATGTAAAGCCTTTTCTGACAACCGCCTCGTTTTCCGTCTGGAAACCGATCATGAAATCTCCTTCTGCGGAGCGTCCGTATTGTCCACTGAAGTTCATGAGTGCGGCCAGCTCAGCGATCTGGCAATGTCTTGCCGGGCTGATGTGTTTTGCCAGTTCTTCCTTTACTTCACTCGAAAATGACATGTCAAATTCCTTCTCTGGGTACATCACGGTGGTACAGCTTGATACCATAATGACCTTCCGCCTTCATACGTTCGTACAATTTATTTGCCAAAGTAACGCTTCGGTGCTTACCGCCGGTGCAGCCGATTGCAATAACCAGACGGTATTTGCCTTCTTTAATATAATTCGGGATCAGAAACTGAATCATGTCGGTCAGCTTGTCCAGGAATATTCCGGTCTCCGGAAAACTCATCACATAATCCTGCACTCCTTTATCATTACCGGTCTGGGGCTTCAGTTCCTCGATATAATAAGGGTTTGGCAGGAATCTTACATCAAAGACCAGATCGGCGTCTGCGGGGATTCCATGCTTGAACCCGAAGGACATGACCGTTACCATAAGACTATTGTATTCTTCGTTCTGTACAAAAATACGATCCAACTCTTCCTTCAGTTCTCTGACTAACAGATTGGAGGTATCGATGACGTAATCTGAATTTTTGCGGATTGTCTCCAGAATCTTCCGCTCCTTGTGAATGCCGTCCTCCACTCTGCCGTCTGCTGCAAGAGGGTGCACACGTCTGGTCTCCTTATACCGTTTTATCAGAGCAGCATCGTCGGAGTCCATAAACAAAATCTCGAATTTGTAGCCTTTTTCCTTTAATTGCTCCAAAATCCGGGTCGCATCCATGAAATTCTGGTCTGCCCGGACATCCAGTCCCAGGGCCACCTTGCTGATCTCACTGCCCGGCATGGCAATCAGTTCCACGAACTTCTCCACCAGAGATACCGGCAGATTATCCACGCAGTAAAATCCAGCATCTTCCAAAAGCTTTAATGCGGTTCTCTTTCCTCCGCCACTCATGCCTGTTACTACTACAAATCTCATATGCACCTCGTTATTCTATCGTAACTATTCAGAATCCCATTCGCAAAATCACCTCTTCGAGGCTTCCTTGGAGAACAGGTCTTCCTGTTCTCTGCTCATGTGGTTACTTCGCCATATAAATTTGCGATTCTGCGAAGATGCAAGCATCCGCAGAAAACAAATTTACATGGCTCTGAATAGTTACAGGAATTTGATCTCGGGTTCCAGCTCCACGTGAAAACGTTCTTTCACTCTTCTCTGTACTTCCCAGATCACATCTTTTACATCTTCTGCAGTGGCATTGCCGGTGTTGATAATAAATCCGCAATGCTTTTCCGATACCTTTGCGCCTCCTACGGAGTATCCCCGCAGACCGGCTTCCATGATCAGCTGCCCGGCGAAATGTCCCTCGGGACGTTTGAAAGTACTGCCGGCACTGGGATATTCCAAAGGTTGTTTTTCTCTGCGGCGAATTGCCAGTTCCTCCATTTTGGCTGCGATCTGCTCCGGATCTCCGGGCTGTAGCCGGAAAGTCACTTTCGTCACGACAAACGACTGGTTCTGGATCACGCTGGTACGATAGCCGTACTCCATGGTACTGTTGTCCAGTTCCATGATCTCTCCATTACGGTTGACTACCGTAACAGTGGTCACCACCTGGCTCATCTCTCCGCCGTAGGCTCCGGCATTCATTACAGCTCCGCCACCGATGGTACCGGGGATTCCCGCAGCGAACTCCAGGCCTGTCAGGCCATGCTCTTTCGCTGCTTTTGCCACCTGGCTCATCAGGGCCCCTGCCTCTGCTTCCAGATAGCAGTCTCTCACTTCGATCCGGCTCATATGCTTACCAACCACCAGAACAATTCCTGCATATCCCTGGTCGCTGACCAGCAGATTGCTTCCGTTGCCGATCACGGTATAGGGAACATCCACCAGCCGAAGGTATTTCTGGATCTTACAGAGCTGCTCTTCGTTTTCCAGATAGACCAGGCAATCTGCCGGGCCACCGATCCGGAAGGTGGTATGCAATTTCATCGGTTCCTGTAACAGAACTTTATCTGCCGGTACAATTTCTTTTAATGCTTCTATCACTGCTGCACTTATCATGTTGTCAGGCTGCTCTTTCTTTTTGTTATAATTATGCCGCGAAAGCCTACTTTAATACCAGTGCTGCCGCACCGTAGATTCCGGCATCATTTCCCAGCTTGGCCAGGGCGAATTTCGTCTGCTTGCAGGGACCGAAAGCACATCTCTTATAAGAAGGCTCTATGTATTTGAATAAAATGTCTCCGGCCTTGGACACGCCACCGCCAATGACAAAAATCTGGGGATCAACTACGCTGGCTACTGCGGCAAGTCCCTTGCCAAGATACTCGCCGAACTGTTCTGCGATCTCGATTGCTACTTTATCTCCGGCTTTCACCGCATCAAATACGGCCTTCGCAGAGATTTCACCACCTCTGAGCATGCTGGGAGCATCATCTTTGGCCAGACGTCTGTTGGTCAGACGGGTAATTCCAGTAGCGGATGCATACTGCTCCAGACAGCCCTTGTTCTTACAGCCGCAAGTCTCTGTCTCAGCATCTTCAATATGGATATGTCCGATTTCACCGCCGGCACCGTTGGTACCGGTCAGGATTCTGCCGTCGATGATGATACCTCCACCGACACCGGTTCCCAGAGTAACGGCTACCAGATTGGAATAGCCTTTACCACCGCCCTGCCACATTTCACCCAGGGCTGCTACATTGGCATCATTTCCAGCTTTCACAGTTACAGGCAGATCCAGTTCTTTTTTCAGGGTCTCTGCCAGATCAAAGGCACCCCAGCCAATGTTCACTGCACCGTTGACCATATAGCCGTCAGCGTCCACTGCACCGGGAGCTCCAATTCCTACGCCTACCAGTTCTTCTACAGAGATATTCTTCTCCTGCATTTTGTTTTTGATAGATGCTGCAATATCCGGCAATACCTTTTCCCCGCCGTTATCTTTTACTGTGGGAATCTCCCACTTATCCAGCACCTGTCCCTTATCATTGAAAAGTCCTAACTTGACCGTGGTTCCTCCCACGTCTACCCCAAATGCATATTTACTCATCGTCCTCGTCCTCCTCACGTCTTTTTGCCAGAGAGTTCTGTACACGGGTGTATAGCTCTTTTGCTGCGTTGTAGCCCATCTTCTTCTGACGGTGGTTGATAGCTGCCGTCTCGCAGATAACTGCCAGGTTACGTCCGGGACGAATCGGAATGTTGTGGCATACCACCTTATTGCCCAGATATTCGGTATAATTCTCTTCCAGTCCCAGTCTGTCGTACTCTTTGTCCTTATCCCAATCTTCCAGACGGATGACCAGGTCAATGGTCTGTGTATCTTTTACGGACAGTGCACCGAACAGTGCCTTGACATCCACGATGCCGATACCACGCAATTCAATAAAGTGTTTTGTGATATCCGGTGCAGAACCTACCAGCGTATCATCACTGACCTTACGGAGTTCTACCACATCATCGGTTACCAGACGATGACCTCTTCGGATCAGCTCCAGTGCTGCCTCGGACTTACCGATGCCGCTCTCACCGGTGATCAGGACACCTTCACCGTAGACATCCACCAGTACACCGTGCACGGAAATGCAGGGAGCCAGCTTGACATTTAACCACCGGATGATCTCAGACATAAAGTCAGAAGTGGATTTTTTCGTAGATAATAACGGAATCTGATGTCGGATCGCCGTCTCCAGGAAAATAGGATCCGGTTTCAGGTCACGGCTGAACACGATACAGGGAATATCATAAGCCATCAGCTTCTCATAAGCTTCCTTACGAGTCTCATCCGTCATGCCTTCCATATAAGTATATTCCACAAATCCAACGATCTGCAGACGCGTGGCATCAAAATGCTCAAAATATCCTGCCAGCTGCAGTGCCGGACGGTTGATATCCGGCTGTGTGATCTTCACATGTTTCACATCAATCTCCGGTGTGAGATTTTCCAGTTTCATTTTTTCGATAACACGGGTTAAACTTACACTTGCCATACTAATCTCCATACCTTTCCGCGAAAAAACCGCCCCGGTTCCCCGCCCTTTTCATTATCTTTTAGTGTACCACAGGTTGTCCTGTCTGTGAAGCAAAAAAGGTCACGATTTCCTCTGCCGTACGCTCATTCATTTCGGGAATTTCCATCAATTCTTCCACCGATGCCTGCCGGATCTCCTCCAGTGACTTAAAGTGCCTCATCAGGGCCTTTCTCCGGGCCGGTCCCACCCCCGGGATATCATCCAGTACGGACTTCACCTGAGTCTTGCTGCGCAGGGATCTGTGATACTCGATAGCAAAACGGTGGGCCTCATCCTGAATTCTGGTGATCAGCTTAAAACCTTCGGAATGGGTATCAATGGGAAGCTCAATATTATGATAATATAAGCCTCTGGTACGATGGTTGTCATCCTTGACCATGCCGCAGACCGGAATGTCGATTCCCAGTTCTTCCAGTACGGACAGCGCAATATTCACCTGTCCGCGGCCGCCGTCCATCAGAATCAGATCCGGGAACTTCGTGAAGCTTCCGTACTCCTGATCCATTTCCTGTTCTTCCAGCTCTTTGCTCTCTTCCATGCCGTGGCGGAACCGCCTCGTCAACACTTCCCGCATGCAGGCATAATCATCCGGGCCAGAGACACTCTTGATTTTGAATTTACGGTAATCGCTGCGCTTTGGCTTCCCCTTTTCGTAGACTACCATGGAGCCTACATTTTCAAAACCGTTGATATTGGAAATATCGTAGGCCTCCATCCGGGCCGTGCCGGTCAGCGGAAGCTGCAACAGATCTGAGATTTCCTTCACCGCACCGATAGTACGGCCTTCCTCACGCTTCAGTTTCTCCCTGTCCTGAGACAATACCAGTTTTGCATTCTGGGCTGCCAGTTCCACCAGTTTTTCCTTACTGCCGATCTTTGGCACCTTCAGGTAGACCCTGCTGCCTTTTCGCTCCGACAGCCATTTCTCGATCAGTTCCGCATCCTCGATTTCATATTGCAGCATCAGTTCTCTGGGAATAAATGGGGTCCCCGCATAGAACTGCTTTACAAAATCCTGTAAGATCGCTGGTTTGTTATTTTCCGGCACATGTGTCATATAGTAATGTTCCCTGCCGATCAGCTTGCCATCCCGGACGAAAAACACCTGTACCACCGCTTCCGTCTCATCCTGATACAGCGCCAGGATATCTTTATCTTCACCCACGCCCTCTGTGATCTTCTGTTTCTGGGACACCTGGCGGACACTGGATAACAGATCTCTGTATCTGGCAGCTTCTTCAAATTCCAGTTCCTCCGCTGCCTTGTTCATCTTCTCTTCCAGATCCTTCAGAATCGGGCTGTAATTGCCGTTTAGAAATTCCAGTGCTCCCGCCACCTGCTGTCTATACTCCTCCTTGCTCACATAGCCCTGACAGGGAGCCAGGCACTGTTTAATATGATAATTCAGGCAGGGGCGCTCCAGTCCGGTGTCTCTCGGCAGCACCCGGTTGCAGGTACGCAGCTGGTACAGCTTGTTCAGCAGCTCAATGGTATCTTTGACCGCCGCAGCACTGGTATAAGGACCGAAATAGCGGGACTTATCCTTCTTCATGGTACGGGAAAACAGGATTCTGGGATAATCCTCCCCCACCGTCACCTTGATATAAGGGTACGTCTTGTCATCCTTCAGCAGAGTGTTGTATTTCGGAGAATTCTCTTTGATCAGATTGTTCTCCAGTACCAGTGCCTCCAGTTCGGAGTCCGTCACGATATATTCAAAACGCGCGATCAATGATACCATCTGGTCAATGGCAGGACCTCTGCCGATATTTTCACGAAAATAAGACCTTACACGATTGTGCAGGTTGATGGCTTTTCCCACATACAAAATGACATCCTTGTCATCCCGCATGATATACACTCCCGGCTTGCGGGGGAGCTTTTTTAATTCTTCTTCAAAATTAAACATAAATATTTCCTCGCATGCTTCTATCATACCGATTCTGGGGAAAAATACAATAAGGGATTTAATATTGTAACTTGAGAGTTAGTTAAATACATTGGCAAAATCCACGAACTCCCGGAGCATGCGATACACATGTCTCGATGTAAGGTCTCCGGATGTGAATTTTCTAC
>NZ_QUEC01000039.1:0-26624 GCF_003478095.1 Clostridium sp. AF34-10BH
CATAGGAAATGATATCTTTGAGATAAATGTGTCAACCAATATTGACAATATCATAATTTTAAATGCCTTTATATGAACACTTAAAGTGCAGAAAAACAAGCAATTTCATAAATGTTATTATTTTGAGCGCAAATGTAAAGCAATGTTGATAGAAAAAATTGTTTATTTTATTTAAAATTGCTCTTAAAGGAGGACACAAAATGGAAATTGGAAATAAAATCAACCAATTAAGGAAACTTTCGGGAATGACACAAGAACAATTAGCAGAAAAACTTAACGTATCCAGACAGACTATTTCCAAATGGGAGTCAGATAGCACTTCCCCTGATTTAGAAAGTATCGTTAAAATAAGCAGAATTTTTCATGTGTCATTAGATGATTTGCTAAAGGAAGGAGAAGCAGGTGTGGCAAACAAAACTGATGAGCAAATAACTTTAGAAGATTTGATGAAAATAAATCTTCATAACAGAAAAATGACGCTGTTGCTAATTAGTGGTCTGATTTTTATTATGGTTAGCATATTAAATTTCGCCTATGTAATTGCGCTACAAAGCACAACACTTAGTACCCAGTATATGCTATACCGATATATCGTTACAGGACAATACGAAAATGCCCCTATTGATTATATGCGGTTAATGATACCGTCTATTATTGCGGCAGCAATCGGAGTGATATTGTTCATAAGTTATACCATTGAAAGAAGAAAAAAAGGAGACTGAAAATATGTATAAGGCAAAGAAGTTTATTTCATATATGGCTTTATGTGTGTTAATCTTTTCTTTATGTGCATGTGGAGAAAAAGGTAGTGAAAACGCTGCTATTTATGGAGAAACTGTCGGAGAATTGGAAGATAATGAGCTTTTTGCAATTATTGATACAAATGCTTCTTTACCTGTTTTACTTGTTACCTCACAAGTATATAATGACGGTTTGGGAAATCAGGCAGCACTTAATTGTGATGTATATTATTTGATAGATAAAGAAGTTAAAAACATAGGAACAATAGAAAGTATGGGAACAGCATATCCTATCGCCTATGATGAAACAGGTATTTATGCTGCTTCCGGTCACGATATGCAGCGTTTTGAAATTGAAAAATCCGGTTCGCTCAGACTGGCAGAGGGGATTTATGAGCAATTTGACGAAAGTGGAAATGCTGCTTATACCATGAAAAAAGGAGAGGAAACAGATGTAATTACAGAAGAAGAATACTATGCAGCTTTTGAAAAATACAGCAATGCTACCATAGTAAATTTCTCTTATGGTGCATCGGACGCTGGCAAGGCAGAAGTGGTAACTAACAATGAGCTGGAACCCCGTCAAGGAAATATAGCAGAAGATGTCAATGTACTAGAAATTGTACAAGAGACAGCCTCGGAATTTGCAGTCAAAAAAATGGAAACTTCTTATTTTTGAAAGGCAGGACAATGAAATTTTTTATGCCGCTACTTTGGTAGAAAATGATTGTGCGCCGGAGATGATATTTTTACAAACGACTTACAGACAACACTTAAAGAATAGCAAACCCAGTCGAGCCAGTCAACGGCAAGATGAACGGCTCTTGCAGAGCCGCCGTTGACAGCCCCGCCCGGTTTTGCAGTTAGGCAGTCAAGGAGCGACAGCCTAAAGTGCTGCCGCCCCTTACTTTTATGATACAGCATCAACTTTGGAAGTATATCCTGATGCTGTATCAGAGGAACACAGTACACAAGTGAGTTATATCGTAAAGCAATCAGCAAATATGGCATTCTCCAAAGCATGAACAGTGCTGGCGGCAGATGCCACGACAATGCCAGATGCGAAAGCATGTGGGCAAGATTCAAAGAAGAATTACTTTATGGACGTTATGATACCACTTCAATGACAGTAGAACAGTTAAAAACACTCATCTGGAGATATTTCATCAGCTATTGGAATAACCGAAGAATCTGCTCTGCTAATGGTGGCTTACCTCCGATGATTAAGCGTCAACAATACTACGATTCATTACAGGAGGCAGCATAGGTCGAACATCCTTGAGAAAAAAGTGTAAACCAATATTGACAATATCATTATTTTTCTCTTCGTCAGAAAGAGCTTTCGAGAGCACGCGTTCGTGCAAAGCATTTAACTGTTTTTCAAATTCTTGTTCGTTCATTACAATTCTCCTTTGTATGTAAAAAGAGCCCTGGAATACAATTCCAAGACTCTTTCGCGACCGGACACCAGTCATTCGCTAATTAGTGGAATAATACCATTATGTGCAAGCCTTGTCAAGTTATTCCTAAAATTTATATTTTTGAAAAATTGCACCGGTGCAACAACATCAGAGTTTCTCGAATACCATAGTAGCCTGGATCCGGTCTCCGCCGCCGAAGCCGGTACTATTGGCAGAAGCGGTGGTAATAGTGTGGTGCAGGCGGTATCCCTTTGCAGCCTGGGCGTTGATCACATCCTCGAGCTCCTTCAGATTCTTGGATGCAGTTCCGATAAGTTTCTCCTTAAGTGTCACTTGTAATACTACATACTGATTCATAGTGATTCCCATTTCTTTTGTGCGCCCCGATCTCGATCATCTCTTTTACAAACTGAATGTCCTCCGGCTTCACTTTCCGTGAGGCATCGAAGAGGACCTTGTATTCCGGATTCTCGAAGAGAAACTGAGCCATGTCACGGGCTTCTGGATTGAGATAATAGCTATCCGGAATAATTTCAGTAGATTCTTTTTTTCCAATAAGGTAATTCATGTCGACATTGAGTAAATCACCCATGAGGTGTTTCCTTCCAATTAAATTAGTAGAGCTGCACTACAATAATTGTAGAAAACATATGTTCCCGTGTCAAGAAAAAAAGCAGCATTTTTTGACCTGGAACAATTACATAAAACCCAAAATTAGGTTTGACTTTCAAGAGATCTTGTCTAAGCAGAATGATGCTTTGTTGATAAGTACGTGAAAGAGGTGTGTGCGGATGACCAATTATAACAAGGTGCCCCGGGAGACTGAATAAAATAGTGAATACCTCCGATATACATGATAGAACAGGTAGACCCGGAAACAGGAACGGAGGCGCTTATGCAGGTCGGTGGAGTCGGAAGCGGACATGACACATATTCTCATCATGTAACATCATGTCTTCATGAACATGGGGCAAATACGGATACGGGCAGTATGGGGGCTAAGTCCGGAGCCGCGCAGACGGCGCAGATGGCTACAGAAGCCTTGCAGGAGAATTCTAAGGGAAACCTGTTGTCCTGGGTACAGAATATTGGGAATAGTGGAAAACAGCTCTTACAGAAGATCTGGGGAGACAGCAAAGAATCCAATGACGCGATAAGTTCACAGAAGGATGGCAGCGGTAATCATATCGCGGGTCAGGAGACGCTTGTTACGGGAAATTCTGTGGGCGTGAAGACTACGTTGAACAGGGCGGCGGTGGAGACGGCGGCTACCCATACGTATTTCCGGCCTGTGGAAGCAAAGGATGCCATGCCGGCGAATCCTTTTCAGAAAGTGCGTTATCAGGTACAGAAGGTAGCCAGAAAACTGATGGACCGGCTGCCGGGACGATTCCTGGGATCCCATAGCGGAGATTTCCTGCAGACAAAGCAACAGCATACTAAAGAGGATCTGCGGAAGAGAAGCCAGTACAAAGAGGACGATCAGGAGATCGAATGCATTCTTACGGATGAAAGCTACCTGACAGATTCCTATAATCGAAAGGGAGAATACAGCCATCTTACTACGGATAAATAGGATGTGGTGGAATTTTTCGAAAAATTTCAAAAATTTTCTTGACAGTTTGGCATTCATCATGTAATATAGTCTTTGCTGTGAGACACACAGCAGACATTCATCAGATTGCGGATGAATGTCAACACAATTAATTTCATACCTTCAAGATACAGGTTTTGACCTGTACATTATGCGCGAGTGGCTCAGCGGTGGAGCACCTCCTTGCCAAGGAGGGGGTCGCGGGTTCGATCCCCGTCTCGCGCTTACCTTAACCCTTATCCGTCTGATAATTCAGGCGGATTTTTTCTTATATGTCTAACAACAGTATCAGATATATCTTACTATATTAACTCACATACTTCAAGCCATCTTGCATATAATTATATACATTTACATAGTTTTCAGACCGAGACAATATATAACAATTCTCTGTGGTAGATAACAAACTATGCCCCATGAGATCAGAAATAACACGAGTCGGAACACCATTATCATGGAGCGTACTGGCAAATGTCTTTCGTATCTTATGACTATTGAAATAGTCCACTTCACAAAGTCTGCAAAGTCTCCGTAATGTTCTATCCAGTGACCGCACCAAAATAGTATCCTTACCATCATAAGCAAGATAAGGTGAATTATATTTACATAACTTATGATGTTCTGCAATCTTTTTGTAAAAAGCTTTTACTTCCGGCACAATAGGAATTTCACGAACACTATATATAGTTTTCGTATCCTCTACAACGTTATACACCATTGCACCAAGCCGAGAACCATCCTCTGTCCGGTTATAAAATTTACACTCCGTTTTATAAATACGAACTACTCCTGCATCAAAATCAAAGTCATTGAATGTAAGGCTTGCAAGTTCTCCAATACGCAACCCCAAATAAAAATTCATACACAAGCAAAGACACGCAGACTGTTTTTCATAATAAATTTTCTTATTCACAACTGAATCGAAAACCTTATGAATAGCAGACAAAGGAACACAAAATTCCTTATATGCCGACGATTCCAAACTGTCAAGGGGAACATAACGCTTAATTTTCTCCCAGTCATATAATTGTGCACCGCCTATCTGTAAATCTTTTGCGTAAACCAAAACATTATTGATAATCTGCATTATACGACCAAACTCCTTATAATTAATAACACCGTGCTTAATAACACATGAAGTCAAAAAATCAATAATATTAGTTGTTGATATTTTTGAAATGTACTTTTCAATAATAGGATCATTTGCATAATACTTATTAAAAGTAACTTCTATGCGATCACAAGACTGCTCCTTGATACGTTTTAGTTTCATTAAAAACCATTGCTTGTATACATCATGAAAAGTAATTTCTTCATAAGCCTGCACATCAATAATATTTTTGTCATAGCCAATATCTAACCATTCCTTTTCCGTCATGCTCTACCACTTCCTTCGTTTTTTCTTATCTGGTATTACATAGATATTTGTATCACCGTCTTTTTCATTACGATTATAAAAACCGCTTTTCATAAGTGATTCAATGACTTTATATGTATCATAGGAATCACGAATTTCCTTATCATGCACAAAACAGTAAAAACGAATATGTTTCCACTGTTGAACCTCTCCGTTAGAATCAAGAATAGGTCTGACTGCATGAACGATAGTAAAAACCCCTAACAAAGTCATACACTTACGAACCTCTGTACATTGTGCACGAATATCTTTTGCAGGCTGATAGAAGTTCTGTGTAGTAGCCATGATAATACGTCTGTTCTTACGATTCTGTGTAACAACTTCAAACATTTCCGGTGGGAAATCTTTTGATTGCTTACTGGAAAACCAGTTTTGAATTTCATCCAAGCCAACAATCACACCATATATACCATTCTTATAATCTATAAGTTGCCGCCAGTTCGTCAAAGCACCATCTTCATACTCATAGGATAAATTAGTGATACACTTTGCACGGGGATACTCTTTCTGCATCATCATAATATCCCTAACCATGGCAACCGTCTTACCTTGTCCTTGCCGTCCAGTATAAATAACCAAACCTTGATATTTAAAATAGTCAGGATCACGGTCATATATATCAGCCACATACATCCGAGGGGCTTCATAAAATATCTTTACAAGTAAATTACTTTGAGGAACGGGTTTATGAAGTCCTCTCTTCAACCGTCTGCCATGCGTATATTCCTTTATAAAGAAATATGCAAAACTAACAAACCACACCAAAATAAGACCAACTAAAAAATATATGGGATATTTAAAAACTTGAAAAAAGCCTAACAATATTTGCATATAAACACCACCTTACATAAACGGTATAAAATTAAACAGCATTTTCATGAATGCAAGTCCTATTTTAAATAACTCCTTCAGAACAATACATGAAAACAAAATAACTATTGTATCAATAGGAACAAAATAAGCCGCTATTGCCACATAGTCCAAAAACGAACTAACGAGAGACATACCAGGCACAACAGATTGCAAAGAATCAGCTAACTGCGACAGCGTATTTAATATAAAAGCAATTATTGAATTACCAAATATCAATAACATAATTTCACCACCTTACAAACGTGTTAGAACATTAGAAGCGCCACTGGTAGCATTGAGCATATTCTTCACATCAAAGAAGTTCCTTACACAAAATGCAACATACAAACAAGCCGATTCAACATTCATCAGTAGTTCATGATACGGAGCAAGCCATTCAAACGTCATTTCTATATCACCAACACCATATTTAGACATAACAGTCTTTGAAAACGGTAAAGTAATCACGGGCGGTTTTGGATTTGACATACTAGTGAGCCGATCTATTATAAGTTGTATGTTAGATTTACTCTCTTCAATAAATGTAAATTTTGATTCTACACTTTCAATAAACCCCACTATCGTATCATCCCAAAAATTCAATAAGTTACTGGGAACATCTAACAGATCTTTAAAAATATCCTTAATGGAATCAGAACCAAATAGATTTTCCCAAAACTTCAAAATGTCTTTCGGAGCATCCGCAATAGCTTGTAAAATATCGGAAAATGAATGCTGATTGAAGAAATCTTTCCAAAAAGACAAAACAGTTTTGGGTGATTCGATAATCGCATTCACAACATCCGGTAACTGCTCTTTCCACCAATTCCACACAGTAGTAGGAGTATCAACAATAGCCTGCAATATTTCCGGTAAATGATCAGACCACCAACCGGAGACCGTCGATGGAACATCTTTTATAGCTTGAATCACACTGGGTAAATTATCTTTCCACCAACTCGATACAGTAGCAGGAACATTTTTAACAGCATTAAGCAATTCAAGAAATGTATGACTTCCGAAAAAACTCTTCCATGCGTTAAAAATATTACTCGGAGCATCCTTAACAGCCGTAATAATATCTCCAATACTATGACTACCTATAAAATTCTTCCAAAAGTTAATCATAGTTGTGGGAACATTAACAACCGCACTGGGAAGTTCCTTAATATTCGTAAGAATATTAGATAAAGATTCTTTTACAGAAGCAAAAAACCCTTTTTCTTCTTCGGTATTTGAACCAGAAGAACCGCCGCTTGAAGAACCACTTCCGGAAGAACTACCGCCACTAGGACTTGTAGTAGGTTCCGGTTTATCAGAAATATTCTTCAAATCTTTCATTTCCGCAGAAGAAATATTAACAGTATAAGCAACTTCTCCAGTATAAACTGACCGAACTGGGAAAGAAGTCATTATATTATAATAACGAGGATCAAATAGAAAAAAACCTTCCGCAGAATCAGCACAAGAAGCATTATTGATAAAACCACCAAAATATCTTACCCAGTTAATACCGTCATTAGAATAAAAAATAAGAGAATATATTTGCTCATTTTGTCTTGTACCAAATGTAAAACGATCCAATTCTCTGTTAATATCACTTCTAGTATCACCATCATTACAATAAAAAATCTTATTAGTACATATAGCAATGTATTTAAAATTAGTAATATATCCCCAAGAACTTCCATTCCGAAAATAAAACGGTCTTAAAGTAAGTGATTGATCCTTATATGTATAAGGAATAGAAGTCATAGGATTCTTTGAAGTAGCTTTTAAAAGAACCAAATTAAAAGAATCTTCCCCAAAAGTAGATTTTAAAACTGAACTTGCACTATTAAAGTCAAAATAAAATTTAGATGTAGTATAAGCCGCTTCGGACTTTATCACAGTACCCATAAAAGCAGAGAAAGCAAGCATCATAGCAAGAACAAATGATGCAACCGACTTTCTCGATTTATAAAATTCCTTACATAAACTCTTAATCTTACTAAACACTTGCTTTCTCCTCTCAACAACTGCTTAACTTTAGTTAAGCCAAAAAGAAAATAAAACAATGGCAAACATAACAGCCATTCCTAAAGAAGTACCCAACAACGCAACCATAAAATTATCAAAGAAACGAATAACCGGACTACGCTTCAATGTTATCAACATTATCCACAGTATCCTGCTGAACCGATTGTCCAATCGAATTACATTCTTCTTTGAGCAAACATATAGCATCATAATAGTCATCAGCCTTCTTTCTTAAATCATTAATTTCTGCACTCATTTTTTTGCAAGTAGCATAATACATGAAGCAAATAACCATAAAGCAAACACCTAAAATAAGACCCATTGTAAAAATCTCCTTTTCTTGAAAATGCACTTTCAATGCACAATTTTTTTTGTAAAAAAATAGAGTGGGAAATTCCCACTCTATTACGAACTTGAACCCTTGCTTTAAGCGGCACGCAGAGAACTGAACAAAAAGCCAAGTCCTTTACGAATTGCGATAAAGCCAACAGATACGGGAACGATAACGGGCAGTAAGCCGACAATCTCATTGAACACACCGTTCAACATAGCAGCAGTAACCACACCGGAAAGAACGGGGGTAGATGCCTCGGCACCTGCAAACACCATTAAACTAGGCATAAGCGCATTCTCCTTTCTCATGTATTTTCTCTAACTAAAAAAACCAGTCAAAGAATTTATTGACATTCTTAACCACAGTCCAAATAATACAGACGCAGATAAGAGTTATCAGCAAAGCAAGCTTTTCATTTACCCCCACTAATTCAGTTTCCAAGGAACTAAGATCAACTTGTACTACCTCTGTATACTCATTAGAACCTATTGCGGCATCATTACCACTTACCGTTTCTAATTCATTTAAAGCAGTATCAATAACCACTTCACTTTCACTATCCAGTGAAATTACAGAAGCATTACCCCCACTTACAGTCTCCATGCAAACGGTTATTTAACCAAAATGCGAGTAATTTCCGGTCTACCGTAATAGTTGAAACCATACTCAAACTCAACGGTCTTGCCAATATCGTCGGCACCAAAATCATTGATCTGATCCTGCGGAACAAACTCTTCACGAATCTGTGCACCAAACGAACCCTTGTCATTCTCTTCCGGTGTATACGGTCTACTTACGGATAAAAGACAAACATTATTGCCTTTCTTACTCACGAAACGTTTAATACCTACCAGTGTTAATGCGACTTTTTCTTTCTGCATATTCTTTTTTCCTCTCTTTCTTTTCACAATCGCATTTATAGTGTCTATGATAAAAGCACCAGGCTTTATATCCGGGGGGCAATGGGAAAAATGATCGTTGGTAGGCTAGTCATTTTTTTTAAATGCCAAAACCCATGCCGTAAGGAAGAAGTAGGGATTGATATTGACAAATATACAAATATTTGAAATAATCTTTCTATCAACCTCTTACTCGACTATTCGACCATACAGCCGAAATAGCCGAGAAGCTTAACCCAAACAAGAATTGCATCTCATTTGTTGATAATAGAATATCACACTATGCACATAGTTACAATATACACTATGCACAAAGATATTTATATATTATTCAACACTATGCACAATGTTAACAATAGGAGAATAATATGGCATTCGATAAAAAGAAATACGACCAGAGTTTTGCAAAAGATAATTACGATAGAATAGCACTCAATGTTAAAAAGGGTGACAAAGAACTCATTGCAAATAGAGCAAAAGAGATAGGATACGATTCTATCACAGAATATATAAAACACTTAATATATGACGATATGAAAATGAGTGGAAAAACCATTCAAATAGGCAATATCACACAAAAAGGAACAAATAACTCTATAAACATCAACAATTAAGAGGGAACGATAATGAAACAAAGTGGTTTTGGAATAACATCTATGATACTGGGAATTATTAGTTTGCTTTCATCATGTGTAGTAGGTGGCATTCCTATTGTACTGGGAATACTGGGGATAATATTTGCAACCGTAGCCATGTGTCAGAAAGATAGAGCACATGGTACAGCAATCGCAGGACTTACTTGTAGCATTATAGGTTCCGTTATAGGTATCGGTATTATTATGATGGCTACTACTCTTAACTTATTATGATTCTAACTCACCCCTATACCCCCTCTCAAACTCATTGAGAGGGGGTATACTTTTTCTCTTCGTGGCAACCCTCGCTCAGCACGTTCTAAATATATTCTTTACAATCATAGGATTGCAAAGAATATATTTAGCAACGTACCGCTTCACTCGAGATACAATTTTTGTTCAAGGGCAGAAACCGGAAGTAAACTGGAAATAATATACAATACTGTGTGATCTAGGCAGAGATAGCTTGAATGGGTATACTGGCAAAATGAACCAGCATTATCTCAATGACCGACACACGGAGTAACCAAGGGGATCTGATAGAAGTGCGTCTATCAGACCCCACGAACACCAGTTTGAAGAGTACAGAAACACGGGGGAAGTATTGCGTCAAGTAAAATCTTCCTTTTCCGAAATGCACGAAAAAGAGTATTTTAATTGACACAATACCACGGCAAAACCACATAAAAAGGAAGAGCTTGTTTTACTCTTCCTTTACCATTTGTTTCATACAATCACCGCATATTATATTGATTTCTTTTGTGGCTCTTACAGAATTACCACAACATGGACAAATATATTTTCTTGTAGAACTAGGCTTTCTGGGTGGCTTATTCCCGGAAGAATCACCACTACTGCCACCGGATACACCACCTATCCTTATACTTTCTTGTCTGTTAATAAGAATATCCGTCCAACCTTGCGATATGATATATTCAATCAATTCTTCACTAGGTTCTGTAAGGCTCCAACCAATACGGGGATCTTTACTTATAACCAATCCGACGTTTTCCGCTTTCTCTTTGAATTTCCGGTTGTGATATGTACCACCACGGGAACAATCTTGTATATTATTCATTAAATGATAGATATGTACCATTTCATGTAATAATGTTGAAACTACATTTTCAATAGGTCTATCTAAAGTGCCTGCACCTATATTTAACTCATATCGTGCTACATCCTTGCTTTTCCATACCTTACCACAAGTAACATGTCCGTATGCCCTCGGTGTGGATTGAATTGTAATAATAGGATCTTCAAGTTCTCCGTTAAATTTATCTTGATTAAGCTGCCGATACATTTTTTCTAACATACCACTTACACGACTGATTTTCACTAATTCTTTCATAGACTTTTCTCCTTTTTAATCCCCGTCAAGCCGATAGGACAGCTACAACAATTACTTAAATTCTTCAAACAGTTTTTCAGTTATATCAAAAGCTTTTTGCAAATCAATAGAAGTAATCAGACCACAATCATATAAAGCATTTGCATAACCCAGTAAATACTGATAACTTGAATCAACCGAACCAAAATTACATTTTCCATACGCTTTCTTAACAAACTCTAAAGTCTTAACTTTTGCGTTATACTCCTTAATAAAAATATCCATATTTTTTACCTCTTTCCTTAACCCTTGATTCTGATTGATTGTGCACTTTCAATCTTCCTTACTCTTATATGATAGCACACTATGCACATGGTGTATATTCGCACTATGCACAAAGTGTACTTAAATATATGTACACTATGCACAATGTTTTGATAGTACACTTTCATAAAAAAAAGAACTGCTGAAAATCAACAGTCCTTTACAACTTCTTCAAAAAAGAAACTTCCGAGTCTTGTCTCTATACCAACATCATTCAAAAAATAAAATCCGCAACCTCTCCATATTCCTCACTTTCTTTTGAATATACACTTTCAAACATTTTCTTTTCTTCAATCGTATATACCCACTGAATATCTTTTTCATATACAACACAACGTGATCTGCGATTAAAATAACAATCCTTGCATCCTCTATAATAAGCACACTCGGAACAATCTGTATGAGTATAACCATAATCAGAGTATTCTTCCGCAAGAGCATCCGGACAACCACCATCAACACAAGTTACACCAGAATAGCTACCACAATTAAACATAATCATTTTCCCTCTTTCTGTAATAAAATATTTTCTTTTTTCTTGCACTTATCTTTAAAACAGCACACATGACATAATTGAAACTTACATACCGGATACATACCATTTTCACAGCTAACACCCACAATACAAGAATCCACATACCGACATACGAACAAATCACAATTTTTCATTGTGCCACCTCACTATCAAAAGGAGTGCTTATTAAAAAAGGATACTCATATTTCAAATATGTATCTAAAGGCATTTCACGAACAGTATCATTTATGTATACTTTCACGGTTTTTATTCTCCGTAAAAAAGCATTCCAAGTCTCCTTTTCCTCTTTCTGTATATTTGGATACTGGTTACGTATATCAATGTTTGATATAATGAATATTTTTGTAAAGCATGCAACACGGTTCATATATCGTGCAGGAAGTTCTAACGGATAACCGTCTAAATATTTCAACATATCATCTATACGGAGACTGCTGCGGAACTCTTCGAACACAAGAACATCTTGACCTTTATAGGAATCAAAAGGATGTTCATAGTCAGTAACCCGATAAACATTACTATAACCATATTCATCCATAACACTACGGGTTTTACCTGCTCCGGTAGTTCCCCAAATATAAGTAGTTTCAACCCACCGCCATAATTCCTTAAACTTTTCTTCCCTAACAGTCTGTCTCGCCCGTTCTACCTTATCCATGTGAAGAATAAAACGGGGATTTGTTTCAAGAATCTCATAGTTAGAACACCCTTGTTTTATGAGATCATACAACTCTGCCATATCCGCCCGTCTGCCTTGACTTTCTTCCGGTAAAACACCCCATTCCTCATGTGAATCACGGAAATTAGTAGTTCCTTTTTCAGAATCCAACCACTTCCCCTCTTTGAAAACATAATCACGATTTTGCCGAGAATTACCCTCACAAACATCAAAATGACCACCTTTAAACTTATTGCACATGGTTTCTAATCGAACTTGATTTTTGAATACAACATAGATATGCGTATGAAAAGTAGAAGCTTGTTCATCAGCCATACACCAGTAAACAACACTCATTTCTTGAAGTACATTCTTCAAAGCTTCGTGCGTCCAACCCTTATCAATAGGATTGTTAATGGTAATCTGCCAACGTCTTAATTTTTGTACATTATCAATATCTGTTTTCCTTTTTCCCATATATAAACCCTTTATGTCTCATGTCTCAAAAGTTACAAAACAAGTGAGACATGAAGAAACATAGACAATATAAGGGGGTTATGGTACAATGTCTCATGTCTCAAAAGTTGGGGGTAATACTGCCGCCTACGGCGGCTCCCCAACTTTTGGCAGGAGAGAAACATAATAGCCAGTGAAGCAGACGGATCGACCTCTCCCCGTTGCAAGGTTTCCACGGGCAAGCCGTTGGAAAACCCTTGCAACGGGGGAAAAGGCTTCGATCCCCGTCTCGCGCTTGAAAAAAGAACGATACCAAATCGGTATCGTTCTTTTTTTCGAGCCCTGCCAGGGCTCGAAAGTTCGATGTCTACGCTCCGCTCCGGTCCGCATGGAAAATTTCAGAAGCAAAAGGGAATACGTATTTGTTCCGGTTTGTATAGGAGCTTCATTTTGTATGCGCATGACCGCGGGACCAGACTTTACTGGGCTGGGCTTTGTAGGTGGGGCGGCGGAACAGGAGGCTTCGGAGAGCCGGGCCGTTAAAAGGAAAGAGGGGCCAGAAGTAGCTGAAGCCCGCGAAGGTCGGGGTAGTCAAAATAGAGACTGTCACCAGTGTCAGACCGATAAGGAATCCCGGCAATCCCCAGAGCCCTGTTGTGACGACCAAAAGAATACGGTAGATCCGCAGAGCATCAGCAAATTCGATACTGGAGAGGGACAGATTCGCCAGCATGGTGACGGCAGCATAGAAGAGGACTTCCGTGGAGGCCCAGTTAAGACTGACAGCAATGTCACCGATTAATAGTCCGCCGACAATGGACAGAGCACCGGAGACGCGGCTGGAGCTGAGTGCCGCTGAATACTTGAAAAGATCCAGCAGGAACTCCACCGCCAGCACATAGAAAAAAAGGCGGAAGGGTGACAGATCGCTGACGGGTGTGAGCTGCAGCGAGGCAGTAATCTCGGGATAGTAGGCGGAGAGAAGTAAAAATACCGGAAGGAGTAGGAGACTGACCGGAATGCACAGGAAGCGTATCATGCGGAAATAAGTTCCGGTCAGAGGATTGTTGTAATAGTCCTCCGGACTCTGGGTAAACTGGAAGATCGTACCGGGAAGCAGCAGAACGGCAGGGGAGTTGTCCACGATGAGCAGAATATGCCCTTCGCACAGATAGCTGCAGGCCACATCGGGCCGTTCCGTCAGCTGGATACTGGGCAGAGGATTCCACCAGCGTTTTTTGATCAGGAGTTCTTCCAGACTTTTGCTGCCCATGGTCAGGGAAGTGATCTGTAATTGGGAAAGCTTTTTCTTTAAGGTATCTAATAATTCCTCATTGACCTGATCCGCCAGATAGGCGATAGCTACATCCGTGCGGCTTTCTACACCCAGAGAACAGATAGAGAATGTCAGTTTCGGAGAACGCACCCTCCGGCGGATCAGATTGGTATTGAACAACAACGTCTCCACAAAACCGTCCCGGGCACCACGGGTGATCCGTTCGGTGTCAGGTTCGGAAATGCTGCGGACAGGATAGGTACGGACATCGATGATCACGGCCTGTGCAAAACCTTCTACCAGAAGGACAGAGGGGCCACTGAGAATATTTTGCAGAATCGTATCTATAGAGGAAGTCAGTGACACCTGGGCATACCCCAGTTTGCTCTGCACATAGCGAGGGAGATCCCGGATTTCGGAATCCAGTGTATAGAGGGGGTCCTGCAAGTCGGAAAAAATTTGTTGAAGGATCTCCGTCTTACAAAAACCATTGACACCGATCCAGTAAGCCGGCGTATTTCCCAGCTTCAGGTCACGGGTGATCAGGTCAAAACTGTCATCCAGTGGCAGCAGAGCGTGGAAAAGTGCCGTATTTTTGGATAGATTTGTGGATAAGGAGCGTTGTACCATAGTGGGGAATCCTTTCTGATCACTTGCATAGACTGCCAAACAGGTATATGGTATTATTATTCAGATAGATTCCCCAAGTTTTTCGGAACTATACGGATCAGTGGTATAATTGACACAACCCCAGCAGGATCAACAATAAACCTGAGACGGGATCCGTATATTCCCCGATCTGCTGCAGGAAAGCAGACCTGCCCAGACGGCTTCCGAAAGCCAGAAATCCGAAGGAGCAGAAAAAGGTGGACACCGATGCCGGAAGGAAAGGAAGTCCCGTAATACTGGCGGAGAAACCGATGCCGATATTGTTCATGGAAAGGGCACAGCCCAGCGCCAGTATCTGCGACAGGGATAATTCCCGGTGCCCGGCAAATTTTTTCTTTTTCTGGCACAGATTATTATCCGGGGAAAAATTGCAGCACCATCTGGAAAGCAGCCATTTTCCCACGTAGTAAAGACCGAAAAGGATCAGTACACTGCTTCCGATCCGGGTACCGATGCCGATGGGAAACAAGGGTAACAACAGGTTGCCAAGACCTATAGAGATCACAGTCCCGATCAGGGTGACTGTGCTGATCAGCAGATTATGTCTGGCAGGCAGAGGGACTTTCTGGAGGCCCAGAGCCATACCTACCAGAAGGGCATCCAGACTGGCTGAGATGCCGAAGAGCAGAGGGGGCAGAATAGACATAACATGCTCCGTAGAAAATATTCTTAATTTTACTATATTCCTCTGAAATTATTTTGTGAGGTTGTGGGGCAAAGGAACAAATGAGTATGGAAGTAAAGAGAAAACTGAGTGAATTCCTAAAAAGAGAGACGGTTCTGACCGTAGCGATCCTGCTGGCAATAGTGTCCGCGGTGATGATTCCGCCGGACAGAGAATATGTAGGATATATTGATTTCCGCACACTTTCGATCCTTTTCTGCCTGATGACGGTGATGGCAGGCTTGCAGAAACTGGGTGTTTTCCGTAATATTGCAAAAACGCTGTTGAGGCATACACAGAATACCATACAGTTGGCAGAGGTATTGGTACTTTTGTGTTTCTTTTTCAGTATGATCATCACCAATGATGTGTCATTGATAACGTTTGTACCGTTTACCTTCATTGTGCTGCAGCTGACAGGCGAAGAAGCTGTGAAAAAACTGACAGTACCTGTGATCGTTCTGCAGACGATAGCTGCCAATCTGGGAAGTATGCTGACGCCGATCGGAAATCCGCAGAATCTGTATTTATATGGGAAAACACAGATGTCCGCTGGAACATTTATACTTTTGATGCTGCCTTATTCTCTGGTGTCACTGCTTTTACTGATGATCTGTGTGGTAATTGTGGCAAAACGAAGCGGAATCGAAGTCCGGGGAGCAGAAGTTTTGCTGACAGAAGATGAGAAGCTGGAACAAAAGAAATATTTACTTCCGGCATATTTGCTGTTATTTGTGTTGTGTCTGCTGACTGTGGCTCATATGATTCCTTATCCGGTGACATTGGGAACTGTGGCATTGGCGGTTCTCCTTTTAGATCGTGGTACTCTTATAAAAGTGGATTATTCGCTTTTGCTGACGTTTGTGGGCTTCTTTATTTTTATAGGAAATATGGGAAGAATGCCTGCTTTCTGTGATTTCCTGCAGAAGATCATCGGAGGTAGAGAAGTGATGACAGCCGTGATTGCCAGTCAGGTGATCAGTAATGTTCCGGCGGCCCTGCTGTTATCCGGATTTACGGAAAATATAACGGCATTGATCATCGGTACGAATCTGGGAGGGTTGGGGACGCTGATCGCATCCATGGCCAGTCTGATCTCTTATAAACAGGTGGCCAGACAGATTCCGGGAGAGAAAAAGAAGTATTTTGGATGGTTTACCATAGCAAATATCGTTTTTTTAATGATATTGGTATTGGAAAACTGTCTGCTGTAACTATAGAAAGCAGTCTGTCTGCCGGGAAAGGCAGAAAAGATGGCAATAACTAAAAAATAATCTGGGAGGTATTCGTCATGACAGAAGATATGACAATCATTGCAGAAGAGGCTTATCTGGCGGCCAAGGAGATTTTGGAAAAGGCGAGGCTGGAGCAGGGAGAGCTGTTTGTGGTAGGCTGTTCTACCAGTGAGGTGGGAGGTGCTACTATCGGTACCTATTCCAGCCCGGAGCTGGCGGAGATGGTCTTCGGCGGTATTTACCAGGCCACGCAGGAAGCCGGGGTATATCTGGCTGCGCAGTGTTGTGAGCATCTGAACCGCGCACTGATTCTGGAAAAAGAGGCTGCGGTAAAATATGGTTATCCCATGGTAAATGTGGTACCTCAGCCTAAGGCAGGCGGATCTTTTGCGACGGCGGCGTATAAAGCCTTCGAGCATCCGGTGGCTGTGGAACATATTCAGGCGGCAGCAGGAATGGATATCGGGGATACGCTGATCGGAATGCATCTGAGAGATGTGGCAGTACCGGTGCGCCTCCGGTCCGGACAGATCGGAGACGCCCATGTGGTATGCGCCCGCACCAGACCGAAATTCATTGGTGGCGGCAGAGCGGTTTATGACGAAGAATTATTGTAAAGAAATGATATGTGGCTATTTCTGTGGCATTCCGCGGAAGTAGTCACGGATCCAGCGTCCGGATTCATTGAAATCATCGTCGGTCCAGTCGGAAAGTGCCGTGCTGGAAGCCTTGAAGACGCTGCTGCTTTCGTCTTTGTTGGCGAGATTCCAGCAACAGAAGCTGATCTGGTACTTGTTCAGCAGATCCAGCCACTTGGTGGTGGAAACAAAATCGTTGGCACCATTGCCGGAGGCCTCACACATACCGAATTCGCTGACGAAGACCGGAAGATTGTTCTGAACACAGGTCTCTAAGCGGTTCCGCAGGTCGTCTTTATGGGTGCCTGCGTAGAAATGTAGCGTATACATTACATTGCTGTCATCCAGCGGAGAAGCGGCAGCCTTGTCGATCTCCTGACTCCAGGTTGGTGTTCCCACGAGAATTACGGCATCCGGCTTCTGCGCCCGGATCACCGGGATGACTTCTTCTGCGTAAGACTTGATGCTGTCCCAGGAAGTACCGCCGTTGGGTTCATTGCAGATCTCATAGAGCACATTGTCGTTGTCGGCAAAAGCTTCCGCCATTTCCCGGAAAAAGGCGATCGCCTCATCTTTGTTCTGATTCGGGTCGCAATCACTTAAAATATGCCAGTCTACGATCACGTACATTCCAAGCTCTGTGGCGTAGGATACACCGTCTCTTACCAGCTGCTTCAGCTGTTCCTTATCACCGCCGGCACAATAACCGCCGTATTCCGCTGTATACATGGCGAGGCGGATACAGTTAGTATTCCAGTCGTCCCGCAGGGTACGGAAGGAATCATAATTGATATACTGGGGGAACCAGGCAATACCGTGGGTAGACATGCCGTAAAGCTGAACGGTGTTGCCGTTTTCGTCTGTCAGCTTACCGTTTTCTACATGGAGAGCGCCATGCTGCCCATAGGGCGTGGAGGCATCCACGGAGAGTGCTTCGGAAGATGGGGGTTCAGTTTCCACAGGCTGGGCTTCGACTGTTTCGGGGACGGATGTCTGTTCGGGAGCGGTTGTGCTTTCGGAGATGGTCTCGGTGATGGCAGCGGAAGGTGCCTCAGAGGAGGTCGCTGCGGTTTCATTGGCTGCATCCTGTTTGCCACAGCCGGCCAGTGCACAGGTACTCAGAGCCGCCAGAACGGCACAGCTCAGTGTTTTTTTGAAGATAGACATAGGAACCTCTTTTCTTAATGAAAATAATAAAAATATAAACAATGGGTTACTCTTTCAGAACTACAACAATACAAACACTTACAGGAAATATTATAGTTGCCCGGGTTACGGTTGGCAAGAAATGATTGCCCCCGAATAGGAGCTGTGATACAGTTAATGGGAACAGAGTCCGGAATAGAGGACAGAGATGGAGGAAACTTATGCTTCCGCAGTCATTTACAGAGAGAATGCAGGGACTTTTGGAATCGGAATATGAAGAGTTCCTGGCAAGCTTTGAGCATGAAAAATATCAGGCATTGCGTCTGAATCCGTTAAAAAAGGATGACATGTCTGTCATAACAGAAAAAGTTAAGCAGACTTTTCAGCTGCAGCCGGTTCCCTGGGCGGAGAACGGATATTACTATACCAAAGAGGACCAGCCGGGAAAACATCCCTGGCATGAAGCGGGACTTTATTATATTCAGGAACCCAGTGCCATGGCACCTGTGACACTACTGTCACCACAGCCCGGAGAGCGGATCCTCGATCTATGTGCTGCTCCCGGAGGGAAAAGTACCCAGATCGCATCAGCGATGGAGGGAGAAGGACTGCTTGTCACGAATGAGATCCACCCGGCGAGGGCGAAAATACTCTCGGAGAACGTGGAGCGCATGGGCATCCGCAACGCCTGTGTATTGAATGAGACGCCGGAGCACCTGGCGGATATTTTCGAGGAATATTTTGACCGGATCCTGGTGGATGCACCCTGCTCCGGAGAGGGAATGTTCCGGAAGAATGAAGTGGCCTGTGAGGAATGGAGCCCGGAGAATGTACAGCTCTGTGCGGACAGACAGGACGGCATTCTGGAATGTGCCGCCCGGATGCTGGTACCCGGCGGCAGACTGGTGTATTCTACCTGCACCTTTGCACCTGCGGAAAATGAGGGAAGTATCAGCCGTTTCCTGGCAAAGCATGAGGAATTCGAGATTGTCCCCATAGATAAAAAAACACTGGGGATCCCGGAGGGGTGTGACGGTATTCCGGGCTGTGTGGAGAACCCGGCGCCGGGTATCGAAGGCACCTTGCGCCTGTGGCCCCATAAGTTACGTGGCGAGGGGCATTATGCCGCAGTATTACAGAAAAAGGGAGAGCTTCCGGAAGGCTGTCAGCCGGTGAGTGCCACCGGACCAGAGAAGGGAATTCCGGCGAAGAATCTGACAAAGGACTGGGCAGAGTATTTTAACTTCGCAAAAGAGACTTTTTCGGAGGAGCAGACGATCAAAGCAGGACTATGCACTGCCGGAGAAGGCTTTTTGGCATTTGGTGATAACCTGTACCGCATGCCGGAGAGAATGCCCGGGTTGAAAGGACTGAAGGTATTGCGTCCCGGACTGCATCTGGGCACCTTGAAAAAGAACCGTTTTGAACCGGCGCACGCGTTAGCACTGGCACTGCGCCCGGAGGATGTGAAGCATGTGTGGAAGCTGTCTGAGGAGGAAGCCGCTGCTTATCTGAAGGGACAGACTTTTTCCGCGGAAGGCGAGAAGGGCTGGTATCTGATCTGCGTGGACGGCTGTAGCCTTGGCTGGGGGAAGCTGGCCGGAGGCGTCATGAAGAATCATTATCCTAAAGGACTGAGAAAGTGATTAGGTAATAGAGATGCAACGGTATAGATTAACATCCGGAACAACGGTTAGGGGGATGACAGAGGAATAGGTTATGAAAACGGAAATATTATATGAAGATAACAGCATACTGGTCATCCGCAAACCGGCAGGACTGGCGGTACAGTCTGCCCGGATCGGACAGGCAGATGTGGTCAGTGAATTGAAGTCCTATCTGGCGAAACAGGCAGGAGCCGGACAGGGAGAGCCTTATCTGGCGGTGATCCACAGGCTGGATCAGCCGGTGGAGGGTGTGCTGGTATTCGCCAAAGAGAAAAAGACGGCAGCAGTTCTGACGAAACAATTGTCGGCGGGCACATTGAATAAACAGTATTATGCGGTACTCTGTGGATATCCTGATGCTTCGGAAGGGGAGCTTGTGGATTATCTACGGAAAGAGGGCAGCGTGGCAGTGGCAGTCACCGGCAGAGAGAAGAATTTTCCGGACGCAAAGATCGCAAAACTGCATTATAGCATTTTGGAGAAAATTAATCAGCCTATGCCGCTGGCACTGGCAGATGTCTGCATTGAGACCGGACGGTTCCACCAGATCCGCGTGCAGTTTGCCCATGCGGGATGGGCGTTGTTGGGAGATACCAAATACGGGAACACTACAGTCGCCGGAACGACAGGGAGTCCGGCATATCGCGGCGTGGCACTTTGCGCATATTCTCTGGATTTTACCCATCCCGGCAACGGCAAAAAGATGTCATTCCGGGTGAAACCGCAGAATCCTGCATTTGAAAAATTTACGAAAATTCCTTCGGAGGATATTTTCGAAGGATAAAAAAGCCTGTCCGGCACACACTAATCCCAAAAAGGAAGTGTGCGGCATGGATTGGGGAGAATTTGGCAAAAAAATAATAGGAAAAAAGATGATAGTACTGCTTCTGGTAACGGGGGCAGTCTATTTTTTTCTGCAATATCTGACACCTCTGTCGGCACCGGTACTGTTGGCCATGCTGTTTGTCACAATTTTTGGGCCAATGATGAAGCGGATGAATCAGCGTCTGCATTTTCCCAGACCCCTCAGTGCCATAGTGCTTCTCATCGTGGCAACAGTGTTGCTAGTGGGGTTACTCTGGATTCTGGTGTCCTGGATGCTAGGCAGCCTGCCGGTATGGATCGGCAATCTGGAACTGCGGGAGCAGGAGTGGCTGGAAGCCGTCCGGGGGCTGTGTCGCAGCGTGGGAGAGATTATTGGTGTGGACACTGCGTATCTGGAAAATACGGTCAGTGGCAGACTACAGGAGGGGCTGGATTCACTGGAAGAAAATATTCTGCCGGGAATGCTTTCCCAGTCTATGCAGTATGTGCAGTGGTTCGCGGAGCTGGGAGGATTTCTGGTGACGTTTTTGATCGCTTCGGTGCTGCTGGCGAAAGACTATGACGGTATTATGAACCGTCTGTTGGATCAGGAGGCCTGTCATGTACTTCTGGAGGTGATCTGCGGGATCGTCCGTTATATAGCCACTTTTGTAAAGGCCCAGGGGATCATTATGACCACGATTGCCATGACAGCCGCGGCAATATTAGGAATCGCCGGAATAAAACATGGTATTTTGTGGGGGATCCTGGCGGGGATTTTAGATGCGCTGCCTTTTATCGGAACGGGAGTGGTACTGGTTCCGCTGGGCATGTTTCAGATCCTGGATGGCAACTGGGGCCGGGCGCTGGTCTGTGGTGTATTGTATGTGGTCTGCATTTTTCTGCGGGAGGTCATGGAACCTCGTCTCATCGGCAGGAAAATAGGGGTATCCCCCATAGCAGTGCTAGTGTCGTTGTATGCCGGAATCCGGCTGTTTGGCGTCTGGGGGATCATCAAGGGGCCATTGGGATTTGTGCTCATCTATGAGACTTATCACAGCCTGGCCCGTATGTATGACCGGCAGCGGGAGCAGGGCCGGCGGGAATGAGAAAAGATTGACGAAAGAAGTGGCGAAAGCTATCATAAAAGTATTAGATGAAGCATGCTTTGGAGAGATGGACCTATGGCAAAAAATACAAAAGGAAAAAAATCAGTGGAATCAGTGGCGGAGACGTTGTGCAGCTTCAGCCGCTTCCTGTGTGATCTTGTGATCGGTATTTATCTGTTTGTGATATTGGCTGTACTGCCGTTGTACAACAGGGGCTATGCCCAGATCGGAACAGACAAGGAGAATTTTTTTATTAAGACTATGACTTATGTGGGGAAATGTCTGCTTCCGGTATTTGTGTTGTGGCTGATCCTTCGCCTCATTGTGGCAAAGCAGAAACAGGAGCTTCCGGAATTTCGGACTATTCCGAAAAGAATCTGGCAGGCTTTGAACACCACGGATAAATTTGCTGCTCTATACGGGATTGCCGTGGTAATGTCCTATGTGTTTACCCGGTATCGGGAGGAGGCACTGTGGGGGACGGCATCCTGGCGGATGGGGATGTGGACCCAGCTGGGAGCGGTCATTGTATATTTTATGATCTCACGGATGTGGCAGAGAAACGACTGGATCGTGACCCTGACATTGCCGGTGTCGACCATTGTTTTTTTCCTCGGATATATGAATAAATTCGGGCTGTGCCTTGTAGATAAGGAGATCATCAATTCCTCCTTTATTTCTACCGTGGGAAATATTAACTGGTATTGCGGTTATCTGGTGACGGTGCTGTTCGGTGGAGTTTATCTGTTATGGTGGATGGGATCGGAGATCACTTGGAAGAGAGCGCTGCTGATGGGGTATGTGACGATTGGTTTTGCTTCTCTGGTAACCCAGGGCAGCAGCAGTGGTGTTGTAACTTTAGCCGTAATGCTGTTTGTATTGTTTGGCATGTCTGTGAAAGATGGCAGAAAAATGGAATGCTTCTGGCAGGAAATGACATTGTTATCGGTGGCATGTCTGATCACATATATTCTGCGGAGTTGCAATGTGCTTTCGCAGGAACTGCCAATGGAAAAAGTGACGGATATCCTGACGTTTTCCGCAATGAGTGTGATTATGACGATCGTGTCAGTAGTGGTACTGTGGCTGGTACATACCAGCAATAACAGAAATCAATACCGTGGGAAACTTTTTTGGGGCATCTATCGGATATTGTGCGTAGCACTGCCGGTTGTGAGCGTGGCATTATTAGCGTTTATCCTGGCGAATACGCTGTTGGGCGGAAAACTGACGTCCTTTCTGACGGAGACAGCAGGTGACGGGGGTAGCAACTGGCTAGTGTTCAGCGCGGCCTGGGGCAGCAACAGGGGAGCCACCTGGTCGACGGGAGCCAGATGCTTCTGGGAAGCAGATCTGTTACATAAGATTTTCGGCGTAGGGCCGGATTGCATGTATGCGTTTCTGTCGAATGAGGCCAGCCCGGAGCTGCAAAATATGGTGTATGATTTCTTCTATGGAAACCGCCTCACTAATGCACATAATGAATGGCTGACGATCCTGGTGGATATAGGAGTGCTGGGGCTGGTCAGTTATGCGGGAATGATGATCTCAGTAATCCGTAATTTCCTGCATGCCGGGAAAAAGTCGATGCTGGTGGGAGCCTGCGGGTTCTGTGTGCTGGCCTATACGGTGAACAATATGTTCAGCTTCCAGCAGGTGATGAATATTTCGACGGTGTTTGTGATTATGGGGATTGGAGAGAATTTGCGGCGTTCAGCCCGTGATTGAACCAGCGAAAGTTGAATTTATGGTCTCCGCTTCGGTCGGTCCAGGCCGAGGTCCCCCGGACCTCGTGGGGTCTCCGCTCCGCTTCGGTCGGTCCAGGCCGAGGTCCCCCGGACCTCGTGGACCCTCTGCGCCCGAACGGTGTGTTCGTGTCGACTAGAGGTTATAAGTTAGAACAATGTGGAGACAAAAATACTCCCTCACACATGTGTGAGGGAGTATTTTTAGTCGTCGCGACAAGATTCGAACTTGCGACCTCTGCGTCCCGAACGCAGCGCTCTACCAAACTGAGCCACGCGACGATGTGAACATTAATTGCGTCAACATTAAAATAATAAATAAAAACCCATTGATTGTCAAGCAAAAAACGAATATGATAGAAGAAAAAGTTGCAAAAACGATAAAATCACGAAATCAAGAGAGGAAATTCTATGTATAATACAATCGTTACATTGAAAAAAGGAGAGGGCAGAACTCTGAAAGCCGGGGGGATGTGGGTCTTTGACAATGAGATCGCATCCATTATGGGAGATTTTGAGAATGGTGATATTATAGCTATCCATGATTTTGACGGCTACTTCATGGGATATGGTTATATCAATACCAATTCCAAGATCACGCTCCGTCTGCTGGCGCGCAGGAAGGATACGGTGATCGATGAGGCATTTTTTGAGCAGAGGGTGCGGGATGCCTGGAATTACCGCAAGGAGACCATTGATACCTCCAGCTGTCGTCTGATCTTCGGAGAGGCGGATTTCCTGCCGGGTATTGTCATTGATAAGTTCTCTGATGTACTGGTGGTGGAATCTCTGGCACTGGGAATCGACAAGTGGAAGCTTGTGATCATTGATGCTTTGAAGAAAGTACTGGCGGAGGATGGCATTACCATCCGCGGTGTCTACGAGCGGAGCGATGCCAAGGTACGCTTACAGGAGGGTATGGAGCGTTATAAAGGCTTCATCGGCGAACCGTTTGACACGAAAGTAGAGATCGTGGAGAACGGTGTGCATTACATGGTGGATGTAGAGGACGGACAGAAGACCGGATTTTTCCTGGATCAGAAGAATAACCGTGCCGCCATTCATCGTTTCTGTAAGGATAAAAAGGTGCTGGACTGCTTCACACACACCGGCTCCTTTGCTTTGAATGCGGGAATTGCCGGAGCGAAGAGTGTTCTGGGTGTGGATGCTTCCCAGCTGGCTGTGGATCAGGCAACAGAAAATGCGAAGCTGAACGGACTGGAAAATACGGTAAGCTTCCGATGTGCAGATGTGTTCGAGTTATTGCCGGAGCTGGAAGCGCAGGGCGAGAAATATGATGTGGTGATCCTGGATCCGCCTGCTTTTACCAAGTCCCGCAATTCCATCAAAAATGCCGTAAAAGGATATCGTGAGATCAATCTTAGGGGCTTAAAGCTGGTGAAAGACGGCGGATTCCTGGTAACTTGTTCCTGCTCCCATTTCATGGATCCTGAGCTTTTTGCCAAAACAATCCGGGAGGCTTCTCATGGTGCGCATAAGCGTCTCCGCCAGGTAGAATTCAAGACACAGGGCCCGGATCATCCGATCCTGTGGGCAGCGGACGAGAGCTATTACCTCAAGTTCTACATTTTTCAGGTGGTGGATGAAAAGTAAGTGGCTGAAAGTGACGGAAATTTTTGATTTAAACAAATCTGAAGTTGTGGAGGTAATTATCAATGAGAAATATTTACGATAATAGTGAATTTTTTGCCGCATATGCGGAAATGGGAAGAAGCAAAGATGGTCTGAAAGCTGCTGGAGAGTGGCATCAGTTGCAACCGTTATTCCCTAAATTACAGGGAAAAAAAGTTTTGGATTTAGGATGTGGTTACGGTTGGCATTGCAAATATGCCGCACAAATGGGAGCTACTGAAATTCTTGGTATTGATAGTAGTCAAAAAATGATTGCAAAAGCAGTAGCTGATAACTCTGATGACAAAATCAAGTATAAAGTTTGCGGTGTTGAAG
Organism: Clostridium sp. AF34-10BH; assembly: GCF_003478095.1. Classification (NCBI taxonomy): domain Bacteria; kingdom Bacillati; phylum Bacillota; class Clostridia; order Eubacteriales; family Clostridiaceae; genus Clostridium; species Clostridium sp. AF34-10BH. The sequence continues at coordinate 26,136 of NZ_QUEC01000039.1, forward strand.
AATACATTTATCCTGAAAATACTTATGACCTAGTTGTTTCTAACCTGGTACTGCACTATATCGAAAATTTAGCTAATGTTTATCAAAAGGTGTATTGCACATTAAAAGTAGGTGGGTATTTCCTATTCAATATTGAACATCCGACTTTCACCGCAGGTGTTAATGAGGATTGGATTTATGATGAAAATGGGAAACCTAAATATTGGCCAATCGACAATTACTATTACACAGGCGAAAGAGAAACCAATTTTCTTGGTCAACGAGTAATTAAACAGCACCACACATTAACGCAGATATTGAATCCACTTATAAAATGTGGTTTTCAAATTGAGGCTATTGAGGAAGCAATGCCTCCGGCAGATATGATGGGTATGCCGGGAATGTGTAATGAAATGCGTAGACCTATGATGTTGTTGGTTAAGGTTAAAAAGGTTTAATAAACAACTTCAAGTTGAACAAAATCGCTGCGCGATGGCCTGCCAAGGCTGT
>NZ_QUEC01000004.1:0-146622 GCF_003478095.1 Clostridium sp. AF34-10BH
AATATTCATAGTAGGGATGGAATAGCCCGAACTCATACGCCTGTGGACATTGTATAAGACGTTGATTGTGTATATCGTGATCAACGCAGTGGTGGTTGAATCAGGAAGCTCCGACTTCTATAAGTCGGGGTAGTTCACGTTCGCAATTTGCAACAACCGCAGGCTGGCGATGGTTTCAGAATTTGCGAAAAATGTCGATGATTGTAATTTTGCAAATCATACAGGTTAAAAGGAAATATACAAATGCGTAAAGGACAAATTAAATTAATAGAAAAAACAAAAGAGATATATGGAGAACAAAATAACATCGTTGGTTTTTTTGAAAACTCCGAAATGTCACTTAACAGATTAAATGCCATTTATCAGATACTTAAATGTATTGATAAAGAAGAGTTATTATGTTTAAATGCAGATGAATTACAGGAAATCATTCAAAAAATAGACAATCATACAGAGAAACTCCATTATGCATTGATATATCATATATGGCAATATAAACATCCTATTTCTTTACAGGAATTTGAAGCGGTTTACAATTATATAACATCTCCGGAATATTGCAAAGAAACATTGGATGTATACAAATATTGCGAAACATTTGCACAGGCAAAAGCAGTAATCGCAGAGTGTCCTAAAGATTTTGATTTAAAAGATTTTGTACATTTATTTGAACGTGTTATTATAGCTAAAAAACATGCGGATATAAATGAAGTTATGCCATATGTAATAGAATCTCTTCCGTTATCTGAGGATCAAAGAGGCGGATTGTATGCTTTTTCTGCCTGGGGATGGTCTTTGGATTTGATCCGTAAATATCGTTATGATATACAATCTTATAAAAAGACAATAGCTGGCATTATGCTTTCTGGATGTGATGTACATAATTTTGACAAGGAATCATGGGAGAAAGATGATTATTATCAAAACCACTTCCCGATATCTCTCGAAGAAAAAGAGAAATTGCAATCATTAAATCTGCAATCAAATATAGAAATTTATAGAGAAACGTTTTATAAAAAAGTTTCGTTCTCGAAAAATGCTATAACGATTCATTTGACGAAATATGATTCGTTTAAATGGACCGATAATTTCAGACTTGATTATGGCAAAAAAGGTAGATCGGATAAAATTGTATATTTTTATAATACCGGTGAATTTTATAAAGAAATAAAAGAAAAATCAATCTTAATTCCAATTAATTTACAGGAAATTATAAAATTAATTTCTGTTTATGGAAATATAATTACCGATTTTTTATATCCATATTTTGAAATGTTATCAGAGGATAATGAAATTTATCTAGATGTACTTAGGATTATGAGAAGTACTACTAATAATAATATATATTATTCTTGTATTCCTCCGATTCCTCTTTCTGAATTCAAAGGCAAACATACTTTAAAAGAGGTTATGACGTCTTATTATAAAAATACAGAGGATATTCCTTGGAATAAAATAGATATTAAGATTTGTTATGCATATTTTAAATTACGAAAAAGAATTGAGCCTGCTGGATATACTATTTTATGGAATTGGCTAAATAATCATCAGGAATCACTTACAGTTTTAGATTGCGTATTTATAGAAATCTTAATGAGCCGTTTTAATGAAAACAGTTATTGGGAGAATATAAGTATTTATGGCAAAAATCAAAAAGTGATAAAAGAAACGGTAAGATACACAGTACAAGATTATATTGATTTTTGTCATACACTACACAAAAAGATACGTTTGACATTTACAAGCGCAAAAAAGATGAAAGAGCTCCATGATGACTATGCTGTAATTATAAAAAACAAATACACTCCAACAATCACAATTCCAAAGAATACAAAGTTTAGGGAATTAGAAAAATTATTACCTGCAGATGAATTTACATGGATTAAAACAAAACGTAAGATAATAAAAGAGGGCGTAGAAATGCACCATTGTGTTGCGACTTATGCTGATCTGGTAAATAAAGATGTTTGCGCAATTTATGGGTTTATCAAAAAAGGTAATCATCGAAGATATACGATTGAATTCAGAAAAAACAAAAATGGATATTATATCAGACAGATGCAATCTATGTGTGATCGAGAGTATATAGAAGAAGACTATATCTATGTACAATCATTAATAGTATAATTTCATAAATCAGAATGACCGCTCTCTCAAAACGAGGTGCGGTCATTTTGTTATCTTTCTTTGACACGATCGTGTTCTTTTTTCTTCTTTCTTTCTTTTTGACCAAACGTGATGTACCGGTTCATGTCTTGTTTTACGCGTTCACGTTCCTGTTCATCAGGATATGTGTTGAATGCTTCCCGCAAACTCTCCACGGTTTCCAGTTTCTGTTTAATAAGCGATATTTCGCCGTATTCGTGTACCAACTCATCATGTTCCTTTTCAAGCTTATGGAGCTGTTTCATATTACGTTTATGTCCCTCGTTAGCGGACAGACTTTTGGAACGTTCTTTATTGACGGCTTCGATCCGTTCTTTTTCCATCTGTTTTTTAAGGGCAAACTTCTCGGTATTCATCTCTTTGGTGAATTTATCGACACGCTTTTTGTATGTTTCCAAAGTATCACCAGGCTGAATTTCCGGAGCCGTCCGTTCTTCCATGGCAGTTGTTAATGCGGTATAAAAACTTTTCACCTGCTCGTGTTTTGCCACGGAATATTCGGCGCCGCGTTCGAGACCATGACGTTCTTTCATAAACTCAGCATACTGCGTTTGCATTTCGCGTAAACTTTTAGGACCATGAACATAAGCGTAAGCGTTAAGTTTTCCTTTGTCGTCGATAGGGATCACAATTGCGTGGATATGAGGTGTGCTTTCATCTCCATGATAAGTTACACTAACAACGTTGTCTCCATACGTCAACGGATTTTTATTAAAATATCCGCGTAACCATTCAACATTGTCCTTTTTCCATTTTTCAATATCGATTTTATCTTTTTCATCATGCGAAAAGGACATTCTTACCTCAAATGCCATAACTGCATTTGACCTTGGTTTGTGATCCTTATAATAACTTAAAGAAGAGAGTCTATCTTGAAACAAATCCGTATAGCTTTTTCCTTCCGTATAAACAAGTTCGTCGTTCATGTGACTTAATGATTTGTCGGCATTGGGAACATCTGATTGTCGGAGATTGTGTTCCGAAGCAGCAGCTAATTTTGCAACAGAATTAATTTTGTTTATACCTATGATTGCGTAACCCATTTAATATTCCTCCTTCGAATGTATAATTTTCGAATGTGCTTCATTGACAGCATTTATTTTTTTCTTGTTCAATCCTCTTGAGTAATACGAATTTCTCCATATTCATGGTTTTAATAAGTTGTTCAACTCTTTCTTTGTATTGCTTTAATGATTCACCAGGTATTATTTCAGGAGCATGATATTCTTCATATGCAGAATTCATAGCGCCGTAAAATTTTCTGATGTCTTCCCTTTTGCCAGACGAATACATAACGCCACGTTTTAAGCCATAAAGATCGTCCATGTATTTTGAATAATCACTTTGTAATTTCCGCATGATGTGGGGCCCTCCAAGATATCCGTTTGCGTTCAAATGACCTCTTTCGTCAATTGGAATTACAATGAAATGAATGTGCGGGGTTGTTTCATCGGCATGAAATGCTGCACTGATTACATTATCACCATACAATTTTGTATTTCTATTGAAATAATTTCTGATCCAGCAGACATTGTCATTTTTTCATTTTTCAATATCAATAAAATCCATAGCTTCGTGAGAAAAAGTTGTCAAAATTTCCAAAGCCATAACTGCATTACTTCGAATATCATGGTTCTGATAATATTGCAAAGAATTTATTTTATCTGCAAATAATTCATCATAAGGCTTTATGCAAGTTGGGATTAATTCTTCATTCAAAAAGGATAAAGAAGGATCTGTATGTGTTGGAACATACAAACGATGATTGTGTATGAATGCAGCATTCATATTTTTTAATGATTTAATTTTCTTAACACCAATGATCGCAAAAGCCATATAACCACTCCTTTCATAACGCATTATTATTATGAAAGAAAATCGTTCCGGAAAGTTTTGCTGTTACAGTTTTAAAAAGAAACTTGTGTTCGAAAAAATATAAAATTTGTGAATGATTTAGTTGCAATAATCCGTGTTTTTTGGCTTCTAAAACGTTATAAAATGATTTAAAAATAAGTTTTATATTATTTTGGGGGTAGAAGAGAAAGAATTATGTTATTTTTAAAATATTCTGTAAACAGATGCATTTTATACTTAAATTTAAAAAGAGTGCTGTTTTAAAATCCTTTAATTTGCGGCATTTGTGGTGCAGATTCAGTTATTTGAAAGATAAAATAATATTATTAGGTTATTTATTTGCGCGAAAATTGAAAACTGTACTATGTGGTTACAGAATAAGTGATGTAACAGTTGCGAAAAAGCCACTTGGAATCTGGTATAAGTTTCCAATCCGTTTTCGCTCCGTCCGTATCCCGTCAATGTCCCGTCCACGCACCCTCTACGTATCTAACCATACCCGTCCACGCAATCCGCGATCCGTTCCTCATTTTTTTATCCGTACAAACCATCTCAGGAAGCCATCCGCGTAAAACAATCTCATCGTTAGCGCAATCCGCCGTCCATGCCCCCTCTACGAATCTCACTATCATAATCCAAAGCGTTCATCGATCATTTCCCTACATTTCCCCTGCCCGAAGTCATCCGTGTATATCTCCGAAGACGGAAAACGAAGAGGAACGCCGATAATCTGCCGTTTTCGCATCTTATCGCAGTCTCCTCCGTCAAAACGGGACCGCTCATTCCTATATATTTCTCGATTTTTCTGCATATCCGCAGGCTATACGCATAAACTTCGATAACGGCACATTACCGGATCCCTTAGCGATGGCTGCCCTTCCGAATAAATAATAGCGGAAAAGCACTGGAAAAGCCGGTATAAGCCTCCCATTTCCCGTATTATTCCGCTTATTCTCCCAACGCATACATCATTCCCGCATCCATAATCACTCAGCACATTCCCCATATTTATCCGGCTTTTCCCCGAAAGAAACAATATATTATCCCTTTCGTAAAGCAAAAAAGACAGGACAACGAATAAAAAGGGCCATAATATTGTCCCGCTCATTCGCCTCACGCATAAACACCGGTACAACGAAAGGGACAACAATATTATCCCCTTTATTTCCGTATCAGTTCATCTAACGTTTTCAAAAGGGGCAATATATTGTCCCTTTTCTGTACTTTTTCTCATTTCCATAAGAGTACCAATATATTATCCCTCTTATATACGATACGGACAAAAACGGCACAATAAAAGGGACAATATTATATCCCTCTCACGTATATATTCCACGAAAGGGACAATATTATGTCCCCTTTATGCGCTGTCCGCATACATAAAAGTACCAATATATTGTCCCTCTCATCTTCATCAAGTTCTTCGGGATTATCCGTCTATGCCATCCATCAGATACGCGAAAGGGACAATATAATGTCCCGCTTATTCACCATTCGCATACGAAAGTACCAATATATTATCCCTCTCATACGTTTTTCTCCGCTTGAAAGGGACATATTATTGTCCCTTTCAATGCGGTTTTCCCCCACGTTTTGCCCCGGATAAAAAATACTGAAAGGGATAATATATTGTCCCTCTTATACGCAGTATCTCGCAAAAACGGCGCAACAAAAGGGATAATATAATATCCCTTATCTACGCATCATATCTATCCGAGAGGGACAATATAATGTCCCTTAACGCAAACATTTCCCGTTTCTGTCCCAAACGCATACATTTCAAGAGGGACATATATATGTCCCTCTTAAAACGCAGAATAAAAGCAAAGTACAAGTAATATGTCCTTCCCGCAGAATAATGGATAAATAAGCGGAACAATATATTATCCCGTTCATCTGCCGTTTTTGCCCCAAACGCATACACCGCGGCATCGAATAACTTTTTCACCACGTTTATCCTTTAGTATACGCAATCCGGACATAAACGGGACATATCCGGAAAACGCCTGCGGAATGGTACTACTATTCCAATCGATCAGAGTATATGGAGAACAACTAAACGAACATATGTACGAGAACAATTAACAAAATCTTTCAAATGCGGAAATCTGTCATAATAAGGATATCTAAGATAAAAGGAGGACAGCAATAAATGAAAATCGGTATAACAGAACACGGCGACGCCGGAATCGACCTTCGCTGGAAAGACAGATTGACAGACATGGACGGTGCAATTCTCATCACGAAAAATATCACAAACGCATTCACGCAGGCTGTGTTTGATGTGGCGAAAAATACACCGATTATCTTACACGCAACTTGCACAGGCTGGGGCGGAACCGTCATGGAACCAAACGTACCCGACTACAAGACGCAGCTTGAAAACACAAAGCATCTCATCGACATTTGCCCTGACCTTTGCAACGTAGTACTGCGCGTCGATCCTGTGTTTCCGACACAGAAAGGAGTCGATAGAGTCCTGCACATGCTCGATTACTTCCAGTCACTTAAAACCGGCATCACAAGTCATCGCATGAGCATCGTAGATGAATATCCACACGTCAGAGAACGCTACAGAGCCAAAGGATTTGAACCGATGTATGGCGGAAGATTTTCCCCAAATGATGACCAGATTGAATTGGTCGGAAAAGCACTTGCCAAGACAGGCATGCGTTTTGCCACATGCGCAGAAGACAAACTTACAGAATGGTTTCCTGAAACCTTCTACATCCAGGGCTGCGTCAGTCATGAAGACATTTACAAAATGGGACTCGACTATGAAGCCGATATGACCGTAAACCCTCAGAAAAGAAACGGCTGTCACTGTCTGTCCTGTAAGACAGAGATCTTGAACAGACCGCGGCAGAAATGTCCACACAACTGTCTGTACTGTTTCTGGAAAGACTGACACACAAGATTATCTAAAGAAAATTTTATCAGAATATTCCGAAGAGGAATGAAATTAGTAAAAAAATCCGAACCTCCTGGTTCGGATTTTTTGTACAGAACTTTACAAATCAACCAAATAACACATGATTCGTCAGCCTGAAAGGCTGATTTTTTATTTATTTTAAGAGTTGAATAATATTGAATTATACGCTATAATATAGTATATAAATATCATTACTACAAGGAGGACTCTAATGATGAATTTTTTGAAAGAAACGAGGTTTTTAGGCTTTATAATAGTTTTAATTGTTTTAATTATTACAAATGCATGTTTTTTATTTATCTTAGATAATTTTGGATACTTCTCATGGGTTTTTAAATGTTATGGAAATACTTTAGAATTATTTTACAACATTGAAAATATTACATTTTTAAAATATTGGAAAGTAATGCTATCAGATGTGGCTGTTATAGGGAGTGGCTTGATAGTTATATTTTCTATTTTTGATTGGATTCCAAATGGAATTATGAATGTACTAGGATACAAAAGAAGTAAGATTGCAGGCGAAAATATGGATAACAAGGAGAATCAATAGATTATGTTATATAATGAATACGTTACAGTAAAACAATTAGTTTATCTTTTAATAAGTTGCGGATTTCGAAAATGCGAACTCTGGACGTATGAAGCATATATAAATACGAATCATAAATCTAAGGAGTTTCGTTCGCACAGAATAGCAACCAAGAAAATGGATTTACTGCACGAAGCAGGAATGGATTATAAAGATGCACAGAAATTTGTTTTAATGGAAGGTAAACAGAAAGTTAATAAAACTAATCTGTCATTACTTGGAGAACCATTATGGAATGGCACTATTGAGGAATTATCTAACAAACAAAATCTATGGAATAAATCTGTGTGCGATTGCTATATAAAAGGATTGTTCCGAAAGAAAATCCAAATAATCATAAAGGATGGTGATATGAATGCCTAGACCAAAGAAAGATGGACGTTATTTGAACTTATATCTCGACAGAACCCTACATGAGGAATTTGAGCAGTTCTGTGAAAGCTTTGGACAAACCAAGACGGTAGCTGCTGAAAGAGCTTTTCGTATGTATATGGATGCTATGAAGCAGAATCCAGAGCAGATAATGAGAGAAAGGAGATGAATGTACATGTTTTTGAAAATGAAAGAAAAATCCTCATTACCAAAAATAAATGCAATTATTTTGGGTTCATCTGGTAGCGGTAAATGTCATCATCCTTGGGATGATTTGAAACCATGCCCTTGCGGATGCAAAGAAAGACCTTTATTGATGTACAAAAAGGAAAAATTATACTTTTGCGGTGGTGCTACGGAAAATGTGTTTGCTGTTTGTAGTGTATGTGGAAGATATACTGAAAAATCAGACATATCAACTACAATGAATAACTGGAATAATGACAAAACAAAAGATGTCAATATGGATAAAAGTTCAGAGATTGTTTTGGCAAAAAAGAATATTTAAAGCATCTATCGGAGGATGTATTTATCGTGAAATATAAAGAACGCTCCACGGGCAGAACATTTGAAATCAACCCCCAAATAGATAACCCATTTTATGATACTTTTTATCGAAATTCGTTTCGGTCAGGAGAATATATAATTGCCTGATAAATGGAAATAAGAGAAATTATGAAATGAATACAAACTAATATTTTTTCTCTTCTATGTATCTATCTTCAAATCTTTGCATAGAAAAAGAGAAATAACAATGTGCAACAAGAACAAAACAACATAAATTTCTTTTATTCATTGGAAGCATCAGCCTATATAATATTATCCCGTTCATCTGCCGTTTTTGCTCAAACGCATATACCTCATATCCTCACCGTTTATCGTTTATTTCACAATTTTTATTCGCAGACGTAATAATACTGGATCAAAAATCATTCCACTGCTACTTCTGCAAATGATACCTGAAGGGAAATTGACGGGATACGGACGGAAGAATATTTGGAGAACAACTAATTGAACGTATGATCTGCAACTGTATAAGAATTATTTTATTTACTTTTTCACTCATAATAATAGCATCAGCAAAAGAAAGAAGGAGAAAATTATGTTTAATCAGAATTGGTTCGATGAAAAGAACTACACAATGTTTATCGATGAAACGGAGTGTCGCGCTTATTACGACACCAATACCAGAAACATCTATGTAGTGACGGAACATCACGACGGCTCAAATATCAAAGAGCTTATGCCAGGTGCTAAAAACTACGGGGAGTTGATAATGCTGTACGAAAACCGCCAAAATAGCAGCGAAAAAACGTACACTGTTACATTTTCCACTCGAATTGACATTCCAGTCAAGGCATCTTCAGTAGAAGAAGCAAAAGAAAAAGCTGTCGAAATGTTTGAAAATTACAGTGCCGCGGTTCATCCTTATCACATTCATGTTGGCGATATTGTGGATATAATTAATAGAAGTTAATCACCCCGCCTAAGCCTTTGACTATAGACGGGACACAGACGGGACATTTCGGCAGATGAAATTTTATGTAGAAATTCAAGCCAAGACAGTTGAGTGTTGGAAAGGATCTCCAGTTGTGTCCTGACTGCAGAAAAAATAAAAAACAGCTGAAAGAAGAAGGCTGGATATAAGATTGAAACGTCGGTTTGCACCGACGTTTTCTTTTACTCTCATTTATCTGACATATTAATGGCAGTAACAAGAAAAATGGAGGAAACGAAATGGAAGAAGAATTCAAAAATTATATTTTCGAAAATTTCACACTGGATCTGGATGGCAAAATGATGGTTTCCAATATCTTGAACTGGATCTGGGTGCAGGCGATGGATAAGGAAGATACCGTTAATGCCCTGATGGAATTGCTCGATGGAATCGGTATCGAGAAAGAAGAAATCGAACAGTTTATCAACTGGGAATAGGAGAAAAATAATATGTTAAATCAAAACTGGTTTGCCTCGGAAAACTTCGTAATGTTCTGTGATTATACAGAATATCAGCTGTTTTACGACAAAGAGACAAAAAATATCTACGAAGTCAGCGAAAACGTCATGGATCCCGCTAACACAACAATCCGGGAATTTACCCCAGAGAATCCGGAATACCGCCGCTTACACCACGCATACGAATCTTTTCTGGATTCGTCCAATAAGGCGCTTGCCGGAATATATTCCGTTACATTTGCCGCACGGGTTGATGTTCTTGTAGAAGCGAATTCCCCGAAGGAAGCAAGAGAAAAAGCGGAAAAAATGTTTGGTGCATACGATGAGACCACGAACTTCCACTGCACATATTTGTCGGACATTGTAAACGTTACGGACAAAAACGGAAATGAGGTATAACGCATGAGAATTACAAGATATATTGCTGAATTAACCGACGATAAGATTACCGCTGTAGTAAAGGAAAATAGCAGCAATTACGAGATTAGTAACCTGAATTGCCCGGAAAATATCGTCCGAATGATGAGAGATGTTTTTCATGCAGACAGGAAGGCGGAAGAATATGTTTGGCTGATCGCCGCGAACACCAAAATGAAGCCGATTGGTCTTTTTGAGTTGACCCATGGATCCGTCAATGCTTCCCAGTTGGGAACACGCGAAGTGTTCGTCCGTTTATGCCTCTTGGGCGCTTCGTCCTTCGTGGTGGTTCATAATCACCCCTCAGGCGACCCGTCTCCGAGCACAGACGATAACGCTACAACAAAACGTCTGAAAAGTGCGGCGGATATCATGGGAATTCCGCTTGTCGATCATATTATTATCGGTGATTCTGTGTTTTATTCATATGCGGAACATAATTTTTCATAATCGAAATATTTGAAAAACGTCGGATTAATCCCGGCGTTTTTTGTACCTGATATTCTGTCATAATAATTACATCAAAGATAAATGGAGGAAAATAATATGGAAAAATATATACCTACAATTGGTGATGTTGTTTTATACGGCAGAGGTACAGCTCCGAAAGTTGTTGTGGATATGATAAGTCATGAAGACTTCGGAAGTTGCTGTTATGATAGAAAATATCTTCTTTGTGATGAGTCTTTTGTCAAAAACAGCAATAACATGATTTCAAATGAAGAAATCGAAAAACATGGATTTTGGGTCGAATTTTGTGGAATGAACATTCCTGATATCAGAAAATGTGAAGATATCGCGCCGTATGCGATAGAACCTCTGCAATATTATTCTTTTAGACAAAGAAAAGCCAAAACGGTTACTGTTTACGAGTAAAAAGATACAGCAAATAGGAGAAAACATGAGATTGTGGACGATACAGCCGGTTGAAGTTGTTAATATTCTCGAAAGAGACGGTGTTTTTACCTGTGATCCAGAGAAAAGCGAGTATTACAATGCTTTTTATGATGCATATCTCTGGATTGCCGCCGAAATGGACAAACGCAATATCCCGCATCCGGACGGTATTAAATTACCTTTGTGGGCCTGGCATACGAGAGACTGGAAACATAAGAAACCGGATCTCAGAACGACAGGACTTGGAACTCCAGGAAAAAGCTATGCCTGCATCGAATTTGAAATCGACGATAAAAATGTTCTTTTGTCAGATTATAACAGCTGGCATTACGTTTTAAATCATTGTTGGTTTGATGATAGTCAAACGGAAAATGAATGGAACGCTCTTTGCGACTGGTTTAATTCATTAAAGCCGGAAGAAAAGGCAAAATTAACCATTGAAAGCTGGCAGAAGATATTTGACGTAACCAAGCAGAAGAACGACTGGTTTACCAATGGCCGCTACATTCAGGCTACTTTCTGGGAACTTCGAAAAGATATGGTTACAAACATCAAATATTTTAAAGCAAAATAGGAGAAAATTAATATGAAAAACTTTTTTAGATTACTTATCGAAATATTTATTATCTGGGTTACTGCAGCTTTGTTTCCAGAAAGAATCGCTTATGATTCTTACCGGACACTGGCTCTCGTGGCTGTAACTTTTGTGCTTACATGGGTAGTGATTGGTTTATTAGCGGAGCTGCTTAGTCTTATCATTATCATCTGCAAGCTAAAAAAATTCATTACCAAGTGCGCTATCGCATTTTTTATAATCGTGGTAATCATCATCTCAATTTTTACAAACTTTGCTGGACTTGTAATTGCAAGCCACATTGTTCCAGGATTTGTAATAAACGGCATAGGAACATATATCATTCTCACGATTTTGTTTACAATATGCACAACAGAAGTATCTGTTAGTAAAAATTAATACTTAACATAATGCGCCGGTCAATATCCGGCGCATTTCTTTACTCTGTGGTTTTCTTTCATAATAGTATTACAAATCAAAGAAAAATGGAGGAAATAAAAATGAGTTGGATCGGTGGAGAATTCGTACTTAACGATGTCACAAAGAAAGACTTAGACGCAGCAGCTGATAGAATCAGATATGCCGTAAGAAGCAATGCAAATCTTGCGGAATTTTCCAATATGGGAAACAGAATTAATCCGTTTAAGCATATCTGTCCCCAGATAATCTTTAACGGCTATGAGGAAGCAGAAGAGATTCTGGAAAGAAAGCGGAGTGAATGGAGCCGTAATTATACCGGCTATGTAGCTTTCCGTGATCTTGAGTCTGTCAACAAAACAAAACGCATTATTGAATTAAAAGAAAAAATTGAATCGGAAATTGAAAAGAAGATCCGGTACGGTCTGGATAATAATGTGAAAGACCAGAAAGCAGATTACATTGGCTGCCGTAAATGTGGTTCAAAGATCAATAAGACCTACATTCAGGCAAACAGATGCCCGGTATGTGATTTTGATCTTCGCTCGGACACTTTCAAAAAGCGTATGGCCGGCTATCAGGAAAAGATCGATAAGCTGACGAATGAGCTGAATGAAGAGAAAAAGAAAAACACTGCAAAGGCACCGGTAAAATATCTGGTGATGTATGAAGAATATGTAGGATAATAATGGAGGAAAAATCATGAGTGATTATATTGCTGACTGGCTGATCGGTATAAGCAACACAGACGCTGACGGCGTCACTGTGTACCGTTTTCGCGGCACAAGAAAAGATGTCAAAGAGTTGCTGGTGAAATTAGCGGCTCAGGACAGGGAAAACGACCCGGATGGCTACGATCACGGCACAGAGCTTGCCGAAGACGTACAGGAAGACGGACCCCATAAATATCAGGCATATACTGTTTTCGCAGATTCTCATATCGATTACACGGCACAGGAATTTTGCGATGTACGTTTTCTTAATGATGATGGAATGGTTATGGAATAGGAGAAAAATATGAAAGTGATATTTAAGAAAATCAATTACAAAGAAGTAGAAGTGCCGGACGGAACATCTCTGGAAGAACTTGAGAAAATGGCCGAAAACTGCGATGTTATCGTCGGAGATACGACCGAAGCCGACTACGAGATGAACGTAAACGGCGAATGGTATAGCATTTTATAATTGCATTAAGAAGAATGGAGGATAACAAAAATGATATTTTTTATTGTAAAAGTGAACGAATTTCAGCTGGCTGATGAAAAAGCATACGGTTTATTCAGAATGAGAACCGCAAAGTTCAACGGAGAGAAAGCATTGTACGAAAATGCGTATCTGGTAGCGGGATACACTACGGATTCGAAAGAAATTTTCGAAAGGGTACGTATTCTCGATAATGTTTTGGTCGATCCTAAAAACAATACTGAATACTTCTTCGAAGCAGATAGCCTGAAAGAAGGCGTTGAAAAGTTCCAGAAGATCATGGAAACAGGCATTGAAAACTGTCGTTGCAAAGAATTTCAGAGAGTTATGTTGATGCATGACGAACTGACGGGAATGCTTGTGTGGCTGGATGATTCCAAAAAAGGGTGCAATGCCATGGGATACTACGTTACTCCCGGATATTTCGTAACTTCCAAGGGCGAAGACAAGGGCGGAATGATAACCGAGAGGCTGGTTAAGCTCAATTTAAAACCGGAAGATTATAAGTACGCCGGAAAAATTTATAAAATCGAGATTTAGAAACAAGCGTCCGAAAGAATACTTATTCTCTGCAGAAAATCCGCTGCATCTACATACTGTGAATCACCACACACCATAAAGGAGTGTGGTTTTACGGCAAAGTTTATAAAAATATTTTAAGGCATCCGGAAGGATGCCTTTTGTATTCCAGGTATACTTTTCTGTCATATTAATGGCATCAAAGAGAAAAATGGAGGATGATATCATGACAAAAGAAAATTTTGCAGAAGAACTCAGAAACAGGCTTCCGGAATATATGCCGGACAGATATAAGAATCTCACATTTAGCGAGAAAAAGACAAATAAGAATAATGGAGTTGAGTTGACCGGTATTCTGGTTGACGACGGCAGCGGATGCGCACCAGCAATTTACATCGACAAAATGTATGATAACTTCTGTGATAAACCTGACTTTGAGAAGATTATCCGCAATCTTGCAAAAACCATCGTCGATGTGATGGACAGCAAGCCGGATACGGACAATATCCTGAAGAAAATTAAAGAAGGATTCACTCATGTTATTCCGAAACTGATCAATGCAGAAAAGAATCAGGAATTGTTGAAAAACTGTCCGCACAGATTTTTTCTTGATCTGGCGGTTGTTTACGAAATTATGTTGGGAACTAATCAGTTCATTCTTATTAGGAACGGAATGTCTGATTACCGCGGTATGACGGAAGAGGAGCTGTATGATCTTGCTGTAGAAAACATCCGGAACCAGAAGCAGTTCATTTCACTTGCTCAGATGTTTGCAGGCATAGTTGGCGAAGAGGCAGATTTGGAAGAATTTCCGATGCTTATCGTAAGAACCAAATGCAAAACTCATGGAGCGGGCATAATGCTTTGTGAAGATGTTTTGGCGGAAGTAGCCGAGAAATTTCAGAGCGATCTCTATATCCTGCCGTCAAGTATTCACGAAATTATCGCTATTCCAGCTGATTTTGGAGACGATGTAGCTAGGCTTAAAGACTGGGTAAATAGCGTCAATCAGACGGAGGTGGCTCCAGAAGAATTCCTTTCTAATTCGGTTTACTTCTTTGACAGAAAAACTAAGAGATTGTCCATCGTCGAAGAATGATTATAAGAAAACCCGCTTTTGACGGGTTTTCTTTTGTAAAATTCTATGCAAAAAATACTACATCAGGGATTGACATTGGTTATAAAAAAGGACCGAAAACGATGGTTCATACAGAGAAGGATATACAAAAATTGTTACAATATTAGAAGAAAAAACAAGAAGGAACGGCACAGTTTTGTGTAGAGAAGGGAGAAATACTAAATGGATAGAGAAATTTACAAACAAAAATTTATGGAAGCAGATTCTGTGAAAATTCCTATGGCAGAGTTTCAAAAAATTATCAGTGATTCTATTTATCCTGTAACCGGATCTAAAAGAGGATATAATAATTTACTGATCGCTATAGAAGAATGTGCGGAACTCGTCGAAAGTTTTGGGGAATATACATCCGGCAAAGATAAAAATAAATATGGGGTATATGAGGAATTAACAGATGTTTATTTGACACAGTATTATGTTATGAATGTCCTTGGTATTGAAGAAAAGGATATAAAACTGAACACAAGATATAGAACAGAAATGGATGTATTCGTATCATTAAGCAAATTACAGTTTAGTCTTGCAAAATATATGCGTAAAGCTGAAACCCTTCCCTTGCAGGAAAGAAAACAGATGATTCATCAGATCACAGAAGATTTATCTGAAGTAAGAAGTAGTCTATTATTTTTACAAGGATATATGTTGATGACAAAAGAAGATCTATTTAAGTCTATCAACGTAGTCATGAACAGACAGAAGAGTAGAAATGAATTGCAGGACCCACTGGGATTGCAGAAAGATACGGAATAGATAGTAGAAAATATATTGTGAATCACCACACACCATAAAGGAGTGTGGTTTTACGGCGAGATTTATAAAAATGATTATGAGAAAAACCGCTTTTAGCGGTTTTTCTTTTGCAAAAATTCTGTGCAGAAATTCCACAAATTTCAGAAATCTGCCATAATAAGAATAGGAATATGAAAAAGGAGGAATTTTTTGTGAATATTACCCCTTTTATTGCCGCAAGCATAGCCGCAAATATGGCGGCGCGAACCACAAATTTTGATGAAGAAGATAATGATCGCAAATTTCACGACTCAAATCGATTGCTACTTAATTACCAGGGAGGAGAAGGTATGACTATTACACCGAATGAGAAAATCGTAAGCGTAAATATTACCCAAAATACTGAATCATATGCGCCGCAGCAGCGAAGATTTGAGGCATCCAGAAGACTATCCGATTCCGACAAAGATACCGTTTATGCAAGGACAATGGATGATATCTTACAGGAATTGATGACAAAATACAATGCAAAAGAATTTACACTTATGCCTGCCTCTACTTGCAATAGCGATTCCGGTGCTATTGTCGACGGATGGTTGTTAATCATGAAATGCGAGAATGAAAATTAATCAGACAGGAATTGTTTATAGTTCCTGATCTGTCCATACAACCTTTCTTCATATTTTTCAGTCATATTATATACGATTAAGAAGAATGAAGGAAAAGCAAATGTCATTTGTACGGAGATTGCATGCGATGGCTGCGGAAAATGTGATTGCAGAAAGAATAGAAAGCAGCTGAAAGAAGAAGGTTGGATATAGGATTGAAAAACGTCGGTTTGTGCCGGCGTTTTCTTTTGCTCTCATTTATCCTTGTCTTTAAAGTCATTGCAATTATTATACAGGTGTTATCTGGTTTTCTGGAACTCTTAATTGCAAATCTCTTTGTTCCCGGCTTCGCTATAAACGGTGTAGGAACCTATGTCGTACTTGCGTTGGGTTTTTCTTATTGCTCGGTTGAAGTGAATTTAAATAAAAATTAAATAGAAATGTCAGTCTACCCCGACGTTTTTATCTGCAAGTATCCAATGTTTCACAAACTTTACACATATAAAATCTATCATAATAATTATATCAAAGAAAAATGGAGGAAAAATATATGTATATTATAAACAAAACATCAAAAATCGGACGTGTTTTCCCCGACAATAGCCCGAAGGGTAGTGATGAAGGAGATGAAGGTTTTTTATATGATTTTGAAGATAGTCATATATCCGACCTTGCATCAACAATTGGAATCAATGCCATGCTGGGAAAAAATGTATTGTCTCTTGGAGACAGCGGCGTATGTGTAGAAGTCATTTTTACACAAAAAAGCGGAGCGGAAGGAAAAATTGAATTCGAAAAATACGTTAAGGATTTCATTTCAATCACAAAAGAAGCTTTGCCTTCAATGAGTAAGGAATATCGTGATTTCTATAATCATTTTGTAGAAGATTACGAAAAAAATGGCTTGCAAATGTTTTAAGCCATAAGAATTAAAGCGTCCATTTGGACGCTTTTTTGTGCAGAAAAATATAGACAATAATTCTATCATGCCGACAGCTCTGCACAGTCTAAAGACTGGCAGGTTCCAGGTACATAACAGCATCATTTAACGATTCTTACAACAGATCCGGCTTCTGGTCTTTGCGGTCAGGAAGCGGATCTGTTTATGCAGAAAATACTTTATATATAAATATCTTTCATATTAATACTATCAAAGATAAACGGAGGAAAAATATATGTTAGAAACAATTAATAAAATGGGACCTATCATCGAGCCAACTACTCTTTTTGTGCTGATCATGTTCTCGATTCTGATTGTGACTGCATTATGTATGCAACCTAAGAATAAATACAAAAAGCTGCTTGCAAGAAAGAGAGCAGGAAGCACCGGCGGCAATAAGAAAAATAAACAATTATATCTTCTTCGGACGCTGGACCAGATCTCAGAAACGAATCTGCTGCCGGAATATCTGAAAAATAAACTGTTCTACATCAGGGACTGCGCTCATCATTTCAAACGCAATCATCTGTTCACTCTCGGATCCAGACTGGAGACTTATTATATTCCAGAGATCTACAGTGCATTCACAGGATATAAAGCTTCTCTCGAATACGGAGGACAGGAAAAAATTGAAAACAGCTACGCTTTTCTCGAGAATATCATCACAATTACCTATGAAGAATTTAAGAGAGAAGAAGTAGCATTACAGAAACTCAATGAAATCCGCCAGGCAGCCTAACCCGGCGGATCCATCTATGGAGGAAAATCGATGGAAAATAATGAAATTCTCGATACGATCAGGCCCGGCATGAGCGTAGAACTTGCAAATGGCTACAGGTATGATGTCGTCGATACAGGCTATTGCGACATTATTTTAATAAATTACGAAGATATGCCAGCGCCTTCCGTTTCATTAAAAAATTACAACAAGGATGGCCGTTGCAATCAATATCTAAATGGTCATTTGGATATCGTTGCCATTTATAAAAACAACAACAAAAGTCCCTGGCAAAAGGCATTGTGGAAGAGACAGGAAGAGTTTAAGGAAATCAATGGATTAAAGAATGGCATGTACGTTGTATTCAGATGCGGCGTGTGGGCCAGCGTAGTTCGTGATGAAGGTAGTCTGTCTTTTTATATCGGAAGCGGAACTTTACATCCGAAAAAGATTCCCGGAACCAGATATGATCAGAAAATGCATCATAAAAAAGATGTCGATTATGACGTCGTTGAAGTATGGCAGTATGGTGAATGCATCTGGAAGAGGAAAAATAGTGAAAAAAGATGTATGAGGAAGGCGTTGTCGTGGAGTGCGACGGAATAGCGTATTTGAAAAATGTGACGCGTTATGATGCGAAAACAGGAATACTGACAGAAGACGTCTGACATTTTCCTTTTATTTTCTTTCATATTAATTTTACAAAAGACAAAAGGAGGAAAAATAACATGGCAGGAATTGTATTCAGAATTGATAAGAAACCATTCAGCGAAGAAATCGAGGGCGTATATGCTTTTTGTAGTGAATGTGACCCGGAAGGCGTTGGCGGAGGTCCTGGTGTACTTGGGCAAATACCGAAGTGTGACTATTGGGACAGAAGCAGCGATTTGGTTACCGAATTTGATGTTGAATCATTCGCAAAATATCATCGCTTTTGCCCGACATGCGGCAAAAAGATAAATTATTCGGCAAGAATCACGAAACAAAACTATTTAAAATAATTGGAACTTAAGAAGCCAGACTCAATAGTCTGGCTTCAGACTGTAGACAAAGCTCCTTCCTGTGAGGGAGCTTTTCAAAAAGGAGAAATAGACAATATATTTCTCATCACTTGTGTCATAACATTTATGGTCTATGCATTAATCATAAGAAGTACGGAAGAAAACAATTAAACCATCGAAACGTAGATTTACGGTGAAAGTGAGGAACAATAATATGAAAATTGTTATTATTTATACATTACAGACAGACGGAGATTATAGTTTAGATAATCCGAAAAAGTTTGGGTGCATTAAGGAAGACGGATATCATTACTCTGGAACTGTAGAAATTGTATCCGATAAAAAATCTTGCTGCTTGATGGAAGCAAGAAACTTTTTATATAAGTTTTTATGCGATGGACTACACGTGTCATATACCCATGCCTGGCTTCTTAAGGATTTTTATGATTTAATCGAATCATTAGTTAATAAAATCGGTCATTATAAACCTGATGAATCTGGTAAATATATGTGCGAAGAGTCTATTGGTGGAAATTATAGCGGAACAAACTTTGAGATTTTAATCATAGACTGACAGCTCTGCACAGTCTAAAGACTGGCAGGTTCCAGGTACATAACAACATCACTTGACAATTCTTACAACGGATCCGGTTTCTGATCTTTACGGTCAGGAAGCGGATCTTTTATTCGCAGAACAGTGTTTGTTATAGCTGTCGTACCTTAACCGGAATTTCGCCGCAAACACCCCGACGAGTGCTTCACGCGGCCGGATCCTGTCGAACCCGTTTGTATGATCAACAGTTGCATTTATAGCGTTCATAGCTCCGAAGACCGAAGCTCGAAGGATATTTCTTGTTCTCTGCAAGGAGCGCGTCCATGCAGGCATCATGTGTTATCAGGAACATGGGGAAGGCGTCGATACATTTCTGTCTGTCGGCAGCCGTACCGGTAGCGTTACTGTTCATCAGGAGGAACGCCGAATACAGATCTCTCTGTATGTAGTGGTCGCCAATGAAACTTCCCAGGCAGGAAAGTTTCTTCCGGACGTAATCATCTGTCACATGGTTGTACTGGCTGGTGCGGAAGCTCACGGTATCGACTTTGACCAGTTCCCCGCCGCCGGAAGCGAGTCTGTTACCAAGGATATTCAGGAATACGGCCGGTGCATGGTTACCTATGGACTTTCCAAACCGCTTCCTGCTCCGGAACCGACCATCAGCTTTCTTCGTAGCAGATTTTGATTTCCGTGCAAGACCGTTAAATGACATCTTTTCCACGTACACGGTGTCTGCCCTCGAGGCAATCTCATTTGCAAGCCGGTGGTGGCCGGTATTTATCGCATCGGCATGCCGGCGTTCCATGAACTTCTTGCGGAACTGAAGCTTCCTGTAGTGCTTCGAACGAATCCACTTCCTTGCACCCTTGCGGACAGTGCCGTCCGGCAGATAATTATCCGGATTCGTGATGCGTCTGCTCCGGTCCATGGCTCTCTGGATCCGCCTGATCTGCGAGAAACAGTCTTTCGCATCGGAGCCGAGCACCTTCAATTTACAGGAATCCTCGGTCATGACAGCCGCCGTGGTGGTTCCGATATCCAGTCCGGCTGTCCCATGACCGACCGGATGCTTTACCGTGGGCTTTTCTTCCAGAACCAGCTGCAAGTAGTAGTGGTATTTTGTACCTACGGGCTTTCTCCGGATACGGCAGTACTTTATGCGGGATTTCAAAGACTTCCGGTCATAATCCGTCCGGATCTGCGGCTGAATCACCTGCCCACGCCAATGAAGCCGGCCGTCTTTAAACCGCATGCCGGAAGTATTTTTCTTTCCCTCCATGCTTTCAAATTCATCGTATTTCCTGAAATGAATGCATTTCCCGTTATCAAACAGATACTTCTCTACAGAACGACATACGGAAGAAGCGATCTTCTGGGCTACATCAGAGTCAATGAATTTCTTGTATCTGCGCTGCTGTACGGAAACATACGCATGCAGCTGGTATTCACTGAGTCCATAACCTCGGCGGATGTCAGCAAGCTCCTGATTGATACGGTTCTTGTCTTTCTTGGAAAGATCATCTTTCCTGCGGGCCGCCAGGAGTTTACGATACTCCGGATCCCGTATTAACTTCCGGAGCTGTTTTCTGTAGTGCCGCACGAGGATGTTATAGATCTGTTGCCCACACCAGAAAGCATAAGAAAGCCACCGATCCTGCTCGGAAGAAGTATTCAGTTTTAATGTCAAAACGTAGGATTCTGTCATAAATACTCCTTATATAGTTATTATGACAGATTTTACGTTCCGTGCAGATTTCTGCACAGAAAGACGCATTCCTCCTCACAGTCTAAAGACGGGAGGCTTCCTGCTATGATATTTGTGAATGCAGGTCAGTAACAATCAAACATAAAACAAGAGCTGTAGCCGGCATCGTTTTTCCGTGGGGTATGCCCCCGTTTAGGAGCTTGGCTGGCACTCAGTGTATGGTAGATGGGACGAGAAAGTTGGGACACGATCCCCTTAGACGCGGAAGGTTCATCATCATAGTTGAACAGAGGGAAAATAGCCTTTATAAAGCAAACTAAAAGGATGTATTATTAGCTATACTTATTTATCAGTTATTCGGTACATGATACTACGATATCCATCACTCTCGGCTTTTGTTTGAGGTAAAATAAAATCGTCAAAGCCAGTAAAATCAATAGATTTAGGCTTGACAGAATAGGAAGGTTCCTTTATTGCTGAAAGCAATGCGGATTTTTCTAATAATTGCATTTTCTTGTCTAATCCACGAAAATCATATGGTGCGGCCACCATTGTTTGCAAAAACGCTCTTTCAGATGCAACCGATAGGTTAAATGACGACATTTATTTTCTTTTTGAAAAAATTTTTGTGCAGAATTATTCAAAAGGCTCTCAATCTGTCATAATAAATATGTAAAAGAAAGGAGTCCGCATGCAAAGACCACAGAAATTTTTCACATTTAATGTAATGGCAGAAGCAGATATGGCTTGTTTTACGGCACAGGAGTTTAAGACGGACCGGTTTTCTTATCCCGTACCCACTCCAGGAGCGCTCGAAGGTATGTTGAAGCAGATCTTCTGGAAACCGCCGATCGAGTACCGTGTACGTAAAATTGCTGTCTGCCGGAAACCAAAATATAGAAATATCAAAAGAAACGAAGTAAAAGAAAAAGCAAAATACGGGAATATTACTACCGGAATTTCTACGCATGATACGAGAACACAACGCAATACATGTTATCTTATGAATCCAAAGTATATTATCCAGGTAGATGTGATCCTTCATCCAAACAGAGTTCAAAGAGATGAAGAAAACGGTGTGCGCCTGCCGGTTAAATACAGGGAGATTATTAAGCGTCGGTTTCAGAACCAGAATGAGTTCCGTGTTCCGTTTCTTGGCTGTCAGGAATGTATTGCCAATGTGGAATGGGTAGATGACTTTGATAAAGCCGTGGAAGAGAACATGGAAAAAGAAATGAAAACTTCCGGAGAAATCGATTACGGCTTTATGAGAAGCCGGATGAAATTCAGAAACGGTGGGCGTCCGGTCAATGATGACTGGGTTAACCCCGTATGGGACGAAACAGCGGACACCTCATTTTATCATGCCGTTATGAACAATGGTATCATTAATGTCGAGGAGGAAAGTTATGCTTAATAAAGGAATTGTTCAGGATCTCGTAGATTATTGCGAACATCTGGAAAAGAACGGAATGGTTCCAAAAAGAGGCTACGAATATAAGGAAGCGCATTTTCTCATTCATCTAACGGAAAACGGAGAAATTATCTCAATAGAGTCACTTGGTAAAATCAACTTTGATGAAAAATCTAAAAAAGAAAAGGAATCTTTTCTCAAATACGAAACCACTTACGCGAACTCTGTAAACGGAACGATCCGTATTCCGGAGATACGTGCCGCATATCTGTTTGGACTGGATTATGACAACAGCAAAAAGAGTATTGTGATCAAACGGAACAAAGACAGCAAACCGGACCGGCATGAAAAATTGAAGGCAGCCACACTGGTGGCTATCGGGGATATTAATGATCCCGGAAAAGTAGATTCTCCTATTGTGAATGCCTACCGGAACTTTATAAAAAACTGGGATCCGGATAAATGGGAAGAAAATGAAGTTTTTCAGAAAACCATTTCAGAAAAAGATGCTTCAAAATTGTTGAATTCCAATTTTCTTTTCTGTTTAAACGATGATAAGGATGCATTGCTTCAGAATGACCCGGCACTGCGAAAACGGTGGGATGAAGTGCTGTTTAATAAGCGGCTCCTTGAAAATTCCAATTACTCAGGATTCAGCACCCATGGGGAAGATACCCAGGTTCCGATAGCGAAAGTACATCATCAGGTTACCGGTGCATGGGGCGGGACAGGATCTACTTTTGCCTGCAATAACTTCCCTGCTGCAGAAAGTTATGGACTGCAACAAGCAAACACCTGCGCTACCTCTGTCGATGATATGGAGAAATACACCCGTGCTTTAAATTATCTGGCTCATAGCGGACTAAAACATAATTTCAGCGAAGGCAACAGTACTTATGTGTTCTGGTCCATGGACGGAGGAGAAGCGGTTGAAAACATTTATTCAGAGTTCCTTGGACAGAAAACAGTAGATGTCTCGGCAGAAGAGAGGCTTAGAAATATTCTTGCCTGTGCATATTTTGGAACGATCAACGAAGAAAAAGTCCGCACCATTCTTGGCGATCTCGCCGACAGTGATCTTCGTGTCCTTGAGATAGATAACAGTACAAGCGGCAGAATCATCGTAAAAGGATATAGCTGCTCTACATTGTTGCAAATTATCGAACATGTTGCAATGTTTCAGAGTTCCTTGCAGGTAACGGGAAGAAATAACATATATACCTATAAACAGATACGGGATGTGCTATATCCGGAATCTTCCAAAGGTAATAAAAACTTTCTCGAAAAAGAAGATGTCGTTTTGCAGGAGATTCGCCGGTCAGTTTTCCGTGAAGGATACGCTTCCGGGATCATGGCTCAGAAAGCATTGTCGAGATTATCCATGGAAAAAGAGTGCCTTACATCAAGATATTACATTCAGTGCGGCATCTTAAAATCTCATCTTATGCGGTCCATTAAAAAAGAAAGTGAGAAAATTACGGGAATGGTAAATGAAAATAATACTAACGCTGGATATTTGTGCGGAAGATTACTGGCGGTGGTCGACAGTCTTCAATATGTAACGGCTGCCGTCAAACCCCAGAGGACGATGCTCACGACGAAGATAGCGGCGGTGTCAATGAATCCAGCAGATGCTTTTGTTTCTATCCTTAATTATAAGGAATATTACCTTGCGAGAACAAACAATATTGCATTACGCGTATATTACGGCAAGCTGATCAACGATATTCTCGGAAAATTCGAAAACGGAATTCCGAAACGGATGACCGACAGAGACCGGAGCTTCTTTTATATTGGTATTGCACAACAGAAAGATGCTTTGCTTACAAAGAAAAAGGCGGAAGAAAAGGCTGCCTTAGCCGAAACATCTGCATAATTTTTGTGCAGAAAAATACAATATCATCAAAAACTGTCATAATAATATTGAAACATAAAATATACCAAAGGAGAAAATGTATGAATTTTAGAAACATTCCTATTGATTCTAACTGCACTTATGATTTTGTAGTTCTTAATTCCTGTACATACAGCAATCCCAACGGGGATCCCGACTTCGACAACCAGCCGAGATGCAATCCGGAGACTGGAAGAGGAGAGATCACAAGTGACTGTCTGAAAAGAAAGATCCGTGACCGTGTCAGCCAGCTTACCGAAATGGGCGCCGTCGATGTATCTGCCAACAACATCTTCATCCAGTCGGAAACCTGCCTGAATAATCTGATCGGCAACGCCGTCAAGGAAAGTGGCCTTTCCGAAAAAGATATCAAAAAGGACGACGACGCAAATAAAGCTGTCAGATATATGCTGGACAGGTACTTCGACGTCCGCATATTCGGGGCCGTATTAAGTACCGGTGCTCTCAAAAATACTAATGCACATATCACAGGAGCAGTTCAGATGAGCTACGGCGTCAGCGAAGATCCGATATATATCCGGCAGACAAAATGCGTAAGAAATGCGCATACGACCGAAGCTAGAAGCGAAAATGCCGGCGGAGAATTTGCTTCCAAGCCCGTTGTGGAATTCGGTCTGTATAAGGCGTATGGACGCTATATGGCATGCCAGGGCAAAAAGAACGGAGTAAAAGATGCGGATCTTGCCCTGTTGTTTGAAGCGATCTGTTCCATGTACGACAATGATCTGTCTGCCTGCAGAAACGGCATGTGCATGGAAAAACTGGTAGTGTTCAAACACAATAATGAGAGAGCTATCGGATCGCTCAAGAAATATGCGGACCGCGTAAAGGCTGTAAAAAAGACGGATGAAGATTATCCTCATTCCATGAATGACTATGAGGTGAAGATCGATAGAGAAAACACTCCGGAAGATGTGGAAATTTACGTGATTGACCTGTAAGAGGTCGTGAGGTGCGAATGTTATGCGGATGGGAAATAGACGGGACATTCGCACCGGATTTATATAATCATTTGTGCAAATTAGTTCATTCGAATAGCCAACAATTTGCTATCGACAATATATGATAATTTATTTATATTGTGATACTATATATCGCGGTCGCTCCTTACGTTGGAGCGTGAATTGAAATATGCATACGCTTGAATCCATTCAACCCCAAGAAATCGTCGCTCCTTACGTTGGAGCGTGAATTGAAATTAACATATTAATTATGAAGATAGTAGCTACCTGGTCACTCCTTGCGCGGGAGCGTGAATTGAAATAGCAAGAGCCTAGCATCTCGTGTGTTTAGCTTTTTATCGCTCCTTTTGCGGGAGCGTGAATTGAAATCTAATCGCTGTTCTATCAAAATATAACAAGGAGAAAATATAAATATGCTTTCGAAAATCATTTTAATAATCGCTATATTGCTCGTCCTTATTGTTTGGTGTATATTATTTGGCCCAGTTCACGTTCCTCTTTTTAAGGATGAACGGGATCTTTTGGATGAGGATGAGTTGGAAATTATGCTTGATATGCTTGAAAAAGAAACGAAAGAAACAGAAGAGAACGAATCGACGAAGTAGTTACCGTTGTTTTGCCAAGTCGCTCCTTACGTTGGAGTGTGAATTGAAACCCACCAAAACATCTTTTGTTTTCTGCTCTGATCGTCACTCCTTATGCGGGAGTGTGAATTGAAATATGGCCGTGGCAACGTTAAGCTAGTCGCTCCTCACAAAGGGGCGTGAATTGAAAACATGCTGAAATATCTTTGGTAGCCTCAATCTAAATCGCCCCTTCGAGGGGACATGAATTGAAAGCAACATACCAGTGCAAAAGGAGGAAATATGTCAAGCACAATAGTTATGGCACTTATAATAGTGACAATCATCGTTACCGCATTTGGGCTAATTGTTGAGGTTCTAAAACGCGATGTAAAAAAGGCTTTTGCTTCGTTTGGTCTAATTGTTATGCTAACGGTTGGAGCCAATGTATATTATTCATTTATATTCACACAATCGGAAAACACGGAGCAGATAGTGATTGATAATCAAATTAACGTTGTATCAAATGAAACAGAGCAGAAAAATGATTCTTTATCCGAAAAAGAAACCATATTATTGGGAATAGCATTAGCTGCAATAATTTCGTTGCCGATAATTATTCCCAAGCTTCAAGACACTTTCGAAACTGAGGATGCATCGAAAAAGCAATCTTGAATTATACATTAGCATAAAGATTAATTTTCAAAAAAGCACTTAAAGAAAAAGATAATTAAAAAAGGAGAAATATATGAGCAAGGTAACAGCTGGAATCAATAGAATTAATCAGGAGTTAGATAAAATTTCAGGAATGGACGGTATTGCCGCTGATAAGATTGCTGAATTAGAAACTTACGTGAAGGAAATGGTATCGGATTTATTAGAATATCATTCCGAAGCAAATGTTTTTAATTATGATGGCAATAATTGTTGTAAGGAAAAATCTGTAAAAGAATTGGATAAACAGATACAAAAAGAACATTGTATCATTAATCATCTGTATGCCCAGATTAACGCTTATGAACGGAGCCTCGAACGTTTGAAAAATGAACGGGAAGCAGCCATCAAGAGAGAAGACGAAGCGTACATTGACGAATGGTTTAATATTCGTTTCGGAATTTCCAATCAGCAAGAAGCACGGACTAAATCTATTTATATTGTTTTTGACGAAAATGGAAATTTTGTAAAAACCGTAACTACTGGATATGATGAAGAATTTCATTATGTTAGTCCTGTAGAAGATGAAGATACAATGGAGCATTGGCTAAGAGAAAACAAGTTATATGCACACAGGGCTTCATCATTTTGCGATAGAAACAGAAGTTGGTATAGTCTGCCTTTAAAAGAACAGCTGAAAAATATAGGTTGGGATTTTGATGAGACCGGAAAATTAATAAAGACACAGTGGTAAACATTTGAAATGGCGATTTAAAAGGAGTTTATCAATGAATTTTGATGAAATATTTGACAAAATAAGAAACAGAACTTGGATTCCAATATCTGATACAGAATTGGTGAATATGATTGTGAATGCAAATATGAACGGAACGATTGATGATGAAGAAAAAGATTTGTTACTTGAAATGGTATAGAAAATAATGGAGGAAAATATGACAAATTACGATAAAATTCGAAATATGCAACCCATCGATTTAGCTATTTATTTAACTAAAATGAGGGAAAAGGCAATTGATGATTATGAGGAACAGAAAAGATATCCAATGGGAATTGCAGAAACACTACATATGTTAAATGAGGAAGTTATCGAAAAAGAAGAGGGATTGAAAGAGCATGAAAAACGAAAGAATTGTGGAAAACTTAAAAGATTTTGAAGATTGGCAGAGAAATGAAGAAATGGAAATAGAAAATTAACTAACCCACATAATATTTATATAGGAGAAAATATGGAAAATAAATACGTTTATGAAATGTTAAATGATATCAAAGCCAAAAACAGAATAAGAATGTGTTTGCTTTATGAGAAGTTAGAAAACAATGATAAAGAACGAATGAAATGGATCAAAAACAAGCTTCCGTGGTATATCACAAAGTTTTGTAGAATTTCAAGTAACGAAATAATTTTAAAGGATACAAGTATTTTTATTGGTGTGAATTTTGGGAAGTCCGCTAGAAGTAACTGTTATATCGAACTTACCCCCAGGGACATCGACTGATATCACTATGAACTATAGGACCTCAATTTGAGGTCCTGTTTTTATGTCAAAATTTATTATAGAGGAGGTTGTGACGGAAGAAAAATGATATTGATATGCAGTGGAACAACAGTCTCAAAGGCTGCTGTTTGTATATTTCTCATGTGTTTATCTTTCATATTAATGAATATGGGAGGTATTCACTATGGATAGAGACACAATCAGACGTATGGATCCGGAATTATACCAAGAAAAACTGGAAAAAGCTGTTATGGATGACGTAAGCTGTATCTTGAACATCAATAAAGGACATTCTTCAGTATTACATGCAGGACAGTCGATTGACGATATGGCTATGAGAGTAGTCAAAGAAGGAAAACAGGCTGTATCCAGTTTTTACAATGCAGAATCGTTGATCGGAAACTTGCAAGACGCCGTTTATTTTGAAGCCGAGAATATAACCAACTGGATTACATCAGACAGGATAGATTTCAAAAAGCCTATTGATAAATTTGCCGCCGCACACTCGTGACTTTAGTCGTAAGTAAGGCGGCATTCTCTTGTTAAAATACATATCATATGGTATAATACTTATATGGATAAAACAACGTATTTTTCAATACCAAAAGATGTAACGCATGGTCGTGGTTATGTATATTCCCTACAGTATCATATCGTATGGGTTACTAAGTACCGGAAACCTGTATTCCTGGGTGATATCGAAGAGGATGTAAGAAATTATCTTCTCGAAACACTCAAATCTTTGGATATGGATGTAATTGCAATGGAAGTCATGCCGGATCATATACATCTGCTTGTAAACTGCAAACCGCAGTTAAGACTATCGGACGCTATCAAGATACTCAAAGGGAACACGGCCCGCTGGCTCTTTTTAAAACATCCGGAGATCAAAACGCAGCTCTGGGGCGGTCATCTGTGGAATCCTTCCTATTTTGTGGCTACCGTAAGTGACAGGTCATTCAATCAGGTAAAATCTTATATCGACCACCAGAAGATCCAGTAATTTTCTGAAAGGAGGCATTGTGGTATGAAGATATTTTCTTCCTACAGTGTGAAGATCAAACATTATAACATTATTTTCAAAGACACTGTAGCTATATACCGCAGTGCCGTGGATTATCTGATCGGTATGTGTATGGAAGAATGGGACACTGTTTCCGGCATCCAGGGAAATCTCCTGCGCCAGCAGTACATGGAACGTCTGTGTCATGCTACGGCCGATAATCCTGACCCAAAGTATACCGGTTTTGACAGAAGATTCTATAAGTTTCCCAGTTACCTGAGGCGCAGTGCGATCAGTGAGGTTATCGGTAAAGTATCCTCTTACAAAAGCACTCTCGCGAACTGGGAAGCAGCTGACGCTAGTATTCGAGGCCGGAAGCCTTCTTTTCCGAAAGCGGGATTTATTTATCCCTGTCTGTATAAGACCGGTATGTATGAACAGACTGGATCCTACGAGGCCAGGATCAAGGTATATATCCGTAATACCTGGGACTGGATCACGCTGGATCTTCGCAAGTCTGATGTTGATTACATTACACGCAGATGCCAGTCCCGTAAGAAATGCGCTCCCACTCTCAGAAAACGGGGGCATGAATGGTATCTGGATTTTCCTTTTGAAGAAGAAACAGTTCTTGCGGATACAGATATATTTCATCAGACGATAGCTGCTGTTGACCTCGGTATTAATTCTACCGCTACGGTTTCCATCATGCGTCCGGATGGCACGATCCTAGGCAGACATTTCTGTAAGCTGCCCAGAGAATACGACTCTCTGAAGCATGCAACGAACCGGATCCGGAAGGCTCAGCAGCATGGTAATTTCAAGACACCCAGACTCTGGGCCAGAGCGAAAGGCATCAACGATGATATTGCTGTCAAAACTGCCGGCTTCATCATAGATACCGCAGTACTCTATAATGCCGATACCATCGTCTTTGAACATCTGGACCGTAAGGGAAAGAAGCGTGGTTCCGGGAAGCAGAAACTTCATCTGTGGCGCAGCCAGTATGTACAGTCCATGGTGGAGCATAAAGCCCACCGGATCGGCATGCATGTCAGTCGAATCTGCGCATGGGGAACCAGCCGGCTGGCTTTTGACGGATCCGGAAGTGTACTGCGTGGCCGTGAAGCGGATCTGGGATCCTACAGTGTCTGCCAGTTCCGGACCGGCAAGATCTATAACTGCGACCTGAATGCCTCCTATAACATAGGAGCGAGATATTACATAAGGGAACTCTTAAAATCCGTGCCTGCGAAGGTAAGGTTGGCGCTTGAGGCAAAAGTCCCTCAGGCTGCCAGGAGAAGCACCTGCACGTTATCTGTGTTAATTAACCTGAATGCGGAGCTTGTGTCCATGGCGGCATAAGTATCTGAGTTTGGGCTGTATCATAGAAACGAAGTTCCCGTCTTCTAAAGAGACTACGTGTACGAAAGTACATTTACGGGAAGCATGCGCCTTTAGTCGTGTGAGGCTTCATATAATAAAGAAAAAGTTAAGAGAGGTATATATATGTACAATCCCGAAATTACATACCGAAACGAAAAACAGCACCTGCTTCTTCCCGGAGTAGCTCTGAATAAACTGGAGCCGTTCCTGCAAAAAAAAGAAAATTGAATATAAAGTGACAAGCCCCGGAAAAGAAGATTACAACGACGAATGGGGAGCCTATTGGAAGTATGGTAAATTAAGCGGATATCGCAATACCGTGGCGGTTATTTCATACATCGACAGCGATTGTCTGCTGAGAATAGCGGAAGAACTGCGAAATATCAATGACAACGAAATTTAATGAAAAGCCGGCAATATGCCGGCTTTTATGTATATGAGTTTCTGCAAATACTGCGAACCGATAAATTCCGCAGACTTATGCGTCGTCCATGTAGGGAAGTGATTATGCGAAACGGTCTGACGCATTGGATTAAGAAAAAGAAATCCATGCAGGATATGTCTATGGAAGAGAAAAAACTTACTGTTGACGATTTTAAATTTTCCCAACGATTATATTTAACGTTAAGAAGAAATTGTGTCAAAACGGTCGGCGATTGGTACAGCAGTGGATTGCTAATCTGCCATCTCGGAGAAAAATCCGGTATCGGGGTTCAAGTCCCCGTCACGGCGCTAATATCCATAATGTTTCAGAAAACCTTCCGGAAAACTTCCGAAAGGTTTTTTCTTTCATAATAAGATTGTCAAAACTAAGATAAAATGGAGGAAAATATTATGGGACAAAGATCACAAATTTTTGTACGCTATCAGGAAACAGACGGAACCCGCAAACTGGTGGCAAGATATTATGGCTGGAATTACGGAGAACGCATGATCAGTCGTGCAAGACATACAATAGAATGGCTCAAAGAAAATTATGAGCTTATATCTTTCTATGCAGAGAAAATACCGAGAATTCTTGATACGAATTTCGACATGGGCGACTGTGTGATCAGCAGTGATATTCTGAAAGAGTACCAGGAATTATATGGTCCGGAGGATTCTCTTAACGATGTTTTGTTTTACGGGCAGGATAACAACGATGGAAGATTGCTGATCGATATTGATAATGCCGGAAACATCAAATACGCATTTCTTACCTCAGAGAGCGATACGCCGTTATCATCAGTAGAGTATATGGAGTGGGATATCGGTTCTGACTGGAATAAAGTGTCAGAATGCAACGGCAAAGAAGCTATTCAGACCTGCAAACGTAATATCAGTAAAATTAATATGATGGCGGATCTGATGACGGCGGAAGAGGCACAGGAATTTATTTCTGCGGATTACAGCGGCAGTCTTCCTCAGAAACCGAAAACAAACTGGATCGTGGCCATTGCAGATATGCTTTCCGGAAACGGAAGTGATGCTGTCTGGTGTGATGACGATGGACAGATACTTGTGGCATCGGAAGAAGCAGCCAATGCCGTAGCCGACCTCATCGAAGCCTTCTACAGATCTCAGGGAGAAGAAATATCTGTAAACACCGGATATTACGATCCTGAAGAAGATAAAAGAAATGGAGAAGAAACCGAACATACCGGCTGGTGGTATGTTGATGTTAATTAGAATTTAATGGAGGTAGAAAAAATGTATAAAGCAACAAATATTGATACGGACAAGGCTCTCAAAGCAATCAATGATTCAAGAGCAATACAGGAAAGAGCGTCACAGCTTAGATCGGAAAAAGAAAGATCTTACATGGAGGGACTGAACAAAGGACTTGATATTGCTGAAAGTCTTTTTGAATGTTCAAATTATGAGAAATCGGCGCAGGAGGCAACTTATACAGATGGTGTCTGCGAGGTACTCTATGAACTTGGAAAAGAACTTGATATACCAACTCAGGATATAAGAGATAATATTGCATCGGTAGATGAAGCCTGCGCTCTGTTTGCAGACAGGATTCGGGAAGCAATAGCAAGAGATAAGGATCAGTAAACTGAAATATTAAGATTTATGGAGGCATTTGTATGAGAAAAATACATGAATGTGCAGAAGATATAAAAAATATTTTAAATGATGCAGAACGAACCGAAGAGGTTGACGGAGATATGTTATGTAGTATTAATGAGTTGGTGGATGAAATTTTATCAATATATTGTTTAGAAAAACAACAAAGAAAAATGGCTATAGCTGAAGAAAATGAGATTCTTTCAGAAGAGGCTAAAAAAGCAGGATGGAAGTCTGGTGTTATGAACATCTAAACTGAAAGTTGAAATATCACAAGGAGAAAATCATTAAATGTCAAAGATAATGAAATATAATCCGAAGGACTTCACGATTGAGATCTGCCCATGGTGCGGAAAAGAGCAGGTGATCTACGCAAAAGGTATCACAAGATGTCTTTGCGGTAAGCCGCTCGCTCCGTGCAGTATGTGTGAAAGTTGCAATTACAAATTCTGCGATTACGGCTGCAACGGCACAGACTCAGATGCTGAAAAACAAGTAGATCACGAAGCAATTCCGGAAGAAGACCAGAAAATTTTATATGAAAAATTATAAGAGAAGCAGCCCTTGCGGCTGTTTTTCCTCACTGTTTTCTTTCATATTAATTGCATCAAAGAAAAACGGAGGAAGAGTATTTTTATGATGAATGAAGAGATTAATTTTTACAGAGGACTGGCGGCAGAAATTAAACCGGAAGGATTCAGATCATTTTTGTTTCAGAGCGAAACGTCGGAATGGCTGTATGTGATTACCCCGAACAATTCCTGGATGTCGATCGATTTTGAATCAGACGGACTCAATATCGTATATCATTATGAGCCTTCCCGCGAATTTGGACAGGGATGTCGTTACAATGAAGATCCGTTTCGTGAAATCACGGCAGAAACACTTCTGGAAGCAGAGAGATTCGGTAAGAATTTTGGTCACAGAGGCTGGATCAATGTTCCGAACAGATACGACGGGTTCTCTCATAGAGAAATTGTATGGAAAAAGCCGAAACATTATGAGAATGCTTATAAAGCAATGATGCAGAGCTGGTGTGCGAAACAGCTGATTGAATTATAAGAAATAGCGCCCTCATGGCGCTATTTTTATGCAGAATTTTCAAAGAGCCGGAACCGAAAGACGTCAAGATTGTCGTGGACAAATGGGTAGAAAAGAAAAAGAACGCAAAATGACTATTTAAGCCATCCGGAAAATTCCGGAGGGCTTTTTCTTTCATAATAAAATTATCAAATAGAGAAATGGAGGAAAGAAAAAATGCAAAGAGATATTAAGTTCGACTGGCATAGATTTACAACAAAGGATCTGACGCGGCTGAACACTGATCGGACACTGGATATTTATGGATATGTTCTGATTGATACAGACGCAGGGCGATATATCGCCGATATTCAGTGGGAGACTATAAGGGATTATGGAAGAAGAGGAATATCCATAAACTTATATGAATCCGATGACGATTGGTATCACAATCTCTGGCTGACAGATCTTAAATCTATCGTAACAGCCACAGATTATAAACGATTTCAGAAGAGAGCGGAAGCAGTAATCCGTAAATATCTGGAAGAAGTATAGGAGAAAAATACGCTGATAAGTGAAGCAAAGAAAGGTATTAAATTTTTTGCGCAGGGATATGGCGAGGGGCCGGATCGTTTTTAATGAGATCGAATTATCGTTGCCGCACAGAAACAATGAATTACTCTGCCTGAAGCTGAAAAATGATGGCAAGTACGTTCGGGCCGAAGATGGATGTCTGGAAAAAATCTGAAAGGAAAAGAATATGAATAAACAGAAAGAATATAAGCAGATCGTTATTGGGGAGTATGTCGCTACCCCGATCAAGAACGCGTTTAATTCAAAGACGGCATACTGGCTGTCAAAAGCAAACTGCATGGTATCAATATATATGTTTACCTGCGAGAACGGCTATAACGAAAAAGAGATGTTTTCCGATATGAATCTGGCTATCTACATTGCCATGCTTGAGGAAAAATGCAAGCGAGCCCATGATCATGTTGTTTACATGGAAGAATACAGGACAGCAAAGGAATACCTGAAAAATATCACCACCGATGGCGACTGTATCATCATCGAAGGTAAAAAGAGAAATTAGCTCCGGTCTTTTCCGGAGTTTTTCTCTGAAAAATTTTTGTGCAGAAATTTGCGTACATTTTAATATCTGCTATAATATGATCATCGGTTAACAAAACAACCGACTTCCCCCAATTATCTTTGATGCGTTCCCCGGTCAGGCTGGCCGGGGATATTTTTATGTCTATAGATATCCGTTTTCTTTCATATTAAAGGAAAGCAAAGATAACAGGAGAAAAACGTAATGAAAGAACCAAAGGATTGTAGATGCACCTGATAAAAATCTGATTAAGAGGCACTTGAAATTTGATTTCAAGTTCCCTTCATGGCTTTTTTACACAAAATAAATCAATATTGTTTTCTGTCATAATAATATAAACAAAAAAGAGAAAAGGAGAAAAGATAATGAAAAATAATACCGTTCAGAATGTAGTGCATGGGTTCAAGGTGTTCAGATCTGATTGGACTTGTTCACCTAATGGCAACACTAAACAATACACTTGCCCCGGAAAATTTGAGGAAGAAGGGGAACTTGTTGTTTGCTTTCACGGTATGCACTTCTGTCAAACTGCTGCCGACTGCTTCAATTATTATAGTTTTGACAGCAATAACAAGGTTGCAGAAGTCATTGCTTATGGTGAAGTGCAGACAGAAAATGACAAGTCATGTACTGATAAACTGGAAATCGTGCGTGAAATCCCGTGGGATGAAGTGCTGCGAATCGTCAATATCGGAAAAAATTGCACGGGTCGCTGCAACACCGGGGATTGGAACACCGGGAACTGCAACACCGGGGACGGCAACACCGGGAACTGCAACACCGGGAACTGCAACACCGGGAACTG
Source organism: Clostridium sp. AF34-10BH (assembly GCF_003478095.1). Lineage (NCBI taxonomy): Bacteria > Bacillati > Bacillota > Clostridia > Eubacteriales > Clostridiaceae > Clostridium > Clostridium sp. AF34-10BH. The sequence goes on from NZ_QUEC01000004.1 coordinate 35,697, forward strand.
CAACACCGGGGACTGGAACACCGGAGACAGGAACACCGGAAACGGGAATACCGGAAACGGGAATACCGGAAACGGGAATACCGGAAACGGGAATACCGGAAACGGCAACACCGGAAACGGGAATACCGGAGACGGGAATACCGGAAACGGGAATACCGGAAACGGCAACACCGGAAACAGGAACACCGGAGACAGGAATACCGGAAACAGGAACACCGGGGATTGGAACACCGGGGATTGGAACAAATCGTCTTTTAATACTGGCTGTTTTAACACAAAAGAACAGAAGATCAGGCTATTCAATAAGCCGTCAAGCATGACATATCGTGAATGGATAGATTCAGATGCAAGATATTTACTGAATCAGATACCAAAGAATGTTGTTGAATGGGTACATAAAGAAGATATGACTGATACGGAAAAGGCAGCACATCCAACCTATGAAACAACAGGCGGGTACATCAAAGTGCTTGATGAATCTGAATGTGGTCAGTTGTGGTGGAATGCTCTGACTGACTATCAGAAAAATATCATCAAGGGAATACCAAACTTTGATGCTGATATTTTCTTCCAATGTACCGGAATCAGAACCAATTAATTTTAAGCTCCCTCCGGGGAGCTTTTGTATTGCTCAGGCAAAAAAGAAAAGCTGCGAAAAAGCAACTGATGTTCCATGTATAACAATGATCTGTTCGCATCCAAAAACGAAATGTGTACAGCAAAGCTTATCGTATTCAAACACGGTAATGAAAAGTTTCAAAATTATCTGTGCAGAAATTACCAAACTTCTTAGAATCTGTCATAATAACAATAGATAAAGAGAAAGGAGATCAGATATGAGTAGCCCCGAAAAAATTATGACATTTAATGTTATGGCAGAAGCTGAACTGGCATGTTTTACGGCCCAGGAATTTAAAACAGACAGATTTTCCTATCCCATTCCCACTCCTGGAGCGTTAGAGGGAATGCTGAAACAGATTTTCTGGAAACCGCCTATCGAGTACCGGATCAAAAAGATTGCCGTGTGCCGTAAACCTAAATATCGTAATATAAAGCGTAATGAAATAAAAGATAAGGCAAAGGCTACGAATTATACTACAGGAATTTCTGTCAAGGACAGCCGCACACAAAGAAATACAGGATATCTGGTAAATCCAAAATACATTATTCAGGTAGAAGTTTTCTTACTTCCGAACAGAGTAGAAAGAGATCTTGCATCAGGGGTAAACATCAAAAATAAATACCGGGAAATCATAAAACGTAGATTTATGGAACAGAGTGAGTTCCGTACCCCCTTCTTAGGATGTTCAGAATGTATCGCTGATGTAACCTGGATTGATAATTTTGAAAAGGCCATATGCGAAAATATGGACGAAGAAATGAAAACCTCTGGAGATATCGACTATGGGTTCATGAGATGCCGTATGAAATTCAGGAACGGTGGACACCCGGATAATAATAACTGGGATAATCCGGTATGGAATGAAGCAGCGGATCCTACATTTTATCATGCTCTTATGAAAAATGGAATAATCACCGTGGAGGAGGCATAATGACGCAGAATAAGGGACTGGTCCTTGATTTGGTAGATTATTGTGAAAAATTAGAAAAGGCTGGAAAAATCTTGCCTTGCGGCTATGAGAATAAAATTGCTCATTATTGTATTCATTTATCTATTGATGGGTGCATTACAAAGATCGAATCCTTGGCTTCCGAAGAAAAGCCGGGAATAGTGATCCAGACAACATTTGCTAATTCCACAAAAGGAAATATCCGAATCCCGGAAATTCGAGGAAAATATCTTTTTGGAATGGAATTTGACAAAGATAAGAAAACAATTGTTATTAAAAAGAATAAGAACGGCTTTCTCGAATTGCATGATAAGCTGATGGAAGAAACATTAAAAGCTCTTGGAGATGAAGATGATCCAAATAAGGTAGACTCGCCGGTAGTAAACGCTTATCGAAGATTTGTTGAAAAATGGAATCCGGAAAAATGGATGAACAATCCGGTTTTTGAGCCATTTCTTGAAACAAATACGGCACAGAAGGTATTGTCTCTTAATTATATTATTTGTGTCGATGACCCGGAATGTAGCTTTTTGCATGAAGATCCCGCATTAAGAAAGCGTTGGGATGATGTTATCTTCAAACAGAGGTTATTGGAAAAGTCGAATTATAACGGCATCAGCCAGCAGGATGGAAAAACATTGGTTCCGATTGCAAGTGTCCATAATCAGATAACCGGAATGTGGGGTGGAAGCGGAATCACATTTGCCTGCAATAATTTCGAGGCGGCAGTAAGTTATGGTCTGTTAGATGCAAATACATGCGGGACTTCCGTTTATGATATGGAAAAGTACACCCGCGCTTTGAACTATTTGGCAGCCAGTGGTTCAAAACATAATTTTAAAGAAGGTAACAGCGTATTTGTTTTCTGGTCCATGGACGGAAGCGAAAGAGCAGAAGAAATTTATTCTGGATTACTGGATCAATATAATATGGACGAAGCCATGGAAGAAAAAATCCGCAAGTTATTTGAATGTGTCCATTGCGGAATCCTGGATAGAGACAGGTTGGATTTATTACTTGGAGAAGTTGCTAATAGTGATTTTCGAATCCTTGAACTGGATGTCGGAACGAAAGGAAGAATTATTGTAAAAAACTATAGCTATTCAACATTTTCGAATATTGTTGAAAACGTAGTTAAATTTCAGGAGTCTTTGCAGATTGGTTCTAAAAAAACAATCCGTTCATATAAGAACATACGAAATGTTTTATTCCCGGATATTGCAAACGCAAATAATGTCCTGAACAAAGAAGAGTATATGCTGAGAGAAATTCGTCGGTCTGCTTTCTATGATGGATACGCATCGTTTAATATAGCTCAAAGAGCATTATTAAGACTATCCGTAGAAAGAAACTTTTTCAGCAGCAGGTTTTATATTCAGGTTGGAATATTAAAATCCTGGTTGATGAAAAATACAAAAAATGAATGTGAGGTATTAACTGAAATGTTAAATGAAGACAATACAAATGCGGGATACTTATGCGGACGCCTGTTGGCTGCCGTTGATTCTTTACAGTATGTAACGGCGGATCCAAAACCGAATAAGGGACTGATCACAACAAGGATTGCTTCCGTATCCATGTATCCGGCAGATGCTTTTATTCAGATATTACATTATAAAGAGTATTATCTCGCAAGAGCAAAAAATAAAGGAACCAGGGTTTATTATGATAAGCTGATTAACAGTATTCTTGATAAATTCGAAGATGGAATTCCAAAGAAATTAAATGACAGAGACAGAAGTTTCTTCTTTGTCGGACTGGCTCAGCAAAAGACGGCTTTATTTTCTGCTAAAAAAGTTTCTGACTCAGATACGGAAGAAACAGCTGGCAATGCAGATACAGCGATTGCATAATTCGCAAATAGTCAATAACTTATTTAACATATTACATAACAAAAGGAGAATAATATTATGAAATTCAGAAACATTCCTATCGACGCAAATTGCACTTATGACTTTGTATTACTTAATTCATGTACTTACAGTAATCCCAATGGCGATCCGGATTTTGATAATCAGCCCAGACGGAATCCAGAAACAGGATGTGGAGAGATTACAAATGACTGCTTGAAGAGAAAAATCAGAGATCGTATTATCCAGCTTGCGGAAATGGGAGAAATTGATACTGAAAAGAATAAGATTTTTATTCAGCCGGAGATCTATCTGAATGCAATTACGGACCAGGTTGCCGATATGTTCCCCGCAACGGATAAGAAAAGCAAAGTCGATTCCGTATCTGCTGTTAATTATATGTTGAATCATTTTTATGATGTCCGTATGTTTGGTGCAGTTTTAAGCACTGGTAAAATGAAGGATACAAATGCACATGTAACCGGAGCTGTTCAGATCAACTATGGTGTCAGCGAGGATCCTATTTATATCCGTCAGACCAAGTGCGTAAGAAATGCACATACAACAGAGGCCCGCGGAGAAAATGCCGGAGGAGAATTTGCTACAAAGCCCGTTGTAGAATTTGGTTTGTATAAGGCATTTGGCAGATATATGGCATGTCAGGGAAAAAAGAATGCAGTAACAGATGAAGATCTTGCGCTGCTCTTTGAAACTATTTGTTCCATGTATGACAATGATCTGTCTGCATGCAGAAACGGCATGTGTACAGAAAAGCTTATCGTATTCAAACACGGTAATGAAAGAGCTACCGGATCTCTTAAAAAGTATGCAGACCGAGTAAAAATCGAAAAGGTAAATGACGAAGATTATCCTCATTCCATGGATGATTATAATATCAGCGTAAATATGGAAAATATGCCGGAAGATGTCGAAGTATTTGTTATCGATCTGTAAAAGGATTAAGGTGCGGATTGGAAGTGAACAGGAAATTACCGGGAGATCCGCACCTTAAATATAAAAAATCAGGTGAGATATTATAATGTTATGTACGTAGTGAAGATAGATTGTACAATATTTTGGTTTGAGTAATATTATTTGTCTATATATTGCCGACGCTCCCTATACGGGAGCGTGAATTGTAATTAACATATTAATTATGAAGATAGTAGCTACCTGTGACGCTCCCTATACGGGAGCGTGAATTGTAAAATGTATACGCCAATACCAAGATCTATGGGGCGCTCCATACATGGGAGTGTGAATTGTAATATCTAAAATAATAAATTAGCATTTTTGCTATTATGGCGCTCCCTATGCGGGAGCGTGAATTGAAATGAACCTTAAAATAGCTCCTATTACACTCAAAACAGCACCTATTATAGCGCTCCTACGTTGGAACGTGAATTGTAATGGCTTCGTTATTCAGCATAGTTTTCGCTTTCAAGACAATCTATTGCTAGAATGTGAACTGTAATATCAGAAAAATTTCGTACTGAGCGAATCGATATAGCACTCCAAGTAAGGGGCGTAAATTATAATAGGAAAGAGGAAATTGGCTTAATACAGACTAAAAAACGTTTCGGTACGGGAACGTGAATTGTAATCGGCTTCGAAATTCAGATACACTCATATAAACATATCGCTTCCTTTGTGGGAGCGTGAATTGCAATAGCAATGGCCAACATCTCGTATGCTTGTTTTTGACTCTTCCTTGTAGAAGAGTGAATTGTAATCTATACATATAGTGTTACACATTTTTGGATTGTGACACGCCCTTCGCAGGAGCGTGAATTGTAATACTTCTTCACGTGATTTAAGTAATTGGTTAGAAGGACGCTCCCTACGTGGGAGTGTGAATTGTAATTCCAATACGTTGATCTGGTAATATACATCTATGATTACGCTCCCTACATGGGAGCGTGAATTGAAACAAACCTCAAAGTAGCACCTATTATAGCGCTCCTACGTTGGAACGTGAATTGTAATCGGCTTCGAAATTCAGATACACTCATATAAGCATATCGCTTCCTTTGTGGGAGCGTGAATTGCAATAGCAATGGCCAACATCTCGTATGCTTGTTTTTGACTCTTCCTATGTAGAGGAGTGAATTGAAATTTCCTATATCCATCTTAAGAATGTTGTGGCACTTCCAAGGAATATGATGTTTGCATTTGGGCGTTCCTTATGCGGGAGTGTGAATTGTAATATATATAACATTATGTCATATTTTGATGGTGAAAGGCACTCCTTATGCAGAAGCGTGAATTGAAATTGAAAAGTGAAACTTCTTATGGAGGGTAGAACGCTTGGTATGAGAGCGTGAATTGTAATAAATCTTCATCAATTTGTTCTGAAAGTAAAGGCGCTCTTTTACAGGAGCGTGAATTGAAATAATAAAATCAATAAATATGCAAGGCAAACAAGTGCCGCTTCCAGTACGGAGCGTGAATTGTAATTGCAATGCAAGAAAAACATGTTAAGAAATATCAAAGAAAGAGAGATCCGGAATAGAAGCCGGATCTTTTTCCTGCAAATAGAGTCTCAGGATGTTGTAGACTTCCACACAATCGGCATTTCAGCTACGATCTCCGTCCTGGTACAGACCGCAATGGCACCTGTTGGATTTTACGGTATACTACTTTGAGACCTCCGGCTGCAGCGGACTTACCTGGCTGGAATAATTTTCTTTCTGTTTAATAAATGCAGGAAAAATTAACCCTCGAAGGGAATATTGTCATCAATGTCGGCGTTTTCGGGCACGCCGACAATATCAATAATATGTAAAATAGAAGAGTGAATTATTTCGCTCTTTTATTTTTGTAAAAAATCCTCTATATTATTTTTCTTTCATAATAGCAGTGAATCTATTTGTCAATGGAAATTTGCATTTATTTTCTTTCATAATAATAAAAATGAAAATCGGAGGAATTTTTTATGGAAGAAAGAATAAAAAACAAACTGAGAATAAAATTCGGAATAGATAATGATTATGAAAACTATCGTGGTGTACATTATTACGAGGATATAACTATATCTAACATCCTCCTGGATGAAGTTACCGGAAAATTCACCGTTCATTTCGATCGTGTCTTAAAAACTGTGACCGAAGACGAATATGGCAATGACCTGGGCGCATGGAATGACAAAATCGAAAGAACATCTATGGTTGCAACATTTAACGAAAAATTTGAAATTTTGTCTATTGCCTAATATGAGAAGAGCGAATGTGTTATTCGCTCTTTTTTGTGCAGAAATTTCCACTCTATAAAACTGGTTGTTTTAATACAGAAGAACAGAAGACCACATGGTAGTTAATGTTACATACGGATGTGCGGTAAACTATAAGATTTTCTTTCATACATATAGCATACCATAAAATCAGAAAGAAACTCCTGTATGGAGTTGCTTGCGTTTTCATCTCGGCGATTGAATAACCGAGGATTCTCGCTTAATGTCCTAACAATCGTAAGGGAATAGGCGCTCCCGGTACGGAGTGTGAATTGTAATTGCAATGCAAGAAAAACATGCCGAGGGAGTATATTTTCCATGTATAATCTCGTGCTAGAATTATTTACACAAAAAAGGCACTCATTACAGAGTACCTTTTTTCAAGTTTATAGCATATTTAATATTTCTGATTAAAATGCAGGACCTCCGCCGCCATTCATACAATATTCCTCCTTTCCTTTTGTATTATTACATTAGGCAAGCGACATATATACAATATATAACTCCTTGCTATCGATCTAATATTAATATGTCAGAGTTTTTCAGCAAAGAATTCTATCATATTAATTGTGGAATCATAAAATAGCAAGAAGGAGAAAAATATATGACTCACTTCGCTGTAACAATTTTAGATCCGTGATAAATTTTAACACAAAAATTTCCATGCAGAAATTTGTATTCCTTTGAATATGTGTTATAATGAATTTATCAAATGGATCACAACTAAACAATACAACATATATTTGGAGGTAATCAAATGAAAAAGAAAGTATTAACAATGGTCCTTGCCGGGATCATGATCATGTCTATGACAGCCTGTGGTAATAAGGCCACAGAAGCAACAGAGACAGCGACTACCGAAACTGTCGTTGAAACTGCTGAGACAACTGAAGAAAGCAGTCTTGAAGAAACCAAGGAAGATAAGCCGGTTAATACCGCGGAAGCAGTAGATGCCGCACAGTCAACAATTGCCGCTGCAACAACGGAAGCTCCTAAGACATCAGAAAAGCCAAAGGAGACATCGGCACCTGCGACGACAGCAAAGCCGACAGCAACCCCGAAGGCAACAACTGCTTCGAATAGTAGCGGGAAAACAGGTAGCGTAGCAACTGCTTCAAATAAGACTACAGCAACAGCAAAGCCTGGATCTACGGCAAAACCCACTGCGACAGCAAAACCGAAAGCGACTACCAAACCTACGGAAACGGCAAAACCGGCAGCAACTCCTCAGCCCACAGCCAAACCTGCTGCAACCGCAACTCCTCAGCCTGCGTGTGCTCATACATCCTGCAGAAGCGTAGCAGTTGTAGAAGCTAATTGTCAGCATGATGGATACGGAGAATTGTATTGTAATCTTTGTGGAGAATATCTTGGAAAAGATTATTATCCTCAAGGTGGTCATGGTAGTACAACCAGACATACTACAACAGAACCCACATGTACATCCGGCGGCTGGTGGGAAGAAACCTGTGACTTATGCGGAGCAGTAATTAATAGTGGATCCATTGATTCTCTTGGATGCGTAGATAATGGCGACGGCTGGTGCAGCCGCTGCGGAGCCGAGTTAAGAGATCATTCTCAGCCCGATGTACCTTCCGTTGATGATGTATTAAAGGATCTTTATGGTGATACTCCCACACCAGCTCCTGATACGGAATCTGAGGCAAATAGTTCCGACACGTCTACCACAAGTGAAGAAAATAGCGTAGACACATCCGATGACGTAATTGCATAAGATTGATAAATAAAAGAGTCTCTGCGGAGGCTCTTTTATTTGACTTTCCTTTAACCACTGTTTATAATGAACATATATTCGAATTTTATGGAGGTAATATGCTCGGATATATTTATGAAGAAACAACTAAATATATGAAAAACGAGGGAAAAGATGTCCGAAAGAAAAAAGGACAGTTCTTTACTCCTGTGAATATTGCCGCCTATATGGGGAAATGGACCATGGCAAAAGAGCATCTGGATATACTGGATGCCGGAGCCGGGAGCGGAATACTAACAGCGGGAATCATGGAACATCTTTTAGCGCTTGACGGCTGCCGAAGCATAAAAGTCACTTTCGTTGAAAATGATCCTATTATTCTTCCATTACTGAAGAAAAATGCCGACTATATACAAAATATCTGTGAAAACCATAATATTATATTTCGTTATACGATATGGTCTGACAGTTTTTTTGCCATAGATATATCGCAGAAATATGACATAGTTATATCTAACCCTCCGTATAAGAAAATAGCGAAAAACTCTAAAGAAGCTATTGCCATGAAAGATTATGTTTACGGCCAGCCAAATTTATATGGTCTTTTTATGGCGAAAGGGTTGGAGTTGTTAAAGGAAGATGGTCAATATATCTATATTACGCCACGTTCCTGGGTATCCGGACTTTATTATACCGAAGTACGGAAGGCTATTTTAAAAACAGATATAGAAAAAATCCATATTTTCTCAGACCGAGATACTGTTTTTTCAGGAGAACAAGTCTTGCAGGAAACAATGATCCTTTTTGGAAAAAAGGAAAAAGAACAAATAGAGAAAATTGAGATTAATGTTTCCAGTGATTCTTACATGCAGCTAGAAAAGACACTTTCGGTTCCTGCGGATTTGATAAAGTCGGTAGGAGAGGAAAGTTATCTGTTAATCCCGACAAATGAAGATGATATTCGTATTATACGGGATATGAGTAATATTACTGATACTTTCGATAGTCTTGGTTATCAGTTTAAGACAGGTCCGGTTGTGGAATTTCGCGCAAAAGAAATGATATCAGAAGAGCCTAAAGACGGATATATACCAATGTTCCGTCCAAGCAATGTAAACGGTGGAAGATTAAAATTTCCCGTATATAGTGGAAAAGCTCAATACATTTCCGGAAAAGCAACCAAGCTGTTGGTTCGAAATGCAAACTCGGTTTTTGTAAAACGGCTTACTGCGAAAGAAGAAAAACGCCGCCTTCAATCCTGTTGCTATATTAGTAAAAATAATAAAGAATATATTTCCATAGAAAACCATGTAAATTATTTGGTAAAAAAAGACGGAACTCCACTTTCTCAAAAAGAAGCTGAAAATATTCATAAAATTTTATCAAGTGATGAATATGATGTTTATTTCCGGCTTATAAACGGCAGTACGCAGGTAAATGCGAGGGAACTGAATTACTTCCCTTTAAGAAAAGAGGAAATAGTGTGAAAGAAAGTAGAGGAAAGCCATAAACTGGCGCACTTGAATAAGCTGTCTAAGGCAGGCAACTTTTTGAAGTGTTATAGAGTTAAAAAATTGGATTAAGAAGCTAATGGCTCATCAGGAGGAAGGAGTCCCTCCCGCTGCAACAGTTTCTTAGCCTGCTTGATAGCTTTTGCCTTTTGTTTTTCAACAAGAGCTACAGGCATATCGATTTTATAAAGGTCGCTCGGATTCCACTGCTCGCCAGTAGACAGCATCTGGTAGATGGCGGTAAGAATCATACGGGCAATTGCGATAATGGCTCTTTTCTTGCCACGACGTTTAACAAGAGATTCATATTTCTTTTTGTAGTAAGGAGATTTGTCAGATTTTACGGCTGCATGAGCACACCGTACTAATGCAGGTTTGAGGTAGACTCCGGCACGTGTAATCCGAACAGATTTCTTCTTACCAGCAGATTCATTGCTGCCAGGTGTTAAACCAGCCCAGCAACATAAACGTTTGGAACTTGAGAACTGAGACATATCCGTACCGGTTTCGGAGATGATAGTGATTGCACTATCACGTTTGACACCCGGAATGGTACAGAGGAACTGGACAGCATTTTCAAAATCAGGATTAGAAGAAATCATATTTTCTATCATTTTATCAACATCGTTGATTTCGGCTGTGATATAATCCATATGTGCGCGGACAAGACGCATACGGTATTTTTGGGCATCAGTCATCTGATATCCTTCGACGGATTCTATAACAGCATCTTCTTTGGATTTGAGGCTCCGAAGAAGTTTAGATGCGATTTCTTCGTGGTTAATGGATGTACCCGATTGTTCAAGCAGATAGTCGATAATAGACGTGGATGACTTCCCAAAGATATCGGAAACAATAGAATCTAATGCAACATTACAGACAGTAAGAGCATTCTGGTATCTATTCTTTTCACTTGAACGGCAGGAAACAAGCTTGTAGCGATAGCGAGTGTATTCCCTGAGAATACGGACTTTCTTACAAGGAATATAGCTGCCCTTGACAAGGCCAAGACGGAACAAATCCCCAATCCATTTAGAATCTTTGGTATCATCTTTGTTGCCTTTCACTGCCTTTACCCATTTAGGATTGGCAATGACAACATTGATTTTATCTTCCAGAAGATTAAAGACAGGAACCCAGTATTTACCAGTGGATTCCATACAGACATCATGGCAGTGATTGTCAAGAAGCTATTGCTTGAATTCAAGAATTGAATTGTTAAAGGTGGAAAAGCGTTTCTTTTGGTAAGAAGGTTCAATGCCACCAGTAGTTTTTACAATTGTGGCAACGAGAAAAGATTTATGAACATCGACACCACAACAGGTTTGATAAGTAACTTTCATAGACGGACTCCTTTCACAAATGATAAGAAGCCATTGACTGAACTGCCACACAATTAAACCAAGGTGCTTAAACAATTCTTAGTGTACGGATTCATAATACCACTTATTTGTGCTTGAAAAGGCAGAACTTACACTGATTAGTATGCTGTCTAAAACGAAGAAAGTTGTTACAACTTATCCTCCCGTGCTTTGTAGTGTAGCTTCTTACAAACTATTTTAAAGCACAACGTAAAGAGTTAAAACACTTTCATTACTATTTGTGCCGCCGGCTGAAGGCGGCGGAATGGAGATTAGTATGAAAAAGAATATAGAAGACTATAATTATAACTGTCTGAACGAAGCTAGGAATATTTTAAAAAGTATTGGAATGCCACCACAGTTATATAATCCAAGGTGTGCAATGACATTGGCTGCATGTGCGGAAATCAAACCGGGAATGAAATGGAAATATGCTTCTGAGAACTATCATGGAACCCACGATATTATCCGGTTTATCAATGAGAATTTTCCAAACAAAGCTGGTTTGGATAAACAGGGATATCAGGAGAATTCACGGGAAACATTTCGGGATGAAACACTGAAGAAATATGTGGCAGCCGCTATTATGGAAACAAAATTTGGACTTGCCTCAAACGATAAAAATAATTCCTATCGATTTACAGCACAGTTTGCGGCACTTTTGCGGACTTATGGAACGGACCGATGGCAAGAGGAACTAAATCACTTTCTATCAACACATACCGTATACAGCGAAAAACTAAAACAGGTCAAGGATATAGAGAAAGGATATCCTGTTAATTTTGGAAAATTATCGTTTTCTTTGGGAAGATCCCTTCATAATAAGCTCCAAAAACAGATACTGGAAGAGTTTGTACCTCTTTTTGCATCAGGAGCGGAATTATTATATATCGGCGATACATCTGACCGGCAATTATGCAGAAATGATGCCGTATTAAATGAGGTGGGCATATCTGTATTCTCAGAGTCTACAAAAATGCCGGATATTGTTTTGTATGACAGGAAACACAAACGAATAATTTTTATAGAAGCATACTCCAGCACGGGAGAATTCAACATTGACCGTGTTGAGGAAATCAAAAAGTGCTGTCATTGTGGATCGGATATAGAAGTTTCATTTATCACAGCCTTCGCAACAACCAAAAAGATGCTCAGTGTTTATCCTAAAATTGCCTGGGATACCGAAATATGGGTGGAAGAAGACAAAACTCATATGACTCACAAAAACGGGGATAAATATTTAGGCAGAAAATTATAAGAAAAAGGAGTTTCCTACGGGAAGCTCTTTTTTATGCAGATTTTCCGTTCTTTCAATCTTTCTGTCATATTAATTAAGAGATGATTAAAAAAAGAAAGGAGAATCGGTATGGGAAAACTTAAGACTAAATTGCTTTTTCCGTTACTGGCTGCAGGTATTTTAATAAGCGGAATGACAGTTTCTGCAAATACCGGAATTGAAAGATCTTCAACAGGGGAAGCTTTTACTCTGGACCGTTATAATGGAAATATCTATGAAGGTAAAATGGGAGAAGAGGTATATTTCAAACCCGTTACTTTAACAAAGACTGAAAAAGGGCAACATTTATATGCAGCTGAATACACGGGAAATGTGTCAATTTCAAAATGGACAATAGAATATCCTGAACATTATTGCATTCATGCATCTTATCCAGATGGAAATAACTGGAAGGGGTTTTCTTTTGGCAGACAATCATGTAAAACAACAAAATGCCAACCCGGCTGGATAGCCACATGCGCTAAATGTGGTAGAGAAATAGGTATCTTATTCTATTCATCAAAAGATACAATTAGCCAATTAAAAACTTTATCAACTGGCGATTGTTATGTATCAAATTGCGTTGATCCAAAATGCAATAATCTGGAGACAGCTACATATATTAGCCATAAATGTGATGAAGTATCATGGAATAAATATATTATTCAGTATGTTGGGAATGGAGCAAATGGTGGATTTATATCTGATAGTCACCATTATTATAATAATTACACGACTTACGAAGGTCAAACAATTACTCCACAAAAAAAGTTATCCGTAAATACTTTTTATAGAACAGGATATGTCTTTACTGGGTGGAATACAAAACCTGACGGAAGTGGCATTACTTTAGCTGATGAAGAAGATTTCCTTATCGTTCAAAATAAATTAGATCTTGGTGATAAAAACAATAACACAAGAATTAAAGTATATGCTCAGTGGAAACCTGCTTATTCCACTCTGATAATCGATCCTAATGGCGGATCATACAATGGAGAAACTACGATTACACAACGTTTTCGTACTGTTTATTCGCTTGATCCAAATAAATTGACACCACCTGCTGGACCAATAGTTACATATGATACACAAGGCGGAAATAAGATTGAGCCAACGCACACAACAACTCATTTTTCCGGATGGACATTTACTGATCCATTACATGGTGTATTTGTTTCTGCGTCAAATCGCTATGCTTTTGGATTGTACGATGCTAATAATATTTTTTCAGAAATGAAATCTGTCTGGTATGATGGATGCATTGATACAGCTATAGCACAATATGCCGGCGATAGCTTTAAACTTCCAGAGGCAACCTATCCGAATGGAGATGATCCAACGGATCAGAAAAGATTTGGTGGATGGTATGCCGATCCTGAATGTGAAATATTTATAGGTGGCCCTGGGGATGATTTTTCGACAGATGAAGATATAACATTATATGCAAAGTGGTCAACACTTCATGCAGACAGCGTAGAAAACTGGACTGCAAATAATGAAAAAGGAGCTATAGACTTATCATGGATCCAGACAGATTCAGCTGATAAAGTATTTAAAATATATCAGAAAAAAGAAAACGGAAATTGGATTGAAGTAAAAAGCGCAAATTCAATTCAAAATAATGTCGATAGTGTAGAAAAAACTTTTTACAGAAATAGTGATTCTGCTAATTCAGAGCAAGTATATATTGTTCCGTACAGTGGATTATACAATTTTAAGTTAACTGGAGCTCAAGGCGGAAAATATGGCAATTATTCCGGTGGTGCAGGAGGCACTGTGACAGGCCGCATTTATTTCTATGAAGGTGAAAAAGTCTATGTAGGTGTTGGTTCTCAAGATGGTAAAGGTAAATATTTTTCTGGAGGATCAGCAACGTCTTATGGAAATGGTGGATCAGCATCTTATCTGAGGACGGACAGACTCGGTATTTTTGCCATAGCTGGTGGCGGTGGCGGTGCAACCATGATGGGCAACGGCAATGCAGCTAATTCTGGAAGCTATAGAGCTGATGGCAATGGATCCGGAGAAAACGGAATGGCCGGTGGCGGTGGCGGAAATATCGGAGGAAAACAAGGAACTGCAGTAGTGCACCACCATAGCAGTTCATGTTATCAGGATTTATCATATATACCTGCATTTGGAAACTGGGAATCTCATATGTGGGGACATAGTTGTTTTGATTCCTCAGGCATAAATTCTTATCAATATAACGGACATACATCAGATGATGATGATTATAGTACTTGTACAGTAAGAGTTGGTTGGTCCAGAGAATGTCATATTGTTGAAAACAAAGCAAATTGGTGGAATGTCTCTGGATATAAAGGAATTCCCACCAATGGCAATACGACATTGAATCTTTCATATTTTTGCGAAGGATGGGGTGATGTAGGAGACAATATTGTGAACACCAATTGGCTGCCCGATGAAGAGCAACCGTCTGAATTTGTAATTTTGGATCAAAATGGTACAAAAATTGCACAGGGAAAATTTAGAGATTATCCTTTTACTGATAATTTTACCTGGAATGGTAATAATCATGTTGGAAGTAGCGAATTCTATCAAAACTTAAATATTGCTTTACCAGAAGGAACTACACATATTTACGTACATCTTAATTTCCATTTAAGAGGAAGTGTTTGGTTTACTGCTGGAATTAAAGGATTAAGCTTTAGTGGTGGTAAAAAATTAGCTTGTGGATACACAGAAGGTCAAGTTGTATCTGCTTACCCTTCGTATGGAGGCAGTAACGGATTACGCGTTAATACACAAGAGGGTAAAATTTATTTTGGTAAAACTGATTATGCAAGCACGCAAACTGGAAATGGATATGTATCTATTACGGCGGCAGAGCTTGGATTATATAAGGATAATGAACTGAAAGGAATCATAGCAACGGATGAAGCTATGCCTAATATGCCTGTCCTTAAAAGAAAACCTGTAGAAGATGATAATGATTATTCTAAGGCAACAGTAGTTTGGAATAATCCCGGTGATAACGGAACAACATATCAGCACCAGGTAAAATCTTTCTACACCGAGACCATGGCCCCAATGTTGGAATCAAATATCACAACAGATGTTATGACCTCTGGTGTTAAAGGTTATGTTATTCTGGTTGATGAAAATGAAGATACGATTGTCACAAAAGATAATGGTATATATCAAACTGAGACCAGCTATATTGTTTCATTGTCTGATAAAACTACAAAATATATCCATGTAGCAGCAGTAGATGGTGCAGGTAATGTTAGTGCTACGGCTCATTTGAAAATCAGCAGTACTATGTCGGACGATGGACAAGTATTTTATCCTATTGAAACAACTCCAATTTCCGTTAGAGGAATGGATGATAATGTATATGAAAAAGACGGATCTTATTTTGTGAAGGCAGACGGAATAACTCCCTTCTACCTGAAAACAAATGGCTTAATAAGTGAAATTGGAGATGCAGTTGCCTCCAAAAACTATCAGATAAATGCATTATCCTATATTATTGATAAATCCGGGGCTAAACAAAAGTTAAGTTATTATAGAGAAAATGATGATAGTGATATTTCTAAAATCAGCATTGATGATGTTAAAAAATCAGTCATTGGAGTAGATAATGAAAGTTATATCAAAGATGCGTCATTTTTCGAAATGTCCCGATATAACAATTTGCGTAATGTATCACTTGATGCAGCTTATTCCATGGACTCTGTTTACAACAACACAGAATTTGTCATAACACCACAAGCCATGGCATATCAAACAACAGATAAATACAATAACAGCTCTTACACGTATTCAGACGATGCCGCTGATGCTTTGAATAAAATCGTATTGATTGCTGACGGAAAAGCACCTCAGCTTTCTGGCGAAGGATATGAATTTTTAAAAGATTTTGACAATATTGATATCTCAAAGTATCCGGACAATTATGAAATCACTTTAGAGGCAAAAGATGATGAAAGTGGTTTAAAAGAGTTTTATGTTGTCGTTGAAAATCAGGATAATAATGCAACACATACTTATCCAGGTATCATTTCTAGTGATGATAAGACTGGTACGGTTACCATCAATATCATAAATGATGATTTGTTATTTAAGGGTGATATAAATTTCTTGATTTATGTATCAGATAACGTGGGAAATATCACGGAAGAGTCTAAAGGCCTTGGAGAATTTTCTCTTCATACAAAACTGGTAGGAAAAAGCGGTTCGGATACTGTAGCAGATAATGGATATATCACATTCAAAAAAGGCGAAACAGGAGTTCTGATTGTAAGAACAAGCGGATATGCGGATCAGTTGCAGGTAAAATTCCCTAGTGAATTTTCCAAGAGCGGATTCGAAACAATCAAAAATTATTTTTATGAAAAACCGATTGGCTCCGGAGACACTAACGAGGAAGATCTTCAGAGATTTGGTATCCGGACAGAAGTAATTAAATTCCCGATTCCTTATGATATTGAAGATCGAGATAACTACGATATCGAAATAACTGCTTTTAAAAATGGAGAAAGTGTAAGCGTTAACGAAGGTGTGACAGTAAGGACCTTATCAGAACACCAGAAATTCAATGTCAAAGATAGTTTATTAGATGGTATGAGAACTTATATCATTCAAAACTAAATTAACCAAAAGAAGAGCATCGGCAAAACCGATGCTTTTCTTTCATATTAATTAAGAAAAAGGAGGTTTTTTATGCAGAGTATTTTATCAAACCCGCTCATAGTTACTTTACTAATATTTGTGGCAAGCTTATTCCTTACAATTTTCATCGATTTTCTGGTTTCTATATGGGAAAAACACTCAAAAAAGAAAAAGTATAGAAAAAATATCGAAGCATTAGAAAAGCAATGGGAAGAAAATCAGGTAATAAGAAATCGATTTTTAAATGAATATCATATCCCACAATCCACATTTGATTTAAAAGATAAAGAAAAAGATGTTTTGCTCATTTATCTTACCAATGTCATTTCTGGATTAAATGTTTATCGTTCGCCGTCTACAAAGTATAATAATGAGCCATGGATACCATATCCAAATCCGGCCGTTATTTTTATCAATAAATATGTTATATGTACGCATACCTTTAACCATTGCCTGGAAATAGTTGATAATTTAAAGAAGGCTGGAATAAATGTAGCGGCGGATTCTTTCGAACTTGAAGAAAAAATTTCAAAAGGAAAATTGTAATTATTAAGAAAGATTTTCTTGGTTAGAAGGTCTTTTTAGTGCAAAAAAGTTGAGAAAACAAATTGTATTATAGTATAGGATTCCATATATTTTATAAGAGTATACGGCAGATTTGATTGTAATAATACATTTCTTTTTTTCTGTCATAATAATTTTATCTAAAGAGAGAAGGAGGAAAATTATGTGTCAGTTAATCTATAAAGATGGACGAGTTAGGATTAAACCAAAGTCTAAAGTGAATGCAAAGGAAGCAATTTTTGAAGATAAAGAAATGGCAATGGAATTCGCATATTGCCGGTTCGATGAAATCATGGAAGAAATTGGGTTTTACGTATATGACTATAAAGATTTCTCATCAGAATTAAAATATCATGCGGATCCAGAAGAAACCCATTATGCATTTGAAAAAATTCTTTGTTTAATTGCCCCTTTTGTAGAATGTGGTAGTTACATGGAGTTTGCCGATAATAAGGGTAATCTTAAACGCTATGTATTCGATGGTGAAAATATGATAAGACAGGAACCACAGATCACATGGCCAGAGCTTCCCGGAATGCAGAAATCGAATTTCGTTGCATAAAACAAGGAGGATTTGATGGATTATTTGGTAAAAATCGAAAAAGCAAAAGCTAAATCAAAATATGATGCATTAAAGGTATTGGAAAAAGAATATGTTCGGCTTATTGAGAAATATGAAAAGCTGGCTGTAAAAGAAAGAGAAAAAGTGAATCAGGTATATGTGTTGGTTCATGGAGAAAAATGCTTTTCCGAAGAAGATATCAATGCTTTTATCGAAGCGGATGTCATTACGGCAGAGCAGTCGGATCAGTATATCGAAAAGTTAAATCAGAAAAGAGAAATTGCCGGAGAAACAATGCAGCAGACAAGAAGCGAAGCTGTATGTGCAATTCTTAAAAAGGATTTGGCTAATTTATATGATGAAATCAAATATGATCTGGAACCAAAATTAACGGGAGGATTCGATGAATAGATATTTAATTTGTGCGGAGTATTATTTTTCTGAACCTCAATCATTTGAGATAGAAGCGGAAAATAAGACGGAGGCTATAGAAAAAGCTAAAAAGGATATTCGTATTATCGCGAACTACGGGAATATCATACCGGGTTCTTTGAAAATAATCAAAAAGTTACAGAAGGGAAAATGCTTTGAGAAAACCAAAGGTACAAAATAAGTATAATCTTAAGCCAAAGGACATTTGCAGAGCTGTGATTAGGATGAAAAACGGATTCATCAGAAGCCGTTCTGGCGAAATAATGTAGTAAGCGCATGGTGTTTATCAGAAGGGGTTGGCGAAGGTTATTTTGGCGGCTCCATAGATTCCTACTGGATTGGTTTCTATGATAAAGATGCAAAATCATATGCGGGAAAAATACGTCTTGATGTAATTGCCGCTGCACACTCGTGACTTTAGTCGTGAGTAAAACGGCCTACAAGCTTTATATCGACCACCAGAAGATCCAGTAATTTTCAGAAAGGAGACATTGTGGTATGAAGATATTTTCTTCCTACAGTGTGAAGATCAAACATTATAACCATATTTTCAAAGACACTGTAGCTATATACCGCAGTGCCGTGGATTATCTGATCGGTATGTGCATGGAAGAATGGGACACTGTTTCCGGCATCCAGGGAAATCTCCTTCGTCAGCAGTACATGGAACGCCTGTGTCATGCTACGGCCGATAATCCTGACCCGAAGTATACCGGTTTTGACAGAAGATTCTATAAGTTTCCCAGTTACCTGAGGCGCAGTGCGATCAGTGAGGCTATCGGTAAAGTATCCTCTTACAAAAGTAATCTAGCGAATTGGGAAGCATCTGATACTGGTATTCGGGGCCGGAAGCCTTCTTTTCCGAAAGTAGGATTCATTTATCCATGCCTGTATAAGACCGGTATGTATGAACAGACTGGGACCTACGAGGCCAGGATCAAAGTATATGTTCACAATACCTGGGACTGGATCACAGTAGATCTTCGTAAGTCTGATGTTGATTACATCACACGTAGATGCCAGTTCCGTAAGAAATGTGCTCCTACTCTCAGAAAACGGGGCCATGAATGGTATCTGGATTTTCCCTTTGAGGAAGAAACAGTTCTTGCGAATACAGATATATTTCATCAGACGATAGCTGCTGTTGACCTTGGTATTAATTCCACAGCTACGGTTTCCATCATGCATCCGGATGGCACGATCCTGGGCAGGCATTTCTGTAAGCTGCCCAGAGAATACGACTCTCTGAAGCATGCAACGAACCGGATCCGGAAGGCTCAGCAGCACGGTAATTTCAAAACACCCAGACTCTGGGCCATAGCGAAAGGTATCAACGATGATATTGCTGTCAAAACTGCCGGTTTCATCATAGATACCGCAGTACTCTATAATGTTGATACCATCGTCTTTGAACATCTGGACCGTAAAGGAAAGAAACGCGGTTCCGGAAAGCAGAAACTGCATTTGTGGCGCAGCCAGTATGTACAGTCCATGGTAGAGCATAAAGCCCACCGGCTCGGCATGCATGTCAGTCATATCTGTGCATGGGGAACCAGCCGGCTGGCCTTTGATGGATCCGGAAGAGTACTGCGTGGCCGGGAAGCAGATCTGGAATCTTACAGTGTCTGCCAGTTCCGGACCGGGAAGGTTTATAACTGTGACCTGAATGCTTCCTATAACATAGGAGCGAGGTATTACATAAGAGAAATCTTAAAATCCGTGCCTGTGAAGGTAAGGTTGGCGCTTGAGGCAAAAGTCCCTCAGGCTGCCATGAGAAGCACCTGCACGTTATCTGTGTTAATTAACCTGAATGCGGAGCTTGTGTCCATGGCGGCATAAGTATCTGAGTTTGGGCTGTATCATAGAAACGAAGTTCCCGTCTTCTAAAGAGACTACGTGTACAAAAGTACATTTATGGGAAACACGCGCCTTTAGTCGTGTGAGGCTTCACTGTTATGCTTACGAAGATATGGCATCATATACTTTCAAAAAGTTTTTTGATCCTGCGGAAATCGAGAATGAATGGGATCTTCAGTTGCAGGAAAAACTACTGAAACAGATTAATTGGTTAATTGACGAGAAAATTATTGAAATTCCAAGGAAAGAACGAAAAAAGCGTTGCAAGTAGCAGCGCTTTTTCTATATGTGTGCACAAAATCTGTCATATTAAATATAGAAAAAAGTAAAGGATAGAAAAACATGCACATTAAGAAGATATCTAAAAACAAGGAACCGTTCATAAAAATAACCTTTCGTTCTATGAAAGAATTAAAAGGATATCGTGATGGGATCCGTAATACCTGTAACACAGTAACTAAAAGTGGAAATATCTGCATATCAGCGGAAACTTTATTAAATGCATCTGATATTCTTAAAAAGCCGGCTAATTGTAATAAGGAAACGGGCGAGTCGTTTATAATATTATCAGCAGATGAAGTATCGCGAATGCTGCCGTTATTTTTCTGTATGACATCATATATATCAGATGTAACAAAAGAAAGAAATAAAAGCCCTAAAATTATCTAAAATGGAAGGAGTTAAATTAATATGTTTTTCTTCAAAAAGAAAGATCCGCCGCCGACATTAGAATCAGAAATCAAAAAAATTGTTAGATACATTAACGAAAATAGAAAAAATTACAAGCAAATGGAGGAATTAAGATGCAACCTAAAAAGAAAAATATTTTTTCGATGTACCGTGTATTATTTTTGGCGGTAACCTTACCACTTATTGTGGTTTTGATCAATGTAACAAATGTCTCAACAAGAGCCACATCAAGGGAAATTAAAAACCTTGCAAAGAATTATATGCTTTCCACTGTAAAACAGTGTGGAAGAAATATAGATTCAGCTATATTCAAAGGGACCGATCAGACGCTATCATATGATACATTAGCTGCAGAGGCTCCCGCTTATACAATCACAGATGTCGCTTCATCATATCTATATATTGTTGATGGACATACTGCTACGATGCTTTACCATCCAACAAAAGAAAAAGTTGGTAAATCAGTAGAAAATGAAGCAGTAAAAACGTTAATTTCTCAAATTAAGAACGGGAAACATCCAGAATCCGATATCATTGAATATGAATTTAACGGGACCCTTAAATATGCCGCTTATTGGGTAGGAATTAATGAAGAATATATAGCAGTAATCACGGCGGATGAATCAGATGTCTTAAGTGGAATCAGTAAAATCACACAGAATTCAATGATGGTATATGCTTCTTCAGTAATCTTTTGGATTATTATTGCATTATTTTCTGCCAGAGCTATCTGCAAACCGTTACAGAAGACAGTAGATATACTTGCGAATTTTGCAAAAGGAGATTTTACTGCAGATATAAAGATTCATTCTATTTTAAAGGAAACGAACCAGCTCATTGATGCAGCAATAAATCTAAAAGAGAATATGTCCAATAGTATTTCGAACGTAGATAAATCCTCTAAGAATCTATTACGGGATACGGATCGGGTGAATGATGCAATCAATTTATGTAACAGCGCTGCTGAGAATGTAAATATTGCTGTAAATGAAATATCTAACGGAGCCATGGATCTGGCTAATCATGCACAGAATATCAATACACAGATGGTGTCTGTTGGCGAAACTATCTCAGCGACAAATGATCTGGTTATTAGTGTTGAAGCGGCATCCGATCAGATTAAAATGATTTCCGATACAACCATGAATACATTGGAATCTTTGTTAAATGCAAATAAAGTAACGAATACGGCAGCGGAAGAAGTAGCGGGTAGCGTTATGGAAACAAATTCTGCTGTTCAAAAGATTAGTGAAGCAGCTACGATTATTGCATCCATTGCCGAACAAACAAATTTGCTTTCCTTGAATGCGTCTATTGAAGCAGCAAGAGCGGGCGAAGCCGGCCGAGGGTTCGCAGTAGTGGCAGGAGAAATTAAAAATCTGGCAGAACAGTCCAATGGATCCGCTAAGGAAATCAAAGAAATTATCGAAAACATTATTGCTATTTCCGAACGGAGCACAGCTTCCGCAGGAGCAATTAAAGAGGCCGTCTTTAAAGAAGAAAACGTTCTTAAAGATATGCATATTGATTTTGAAAAGGTTGTAAAGAGTATTAACGATGTATCCGGGGAAATCAATGAGATTGCTTCTAAAATGAATGAAATTAACACCAGTAAAGAGGCAATCATGGAAAGCACAGAATCTTTGTCTGCTATTTCCGAAGAAAACGCCGCATCTACGGAAGAAACAACGGCAACAATCACTGAGATGACAGCACAGATTTCCGCTATTGATGAACAGATGCGGGATGTTAAAAAGATAGTCGGTAAATTAAATGACGTTGTCGGCGTATTTATTGTGTGAACTACTCGGTTACTTGTAGCCGAACGGTTCACGATAGGAGATTTTTAAGGCAAATATCTTCGTGACGGGTATCTGTGAAATATAGCAAAAATTTTTGTGTAGAAGTTTGCATTATAAATTAATCTGTATTATAATGCAATTAACGGTAGATGAAGACCCACAGAGGGAGCACACCGTATAAGACCCCACAGAGGGGCAGTTAAATATCCCGGGTACTTTATGTATTCGGGATATTTTTATTATATTTTTTCTATCATAATAAAGATATATAGAAAACAGGAGGAATAACAATGAAAGAATACCGCATCAGTAATGAGTTGCGAAATTATATTTTCCTTGTTCTCAAGAGGCAGGGCATTCCTTACAAAACTAAAAGAGACGAATCCGGACAGCAGTATGTAGTTGTACCCATGAGCGGCGAGAGATTTCATAAAGTCGTTCTTCGGGCCCGCTGCGAAAAGCTGACTCAGGAAACAGGAATGTGCCATCTTACTAAAGAGGAAGCAAATGATCCGCTTTTTGTTCAGGCAATAATGCCGGACGGAGGAGCTTTTGTTGTATTAGGAAAATAGAAAATTTCAATTTGTAGGCTGATGCGATTATGCATCAGCCTTTTTTTGTTGCCCACAGAGGGTAGAAAGGACATACGATGTATAATATCGAAAAAGAAATTCAAGAAATACTTGACCCATTAATTTTTAATGCATCTCACGAATTGAAAGGCCATTGTTTATTTGAGCATGTTATTTCGGACCGAGACTTGTTATTAAAACTCAAATGGATGAGAAAAGCACAAGGTAACGAAATTGTTTTAGCAAGCAGATTCTTTTCGGCAGAGCAGGCAAGAAAAGCTATCTATATGCTTCTTAATAAAAACAAAATGGCAATAGAACAGTGGAGAAAGACACTCGATGTTCCATATTTGGAGATACAAGGAAATTTTCGAGAAGCTGTTGGAGAAGGTATCGCAAAGAATACCGATTTTAGCAATAAAATTCCATTACATAGGCTCAGAGTGGTTTTAGTAAAAGGAGATAGCATTGGTCGCGCGTTTTATATTAAAACGGCATATCCAACAAATTCTATCACTGATAACGATGTAATTTATGAAGCCATGGATGATTGGAAGAAAAAGGAAACAAAATTAAAAAGGTCGCGGAAATCGTGATCTTTTTTCTTGCATAATAATTATATCAAAGATAGATGGAGGAATATGGTATGGATAAATATAAAATTATTAACACATGTCTTGTAGCAATTATTGTTGTTGAAACTGCAATTATTTTCAGCCCAGTGTTAACAAAAGGAATCGAATTTATTTTAGGAGTGAATTAATAAGCAGAGAAAGTGATATATGTCATACAATGCTTTTGAAAGAAATTTTGAACGGGTAGTTAATATGGCTGAATTATGGATAATTCAGATTCAGGAGGAAATAAATGAACAAAACACGAAGAAAGAGAATCGACGAAATTATTCTTCAGGCAGAAGCGTTGCAGCTTAGCATCGATGAATTGAAAGAGGAAATTGAGGCTATCAAGGATGAGGAAGAAGAGTACATGGATAATATTCCGGAAAATCTTCAGGGATCCGAGAAATATGCCGCTGCGGAAGAAGCAGTAAATAATCTTGAAGAGGCTATCGATTGGCTGGAAGAAATTTGCACAGATGAACTTACTGGCCTGTTAAGCGAAGCAAAAGTAGAAAATTAGTATATATGGAGGTTTAGATCATGACCAAAATTAATAAAAATGTAGCTATTGTTGTTATTGCAGTACTTAGTTTAATTATCAGTGTATGGGTAATGAGCAGCATTAATGCAGCATTTGGAACCAGTGTAACTACTGCATATGTATTTATCGCCTGGATGATGGTGAATGCGGGACTCATTGGATATGATAAAGTTGTCGGTTTGCAGTAAAATATAATTATAATCAGCAATGTCTGACAGCTCTGCACAGTCTAAAGACTGGCAGGTTCCAAATACTTAACAGCATCACTTAACGACTCTTACATGAATCCGGTTTTCTGATCATTATGATCAGGGGACCGGATTTCTTTATGCAGAACCATGTCTGTTATAGCTGTGGTACACTGACTGGATTTTCGCCGCAAACACTCCGATGAGTGCTTTACGCGGCCGGATCCTGTCGAACCCGTTTGTATGATCAACAGTTGCATTTATAGCGTTCGTAGCTCCGGAGACCGAAGCTCGAAGGATATTTCTTATTCTCTGCAAGAAATATATCCATGCAGGCATCATGTGTTATCAGGAACATAGGGAAGGTGTCGATACATTTCTGTCTGTCGGCAGCCGTACCGGTATCGTTGCTGTTCTTTAGCAGGAACGCCGAATACAGATCTCTCTGTACGTAGTGACTGCCAATGAAACTTCCCCGGCAGGAAAGCTTCTTCCGGACGTAGTCATCCGTTACATGATTGTACTGGCTGGCACGGAAGCTTACGGTATCGATCTTAATTAACTCCCCGCCGCTAGAAGCAAGCCGGCTTTCCAGAATTTTTAGGAATGCCGCCGGTGCGTGGTTGCCTATGGACTTTCCGAACCGCTTCCTGCTCCGGAACCGGCCATCGGCTTTCTTCGTGGCAGACTTCGATCTCCGTGCAAGACCATGGAAAAACATCTTTTCCACGTACACGGTATCTGCCTTCGAGGCAATTTCATTCGCAAGCCGGTGGTGGCTGGCATTTACCGCATCGGCATTCCGGCGCTCCAGAGACTTCTTACGAAACTGAAGTCTCTTGTAATGCTTCGAACGGATCCATTTCTGTGCACCCTTACGGACAGTGCCATCTGGAAGGAAGTTGCCGGGATTTGTGGCACACATGCTCCGGTCCATGGCTCTCTGTATCCGCCTGATCTGCGAGGAACAGTCTTTTGCATCGGAACCGAGCACTGTCAACAGACAGGAATCCTCGGTCACGACAGCCGCCGTGGAAGTTCCGATATCCAGCCCGGCAGTCCCGTGACCAGCCGAATGCTTCACCGGAGGTCTTCCTTCCAGGATCAGCTGTAAATAGTAGTGGTATTTCGTACCCATAGGTTTCCTCCGGATACGGCAGTACTTTACGTGGGATCTCAAAGCCTCCCGGTCATAATCCGTCCGGATCTGCGGCTGGATCACCTGCCAATGCCAATGAAGCCGGCCGTCCTTAAACCGCATGCCAGAAGTATTGGATTTGCCTTCCAGGGAATCAAAATCATCGTATTTCCTGAAATGAATACATTTTCCATTATCAAACAGATACTTCTCTACAGAACGCCATACGGAAGAAGCAATCTTCTGGGCTGTCATGGAATCAATGTACTTCTGATACCGGTGCTGCTGCACGGAAATATACGCATGCAGCTGGTATTCACTGAGCCCATAACCTCGGCGGATATTGGCAAGCCCCTGATTGATGCGGTTCTTATCTTTCTTGGAAAGATTATCTTTTCTGCGGGTTGCAAGTAGTTCACGATACTCCGGATCAAGTATCAACTTCCGAAGCTGTTTCCTGCAGTGTCGCACAAGGACGTTATAGATCTGCTGTCCACACCAGAAAACATGCGCAAGCCACTGATCCTGCTCAGGAGAAGTATTCAGTTTTAATGTCAAAACGTATGATTCCGTCAATTACTTTCCTTTCTGGGATTCAATATACTGCTTTACGGTTTCAAGAGATACGCTGCCGACCGTGGCAATAAATGCGCTTCGCGTCCATAGGCACGGAATGCGTTTTCTGATGGATGGAAATTCTCGGATCAGTTTATAGGAACTGTCTCTTTTAAGATCCGTGACACATTGCATAATGCCGTAGCGTGGATTACAGCTGATCAGTAGATGGACATGGTCCGGCATAACTTCCATTTCCATAATTTCAAACTGGTGGGATTTAGCAGTTTCGAGAAATATTTCTTTTGTGCGCACATCAATGCCATCTACAAATATCTTGCGACGGTATTTGGGACAAAAGATTACATGGTATCTGCATAGATAAACTAAATGTTCTGATGTATTATATTCGTTTTTCATAATAGAATTATAGCAAATTTTCTATTGTTTTGCAATAAAAAAGAAAACGTATTCATCCTCACAGTCTAAAGACGGGAGGCTTTCTGCTATGGTACTTGTAAAGGAGAAAATGAAAGCTTCCGGTATTATGCCGGAAACTTTTTATATTTATAATCTGTCATATTAAATATATCAATGAAGAAAGAAGGAGAAAATATGCTTATAGGAATTACAGAAAGAGGAGATGCCGGAGTCGATTTTTCTTGGGAAGATCCCATCAGAAATCACGAAGTCGATGCTGCTGTTCTTATCACAAAATGTATTACACAAAAATTCTTGGAAAAAGTACTGAAACTTCATCAGGAAGGTTATAAAATTATCGTCCATGCTACATGTACGGGATATGGCGGAACAGAACTGGAACCCAATGTTCCTAATTTTACAACCTAGCTCACAATGATAAAAATGTTGCTCGATGACGGATTCCCAGCAGAACAAATTGTTCTTCGCATTGATCCTATTTTTCCAACAGTTAATGGTATGCGGGCGGTCCGCTGTGTATTATTTGGAAGAGATCCGAGAATCCAAAGATGCAGAATCTCAATTTTAGATGAGTATCCTCATGTAAAAGAACGTTTTCGTAACCATGGATGGACACCCATTTATGGAAATTCATTTCAGGCAAGTGATGAACAATTAAAATATGTAGCGGAACAATTAAAAGAATGTGAGGAATTATTTGGCTTTAATGGACTTACTTTTGAGACATGCGCAGAATCAAAACTTGTTAAAATCGCAAAAGAAATCGGATGCGGTTCATTTATAGAAGAAAGAGGCTGCATATCCGAAAAGGATTTGGAAATTCTAGGTTTTGACAAAACTATGATTCAGGATATGAAAGAAAATCCACAGAATCGAAAAGGATGTCATTGTTTATCATGTAAAAAGGAATTGTTGTCTTACAAACATCCGTGCACTAATGGGTGTGTGTATTGCTACTGGAAAAATTAGATTGAAACTCCCGGATATTATACCGGGAGTTTTTATAGTTAATAATCTGACATATTAATATTATCAAAGAAAAAAGGAGAGAATTAATATGGAAAAGCAAAGATATGTTAAAACAAATATAGGAGATATTCCTTTAGAGGACTATCTTGATATTGAAAGCAGGAAATATGGTTTCGAAGACTATGCAGATTTAAAAAGTAACGGATTGAGCCTTGAAATGCCGGAAACATTTGTGAAGTAAATCACCACATCTCATAAAGGGATGTGGCTTCTGTTTATACACTAATCTTTAGACTAGGGATGTTTAAACAAAATAAAAAAAGGAAGGTAATATAATTTGAAAAATACGATGAACCAAAATACTGAATATGAAGTCAAGAAAAAACAAATAAAGGAGTTATTGAACGAATTCGATGTTTATATGCATAATGTCTGTTATACATCGACAGATGAACATGTTTCGCTTTATGAACATTGGCGTGAACTTATAAGCAGTATTGATGATGTACTAAACTATACACCAGAACAATTATGCGATATGTATAAAAGAACAGCCAGACTGGAAAATAATACTGTAATTAATAATTTACAACCAATGACACCATATAGAATAACAAAGGAAAGTTCCGACCACACTTTTTCAGTAGATGATGTTATTTGGATTTCTGAGAATGGAGATATTAATAGTATTCATGGAAGTGGTTGGATTACGCCCTCTGAATATCAAAAGGAAAGCTTGGATTTTGAATGTGTAGAAGCCCCTGATTATGAAGTACTTAAATATGGAAATAGCGAAGTGTGTCAAATAAAAGAAGTGGAGAAAGATTTTGATGATTAACATAACCATGTATTTGTGACATAAAAGGAGACAAATAAATGAATAGTATTACTGCAGAAGTATTAAAACAAACCTTATTTGATAAAGGATTGGAATCTATCCAAGATTTTTTGGGATATGAAATCGATCCAAAAGAAAATAAAGACGTTATTGATCGTAGGATGGATGAAGCTTTAGACCAGATATCAGAAGCAGAATTTGATGAATTTTGTAGAAAATATGGAGTATATGAAGAAGAATGGAAGGAAATTTGGATGTAATGTGAAAGGAGAGTAATGGACACCCAGGGCTGTGCTTAACCGCACTCCTCCCACGACTAAAGTCACGGGTGTCCGTGTTAAGCGAATTTATGAAAACAAGAAAAGAACTTTTTGAAAAGCTTAGGAAAATAAAAGAAACAGATCGTGTTTTACTGCTTACACATGATGACATGGACGGAGCCGGAGCTGAAATTGTATTAAAAGCATTGCTTCCAGAAGGGCAGGTGTCTGTTAGGCA
Organism: Clostridium sp. AF34-10BH; assembly: GCF_003478095.1. Taxonomy (NCBI): domain Bacteria; kingdom Bacillati; phylum Bacillota; class Clostridia; order Eubacteriales; family Clostridiaceae; genus Clostridium; species Clostridium sp. AF34-10BH. Next base: position 65,114 of record NZ_QUEC01000004.1, read on the forward strand.
CTTTGATAACGGGAGCATGAGCCAGCAGATATATAAAATCTTACTGGATGATATTGTAGATAAATACGACATGGTTATTGCATGCGATATTTCTACAAGCGAATATGATTCAGAATTTATTAACTCTTTGGCTAATATTGAAAAATTTATCATGCTGGATCATCACCTCACAAGCTTGTATATTAATCAGTATGAGTGGGGTGTAAGTTGTTCGGAAAAGCCTCATGATTCGTTTTTAAACTGGTTTTATCAAAATGCTGCAAAAAATTCTGTTAAACATTCTTCAGGGACATCTTTGCTGCTTGATTATATGGAATATTGTAATTTTAAGCTTGATGTATATTCCAGAAATGTTTTGCATCAGATTGCATGTTTTATTTCTGCGTATGATACAAGGGATTGGAAAACGTGTTTAAGTGGAAAGCAAATATTCAATGACTATAATTTACTATTTTCTGCATACGGTAACGATGAATTCGTTAAAAGTATGCTGAGCAAAATTGCAGATTATCGTAGTAATGAATGGAATGATTTTGATAAGAGGCTTCTTGCAATTGAAAAAAAGAAAAGAGCCGAACATGTAAGGCGTATAGCGACCAATATACGCTTTGGTTTTTGGGATATTCCGTATAATACTTCTGAGATAAAAGAATATAGCATTGCATATATTGAAGAGTCTAAATATATTTTCGATATCTTCGATTACATGAGGGAAACTTATCCAGAAATTGATTTGTTTATTATCAATTATGGAACCGGTATTTCTATCCGTAGTGATAAGGAAAATATTAACGTAGGCAAGATTGTAAAAACATTTGGTGGAGGCGGCCATAAAGGCGCCGGCGGTTTTAAACTCTCAAAAGAAAAAATCCAGGATTGCATTGAGGAAAGCACAGGAACAAAATTCTTTTTTCAGAATTAGTGTGTTTTTCGAAAAAATCTGTCATATTAATAATGAAATAGTACTCTATTTCTAATTCCCCCAACAACATTTGTACTCGAAAACGGCGTTGTTTTTTAGCAGCGTCGTTTTTGCTTATAATAAATTTAAAACGATTTTCTGTCATAATATTTTTATATAAATGAGAATAGGAGAAAAATAAGGAAATGCTTAACAAGTTTAAATTACACGATAAAGTATTTGTATCCAATCTGGATCTGGAATATGAAAAGAAATTCGGTCGTCAGCGTTATCATAAAAGTTTCTTCGGTGAAGTAACTGAATTGTTAACGAAAAAGGGAATTGCTTACGCAACTGTAAAATTTCCTGGAACGCCCAATGGTGTAGAGCAGGAATGGGTTTATACGGAAAGTGAGCTTTCTTTGGCTTCTGATTTGAATAATATGACATTGAAGGAAGTTAAGGAAAAGTACGGGGTAGAGATATTTGCAGAACTCTAATATGTATAATATTGCAAATACTTTATATCTGCCTTTTGTCGAAAGAATGCGATATAATACTTCGGTTAATTCGTTAAATAAAGATGTTATAATCCAGAAAACAAACAACGGATATGATGCAGAAATCAAAAATTTGGATCTCAGCTTTCTTAATTGTTCATAAAAAATAATCCGTCGTATCCTTATGAAACGGCGGATTTCTTTTGTCATTTTCTGACATATTAAAAATATCAAAAGATAAATGGAGAAAGGAAGGATATTTATGAAATTATACTGGGTTTCCCTTTTAATACAAGATAGCGAAAACAGCCAGCCGTGGTTATGTGCTATGACAGACAGCTGTATCAGGATGAAAGAAGCTATGGATACCGTAAATAAGGGGCGTGAAAATTATCGGGTACTCTCCGCATGGATTGATACATTTGATGAAGATAATAAAAAGACAACTGTGTTCCACGAATGCTATGTAGATGCAATCGGTAAGGTACATGAACCGGAAAGGAGTAAATAATGTATCTAGGAATTACAAAATTGGCTGAGTTAATTGTGCTTGTCGCGAAAAATGTTTCTGAAAAATCATGGTGTACACAGATGAATATAGGACCAATTCTCGGCATTAAAGAAACGGATAATTTTTTTGGCGAAATTAATGTGATGGATGATAGTGGTTATCGGTATATTGTAATAGGTAATACAAAGAATAATCTTACTGTTATAAGGGGTCGAAAAACGAAAAAAGAAGATCATATGTGCTATATGTTTTTGTACTGGGAAAACTGTGAATATCAGAACAATAAGGAAATATGGAAATATGAATGTTTCCCAGAACAAAATGAAATAGCGAAGCGTTTACAAAAAGTCTATGAATGTATTCCTTTAATTTCAATGGATAAACATAACAGTGATAGCGATGAATTCTGGTATGAAATTAGAAATCAAAAATCACTCGAATATTTATCAAAAGTAGTCAAAAAATATGCCGATGTTATTGCGGCCGATGAAAGATCAGCAGAAGAAATATTTGCGGATAGGCCATATTAGTATACAGTTGTAAATATTTGCGTTAGCTAATTTATAGGAGGATTGAGTCAATTTATGAATATTCAAAATATTTCTAAAACAGATAAAAAAGTTGTAGTTGAGTTAAATTCAGATGATTTAGTTAATATTTGCAATGCCTTATATGCAACATATGACAGATATAAGAAAAATCCAAGATTTTTGCAGCTTTATAGTGATTTAATGATGGCCAGAGATTTATGCCAGTATGGTCATTTGGATGATTTTAGTCTTCAAAGCATTGTAAAATGCCGTAATAGCTCCGAACAAGGATTAGACGGGGTATTATCTGACGATGACATTGATACCTTCAATTCCTATCTGGAGAATAACGATATTCCTGCGGCATTTGGTAATTCTGACTGGTGTGCCGTCTATAAGAAAATCGTTGGTGATCATGGAAAATTTCGGGCCGGAGAAAAAATAAAAAACTGGATGGCCAGAGAGGAATAGAACAATGACTAAAGAAGAATTATTAAGACTAATCGAATCAAGTGTAAATGACATTTTTTTTGAAATATCAGCAGGCTAACAACATTAAAAGTGGTAATATTACGCCGCTTCAGTCTTTAAGATTGGATGATCTTCAGGAAAATCTAGCAGATCTTATTATCGAAGTCGGAAATAATTAAAAATGGAGGAAAATTATGAAACGTACACCGGAAGAAATTAAGAATCAGACAGAAGCGTGGTTGGATGAGATATGGCAAATCGCCAATATGGATAACGCAAGACCTCAGGATATGAGTTATTACGATGGAGCTATAGAAGCTCTTGTGTTTGCAGGATATGATTGGGAACGAGACGCACAGGGCAAGCACACGTTATACATGTTTTAAACAAAAAGGATCATACACATTTGTGTATGGTTCTTTCTTTTTATCTGTCATAATAATATAAAATAGCACCTATTATTTTATTTGACAGCAAGGTGGTTTTATGACACAGAAGAAAAGACATTCGCCGTACATGCAAGACAACATGGCACATTCCCTTCAGGAAGAATTAAATTCGCAGCCACATATTCCTTCAGCGGCTACACGACATAACCAGGATAAAGCAAAACACATGAATATAGGCTATGTTGTGTTTCTTACTTTTGCTTTACTTTTATGCGCAGTTATACTAATTAACTATATCCATTTACAAGCTTCCGTAATTTCACATATCAATGAAATCACCAGATTAGAAACAGAATTAAATACTTTAAAACGGAGCAATGATGAAGAAAAGAACCGCTTGGAAAGCAATATAGATTTAGAATATATTCGACAAATAGCAATAGGAGAACTCGGTATGGTTTACGCAAATGAAGACCAAATTATTTTATACAAAACACAGATGCATGATTCGATGCGAAAAAATACTGATTAAAAAGGATAAACAGAATGCACAAAAATTCATGATGTTAATTAGTAGTTTTTCATATATGGAATATAAAAAATAAATGTTATTCTATCAGTGGATCTGCAAAAAACAAACAAGGGAGAAACTCAATGAAAAACAATTCAAAGAAGAAAATGCATTTATTTACTATAGTAAGCGCCATGGTATTTATGCTTGCAACAGTTTTGACCGGCTGCGGGAGCAAAACGACCATTAATTTAAATGATTATCTCAAAACAAATGTATCAGGATATGATGGATATGGTTATGCTACCGTAACAGTTGACTGGAATCGGCTCGAAAGTGATTATGCTGATAAAATAGAATATACAAAAGCCGGAAAGGAAAATATGGGAGTCATTGGTGAAGCCATGGAACCTTATGAGCTCCTTTATGATAGCGTTTCTGTTTCTGCGGAAAACAGGATAAGCCTTTCTAATGGAGATGAAGTCGCATATACTTGGGAGGTCCCAGAGGAAATATCTAAGTATCTTACCGTCAATATCAAATACGAAGATGGAACTTTTAAAGCTGAAGGTTTAGCAGAAGCAGAGAAGGTAGATATATTTGCTGATTTAGATGTTTCTTTTGAAGGAAGTTCTCCAAAAGCATCTCTAGTAGCTGTTTATAATGGATCATATTTAAGTGCTACTGACTTTACCGTTGAAGGGAATACTGAAAATCTCAAAAATGGTGATGAAATCACCATAAAAATTAATGAGGATGCCATCCAGAGCTGCGCAGCAAATTATGGGATAGTTCCTGCAGAAACAGAAAAGAAATATACTGTCGATGGATTAGATACACTGATCACAAAATTGAATGAAATAGATAATGCAGCGCTGGAACAATTTCAAACAGAAGCGGCAGATGTTTACGATGCCACGAAAAATGATAATTATTATGGTGAAACAACTGTTGAGGGCATGGAATATCTCGGAAGTTGTCTGCTAGTAAAAAAGACGGATAAAGATACGGCAGATAATGGACTGATTATGGTATATAAAGTCCAGCTTAAAGATACCTATTCTACATTTAGCCAGACAACAGACTATTACTGGTGTGTAGATTATTATAGTCTGGTTCAGAGATCGGATGGAACGTTATCTTATAATAAAGATTTGATCGGCACCCCTAAGAACTGGATCACTGTAAACTCTGATACAGCATTCTGGAATCACTTTGGTTATGCAACGTTGAATGAATTGTATGATAACGAAGTTGCAAAATATGCAGACGATTATGACATCGAATCTAATTTGATTATGGAATAATTTAAATGATAAGAAAGCATCGTTTTCGATGCTTTTTTATTTGCAACAAATTATTGTATTTCTATATTTGCCGCAGGCATAAATTTAAAGATAAATTTGCGAAAAAGCCCTGGAAAAATAAGTATAGGTTTCCATACATTTATATATTATTTTTCTGACATATTATATACATCAGAGAAAAATGGAGGAGAAGAAATGCTTGTAGGAGATCTTATATATAACGATAATTTTAATTTAACTGCAGATTATGCCATTTATAATTGCGCAGAAGGAAAATTTTGGTATCAAGAAAGGCCTGTCTTTAATTCCAAAACCGATAGAGGAAAACCTAAAGACAAAATATTAGATTTGGAAATCAAATATATCACCGTACAAAATAACGTAATTATCATTGAAGCAAAAAAGAGAGGAAATTAAAATGAAAGATTATTTGGTAACAGTTACAGAGATATATACTCATACATATCACGTAAGAGCAAATTCAGCAGAAGAAGCAGAAGATATTGTAGCTGATAATTCGGATGGCTGTAATGTATATGAGGATTATAATGAATCAACATATAATGCTCGGAAAGCAAACGGAGAAGATCTTTCTCTTTATGAAACCGTCGAAAATCCTGATAAAGAATAGGAAAGTGCTGTCAATAACCCATCACTGAAGTGACGGACTTGTAAAAGCCTGATATTGACCGGAGAATCCGGAATACCGCCGCTTACACCACGCATACGAATTTTTTCTGGATTCGTCCAATAAGGCGCTTGCCGGAATATACTCCGTCACATTTGCCGCACAGGTTGATGTTCTTGTAGAAGCGAATTCCCCGAAAGAGGCAAGAGAAAAAGCGGAAAAATGTTTGGTGCATACGATGAGACCACGAACTTCCACTGCACATATTTGTCGGACATTATAAACATTACTAACAAAGACGAAAATGAGGTATAACACATGAGAATTACAAGATATACTACTGAATTAACCGACGATAAGATTACCGCTGTAGTAAAGGAAAATAGCAGCAATTACGAGATTAGTAACCTGAATTGCCCGGAAAATATCGTCCGGATGATGAACGATGTTTTTCACGCAGGCAGGAAGGCGGAAGAATACGTTTGGCTGATCGCTGCGAACACCAAAATGAAGCCGATTGGTCTTTTTGAGTTGACCCATGGATCCGTCAATGCTTCCCAGTTGGGATCGCGCGAAGTGTTCGTCCGTTTATGTCTCTTAGGCGCCTCCTCCTTCGTGGTGGTTCATAATCATCCCTCAGGCGACCCGTCTCCGAGCAGAGACGACAACGCTACAACAAAACGTCTGAAAAGTGCGGCGGATATCATGGGAATTCCGCTTGTGGATCATATTATCATCGGCGATTCTGCGTTTTATTCATATGCGGAACATAATTTTTCATGACGCATATCTCTGGATTGCCGCTGAGATGGACAAACGAAATATTCCGCATCCGGATGGTTTGAAACTTCCTTTGTTGGCCTGGCATACGAGAGACTGGAAACATAAGAAACCGGATCTCAGAACGACGGGACTTGGAACTCCAGGAAAAAGATACGCCTGTATCGAATTTGATATTGATGATAAGAACGCTCTTTTGTCAGATTACAACAGCTGGCATTATGTTCTGAACCATATCTGGTTTGATAACAGCTATTCCGAAATAGAACAGGAAGTGTAAGGGGCATGGTAAAACTGGGTTACTGGAGTGAAAAACGCAATAAAGTTAAAAGCGGTAACTGGATCTATTTGCAGCCGTAGAAAAGGAGAAAAACAATTATGTTAACTTATTACAGTGGAGTAATTTCTGTAGATAGAAAATATACAAAACAGTTAGTGGAAGCATTCAATGCAATGACTTCCCTGAGAGAAACGTGCGAGGAAGAAGTTCTCAATTCAAACACTGACGGAAAGGCTGCTATTTATTTAGAATACGAGGAGGGCGGTGATAATACCACAGAACTCGTAAACATGGCAAACAAGTTCATTTCTGAAGGCATTAACATAGAGATGAATGTTCACTACACAAATGAGAACGGAGTTGGATTGCTCCTGATCGAAGACGGTCAGGCAGTTGATCTGTGCGACAGCGAGTGTAGCATCAGGGACTTTTCCGATGAAGAGCTGCTAAGAGAACTGAAGAGACGTGGAATCGATTTGATCGATAAGAAAAATGTTATTGATATACTCAAGACGGCGCAGATCGTTACAGCGAAGACAAATGGTTTTATTGACGGATTCGTAAGCCAGATCTGGGTGATCAATGACCTGCTGAGAAAAGTTATTGAAAAACTCGGGGGAGAAGCCTACAAAGTAGAGCAGGACGGATCCATCGAATATGACGATTCTGAAAACGAGAAGATCAAGGAATTCAAGGAGCATTCCTGTTAAGTAACAAATAACCGGTTTGCAAAAAATGAGTGCCACCCATAGAATAATGATTGTTAACTTGGCGGTTAATAAGAATCATTGTTCAAAGGAGACACCCACAAATGAATTATAAGCAGAATGAAAAAATCAATCAAGTAAAAGAATCAACTTTGGTAGTTGGAATCGATATCGGAAGCACGACACAGTACGCCAGGGCATTTGACTGGAGAGGCATTGAGCTTGGGAAAGTCTTTCCGTTCAGCAACAGCAGAGAAGGATTTGAATCTTTCAAAGCATGGATGCAGCATTTACAGGACAAGTATAAGAAGCTGGATGCAATCGTAGGTATCGAGCCGACAGGTCATTACTGGTTTGACCTTGGCGCTTATCTTGAGGATGAGGGCATCCTCCTGGTTATGGTTAACCCTTATGCGGTAAAGCAGACCAAGGAACTGGATGACAACAGCCAAAGCAAGAATGACAGGAAGGATCCGAAGGTGATCGCAAAGCTGGTTACCGAGGGCCGGTATTCTGCACCGTATACACCGGATGGTGTGTATGCTGATTTAAGAATTATGGTGGCCAATCGTAAGAGACTCATCAGGGAGATGACCCAGATCAAAAACAGATTTGCCAGATGGTTCGCAATATATTTCCCCGAGTACACAGATGTGTTTGGGGACTATGAAGCACAGAGCAGTATGCTGCTTCTAAAGAAAGTTTGTACTCCGGAAGCAATCGTGGAACTGGGAGCCGAGAAAATCAATCAAATCTGGCGTGATGCAAAGCTTAGGGCTGTGGGAATGAAAAGGGCAACGACCCTGTGTGAGACAGCAAAACGCAGCATCGGCTTAAAGAAAGGCTCTTCGGCTGCCCAGTATGAAATGAAACTGTTGCTCGAGGATTACGAATACAAAAAGGCACAGCTGGATGCCGTTATGGAGGAAATAGAAAAGCTGTGCAGGAAGATACCCGAAAGCGAGCAGATGCTTGCCATCAAAGGTATAGGAGTAATCACGGTAGCCGGATTTCTGGCAGAAGTGGGTGATGTGAGGCGTTTCGAATCACCCAGACAGATACAAAAGCTGGCAGGACTCTCATTATGGGAGAACAGCTCTGGAAAGCACAAAGGACAGACGACCATAAGCAAAAGAGGTCGGAGTAAGCTGCGGGCAGTACTGTTCAATGCAGCAATTCCGCTGATAGCGAAGAACCCAGAGTTTAAGTCATTGCATGAGTATTACACGACAAGAGCGAACAATCCACTCAAGAAGAAACAATCCGTGATTGCCATCAGCTGTAAGCTGATAAGAGTCTTTTATGCCATCCTGGCAAATGGAGTGACCTACGATTCGCAGAAGCTGCTTTCAGATATTCACAGGCAGCCGCAGGTAGCATAAGAAGAACAACTGTGAGATTCAGGAGACGTCCGCCGTAAGGCGCTGAAAGGAACAGAAGAATTTCATAAACATAGAGAGCCAAGTCAGATTTATTTCCATCAGAGCAGAGACTCAGCGAAGGAGCATCATGACGCCCCTTTATGGATAAGCAGAACGAAGGAATTAAGGACCCAGAAGTAAAGGAGATCCTGTATGACATGGGAGGTTAGGCTGCCGTAAGGAGTTGGGGAAAGAAAGGCCGATCATAGCAGAATAAGACGACGTCTTGTTTTGTGTACCCTAAACATCCGAATATCCATGATTTATGGCCAAGGGGAATGACATAGACTTAGAAGCAATCTCTATGAAAAAATGAAAATGTGAGAAAAAGCGAGTTAACAAGAGAAAAACAAAGATTATTATGGGAGGAAAAATAAATGAAAATGTTTGTTTATGTAATTGATTCTGACATCCGCGGTATCGTATCAGCAGTGGATCAGGAAGAGGCTGCAAAGAAGGTTATGAACGCTTATATCGATCACGGCGGACCGGAATTTAATCCGGAATGCGTGAATATCAAGATCATTCCTTTCGAAGAAAATTCGAAATTTGAGGATCATCCGGATGTTACCGAACTGCCGGAAATTTTCCAGGGAATTGCCTGGGTATAAGGAGAAAATCGGAATGAGTAGAGAAGAATTAAGCGAGCTGCTGGATGCCCGCGACAAATTATGCGGATTCTCTGACAGCTCTGCACAGTCTAAAGACTGGCAGGTTCCGGGTACATAACAGCATCACTTGACAATTCTTACAACGGATCCGGTTTCTGATCTTTACGGTCAGGAAGCGGATCTTTTTTTTTGCAGAACAGTGTTTGTTATAGCTGCCGTACCTTAACCGGAATTTCGCCGCAAGCACTCCGACGAGTGCTTCACGCAGCCGGATCCTGTCGAACCCGTTTACATGATTAACAGTTACGTTTATGGTATTTGTAGCTCCGGAGACCGAAGCTCGAAGGATATTTCTTGTTCTCTGCAAGGAGCGCGTCCATGCAGGCGTTATGTGTTATCAGGAACATGGGGAAGGTGTCGATGCACTTCTGTCTGTCGGCAGCCGTGCCGGTGTCGTTACTGTTCTTTAGCAGGAACGCCGAATACAGGTCTCTCTGTACATAACGGCTGCCAACAAAACTTCCCCGGCAGGAAAGCTTCTTTCGGACGTAGTCATCCGTTACATGATTGTACTGGCTGGCACGGAAGCTTACGGTATCGATCTTAATTAACTCCCCGCCGCTAGAAGCAAGCCGGCTTTCCAGAATTTTTAGGAATGCCGCCGGTGCGTGGTTGCCTATGGACTTTCCGAACCGCTTCCTGCTCCGGAACCGGCCATCGGCTTTCTTCGTGGCAGACTTCGATCTCCGTGCAAGACCATGGAAAAACATCTTTTCCACGTACGCGGTATCTGCCTTCGAGGCAATTTCATTCGCAAGCCGGTGGTGGCCGGTATTTATCGCATCGGCATGCCGGCGTTCCATGGACTTCTTGCGGAACTGAAGCTTCCTGTAGTGCTTCGAACGAATCCACTTCCTTGCGCCCTTGCGGACAGTGCGGTCCGGCAGATAAGGGGGCGGATTCGTGATGCGTCTGCTCCGGTCCATGGCTCTCTGAGTCCGCCTGATTTGCGCAGAATGATCTTTTGCATCGGAACTGAGTACCGTCAGTTTACAGGAATCCTTGGTCACGATAGCCGCGGTAGAGATCCCGATATCCAGTCCGGCGGTTCCATGACCGACCGGATGCTTTACCGGGGGCTTTCCTTCCAGAACCAGCTGCAAGTAGTAGTGGTATTTCGTACCCACGGGCTTCCTCTGGATACGGCAGTACTTTACACGGGATTTCAGAGCTTTCCGGTCATAATCCGTCCGGATCTGCGGCTGGATCACCTGCCCACGCCAATGAAGCCGGCCGTCTTTAAACCGCATGCCGGAAGTATTTTTCTTACCCTCCATGCTTTCAAATTCATCGTATTTCCTGAAATGAATGCATTTCCCGTTATCAAACAGATACTTCTCTACAGAACGCCATACGGAAGAAGCGATCTTCTGGGCTACATCAGAGTCAATGGATTTCTTGTATCTGTGCTGCTGTACGGAAACATATGCGTGCAGTTGATATTCACTAAGTCCATAACCTATGCGGATATCTGCGAGTTCCTGATTGATGCGGTTCTTGTCAGCTTTCGATAAACCGGACTCCTTCCTCGCAACCAGAAGATCTCGATACTCCGGATCCTGTATTAACTTCCGGAGCTGCTTCTTGCAGTGCCGCACGAGAACGTTATAGATCTGCTGTCCACACCAGAAAGTGTGGCTCAGCCATACATCCTGTTCAGGAGAAGTATTCAGTTTTAGCGTCAAAACATATGATTCTGTCATAAATACTCCTTATATAAGTATTATGACAGATTATGTGTTCCGTGCAGATTTCTGCACAGAAAGACGCATTCCTCCTCACAGTCTGAAGACGGGAGGCTTCCTGCTATGGTATTTGTGAAAAGTGCCAGGTTACGGCATTGATCGATGACGCATACGCGGAATGCGATGAATATGAAACGTAGCGGAACAGCAGTCTCAAAGGCTGCTGTTTTGTGTATTTCTCATGTATTTATCTTTCATATTAATGAATATGGGAGGTAATTGTTATGGATAGAGACACAATTAGGCGAATGGACCCGGAATTATATCAGGAAAAGCTTGAAGAAGCAGTTATGGATGATGTATCCTGTATTTTAAATGTTAATAAAGGACATTCTTCCACATTACATACAGATATATCGATAGATGATATGATTACTAGAATGGTCAAAGAAGAGAAACAGGCTGTTTCCAGTTTTTACGATGCGGAAACATTAGTTAGTACACTACAGGATGCGATATATTACAAAGCGAAAGAAATCTCAAACTGGATCACATCAGAAAAGATAGATTTCAAAGAACCCCAAAATTATCATACACTGGCGTTTACATTAGATATGGGAGACGATCCGGTAGGACACGGAATAACGATTGATGGAAGAGAACTGGCTACAACAATGACGACGGTTGTTCTTCAAAGAGATTTTTCTGACGAATCGCCATTTGGATTTTTCGTTAAAACGGCATACGTAGATATTTTTCACGAACGTGCCGAAGAAACTGGATTAAGAGTCAATATTCCGGATTTTATTCAGAACAAAATGCCGTTCACATCAAATATCGAAAAAACTTATCATTGTTTAAAACATGAATATCCCGATAAGAAGATATGGCTGCAAAATAATAAAGGAAATTCTGAAATTAAAATTTCAGAAGATAATGGCGATAACAAATACATTGCTTACATAAGCGAACTGGGAACAAAAATCAAAAAGGCTGAAATTGATCATATACGAACAGCAAGTTCTTTGGAATGTTATCTTGAATGCCCCAAATTGACCGAAATGCTGACTTATGCAGATAATGTAACACATAACAGAAATATAACACAAAGTAAGAAGCAGGATATAACACATTAGTTTCTGTGCAGAATTTTGACTGTCGTTAATATTTGTATTATAATTGATTCATCAAATGAATAAGGAGGCAGAAATGTATAATCCACAAATTGTATATTCTGAAAAAGAAGAAGTTACCGTTGTTCCGGGAGTAATTTTAAATAAACTGATTCCTTTTATGGAAGAAAATAAAATTGAATATAGAACGGTTCCCCAAAGTGAATTCGAAGACGGCTGGCCCGGTGGGTGCGTATACCGCGGCAGACCTAGAATCAATGGTGTCGCCGCCGTAGTAGCAAAAGTCGATACTGAATGCCTGCATAAGATCGCAGAAGACCTGCTTCATGTAAGCGCCAATGATCCTTGCTTCGGTGGGAGAAAGGTAATGTAATGTACAATCCCGAAATTACATACCGAAACGAAAAGCAGCACCTGCTTCTTCCCGGAGTAGCTCTGAATAAACTGGAGCCGTTCCTGCAAAAAAGAAAAATTGAATATAAAGTGACAAGCCCAGGAAAAGAAGATTACAACGACGAATGGGGAGCCTATTGGAAGTATGGTAAATTAAGCGGATATCGTAATACCGTGGCAGTTATATCCTACATCGACAGCGATTGTCTGCTGAGAATAGCGGAAGACTTATTGCATGTAAAAGAAACGGACCCGTGTTTTGGAGGAAGACTAATAAACAATGTATAATCCTGAAATAAAATACTGTGATGAAAAGCAGCACTTACTGCTGCCTAGTGTGGCTCTTAACAAATTAGAGCTTTTCTTGCAGAAAAGAAAAATTCCATATAGCATAACGAGTCCTGGAAAGGAAGATTATGATGATGACTGGGGAGCACAGTGGATATATCTGAGTAGATCGGGATTCAGACACACTGTTGCCGTCATTTCTAATATCGATAATAACTGTCTTTTGCACATAGCAGAAGAATTGGTTAATATTACAAAAGAAAATTTATAAGAGCCGGAAATTTCCGGCTTTTTCTATGCAGATTTTTCTATTTTTCTGAGAATGTGTTATGATAAAAATAAGAAAATATAAAAAAGTAATAGTAAAAAATACCTTGTCAGAACATGATTGGTGTGTGACAATAAAAGGAAGAAATATAAAATAAAATAGCAGGAGAAATATGGAAGAAAACATTGTATATATTGTAACGAAGGACAGTACCGATAAAACATTTGAAAAAGATGATATCATTTGGAAGTGTAATGACGGGACGATTATGCGGGCCAATAGAGCTGGATGGATAGATCCAGGGGAATGTCCATCCGAATCATTGGATTTTCAATATAGGGAAGACAAGCGTTATAAAGTTATATACGGAAGCAATTATACGGAACTATGCTGTTCATAAGGAGGGAAATATGTGTGGATAGGCATAAGATCAGCTAAAATATTTTGTCTCAATAAACCAGGCGTGCTCATGCAGGTTATACTGAATCTTAAATTGTTTCTGCTTTCCGTGATCAATTACGGTGCACAAAAAGTTGACCCAGTTGTCGCCAAATGTAGAATCAAGGACAGTATATGTTTCTATTTTGAGTTTGACCCAGTTGATCGTTACGTATAATGGCTTGATATCGCCGGTAGAAGAAAATACGGCGATAACTGGAACGCAGCGTATGTGTTTCGCATCAAAAACGGAATTAGATAAAGTCATAAGTATACCTCCTGAATAATAATATACAAACATATGTTCTAAAAGTCAATATTTTTTATATCACTTATTCTGTCATAATAGTATTATATTTATGATAAAAGGAGAAACAATATTATGAAAAACGAAAAATTTAAGAATCTTATATTAGATGCATATGAAAAATTTAAAGAAGGAAATATTGTAGGAATATTATACAGTACAGTATCAACACATTGGTTTTCTGATATGAAAGATATTGATGGTTTTGTCGAAGAATGTAATCCTGATATGCTGCATCTGAAGTCAAAGTTAACCGGAAATGAGATAGATGTATATGAAAGTGAACTTGAAAATTATAAAATCAAAGCCAGTGAAAGTACAATCTACATTAAATGTAAAAATAAAATGTAAATTGCAATAATGTATTAATTAAGTGATGAGTCTAATTTTTAAAATAGAGGTAATAAAAGATGATTAATTGGATTAGCGCAGAAATTCCACCGGAAGAATGTAAGAGTGGAAAAGAATATTTTGTTACAGTTGAATATAATGGAAGAGGTAATGTGAACGGAAGATTAACTCTTGTTATGACTTATGAAGAGAAGGGAAAAAAGAAAGTTCCTACATGGTGCTGGAATGGAAGAATAGCAGTTTGGAAAGTATTATTTTGGGCTGAATTTCCAACCCCATGTCAGGATGAAATCTAAGTTTACTACGGAAGGAGTAGTTGATATGGAACAAACTTTCTATGTCGGAATGAAAATTTGTGACTATTATGCAATTCACATAAATGACGATGGATATGAACGAAAAGAAATGGTTCAAGAAAATGAAATTGACGGATTTGTACATTGCCTAAAGTTTTTAGGGTACAAAGAGATTTAACTTTCTTGCGATATGAAAGGAGACCGCTATGAAAATATATTGTATTGAAGTAATGACTTTAGGTGGCTTATATCCTACTACTAAAATTAGTCAAGAGGCATACAATTCATATGATAAAGCCGTTAAATTTTGTGAAGGAAGAGCAGATAATCCAATAAAAATTGATGACTATACATGGAAATCAGAACAATATAAATACACTATTATTGATTTAGATGTTTTATAAAATGAACTGTAATACTAAGAAAGAATGATTTATAAGGAAGATTAGAAGAGGTGATATAAAATGAAATATTATAGAATCAAAGAAACTGGAAGAGTTCGATCAGAGGAAAGGCTTCGTATTATTTTTAATAATAATGGAGTGCCTGGAACTTTTGATGATTATATTAATAAAGGATTAGAGAACAATCAGATAGAAGAAATTCCGGAAAAGTTTATTATAAAAGACTAAATGACGATTTCATTAGCACGGAGAGTAGGTGAGTAAATGTATAAAAATATGCCAGAGTTACTAGAAGAAAGAGAAAATAATGGTTGGAAATTAGAGAAGTTTGAAATTAAACAAGGTAATTTCAGAGCAATGGTAGATGGTATTATGCCTGGAACATATATTAGATTGACACATAATGGAAAATGTGTTATGTCAGACACGGATATGGAACAACGTACAAATTTAAGATTTTGTTTAAAGGCACATGGAGATATTGTTGTTGGCGGTCTTGGAATTGGAATGATTATCATGGCAATTCAAGATAAACCAGAAGTAAAAAGTATTACTGTGATCGAAAAGAACCAAGAAGTCATTGATATGGTTGCATCACAGCTCGATTTCAACGAAAAAGTCAATATTATATGTGCAGATGTTTTTGAATGGAAACCTGAACGTGGTGTAAAATATGACATGGCATATATGGATATTTGGAATTGGATTAATGAAGATGTATACAAAAAAGAAATGCAACCATTGAAAAGAAAATATGCAAGATTTCTTAGAAGCAAAGACATAAATCCAAACAGATTTAATGAATGTTGGGCTGAATATCAGGCGAAAAACGGAAGAAGATTAGCATAATGAAAAATTGCTTTCAAGTGGAGGTAGGATATATGGCTAAGTACAAAACTGATTACAATAAATTATTAGAATCAAAAGGGTTTATCTTGAACAATTATCCCGAAGATGGTAAGTTTTGGGAGCTGGTTGTAAAAGATGACGAAGATTTAAAGCGGCATATCTGCAAGGTATTCAAAGCCGATGTAGAGTTGCTGGATAGTAATGTGGTAGATATAGACAAGGTAATCTTGCAGTGTGCCGAAGATTATAGCAGATGCGTATTTTACTACGATTGTAATCCATACAATATGGAAACAGAAGAATTTATGAGATGTGTTGAAAATATATAAAACGAGAAGGTGAACAAATGACTTTTGCTGATAAATTAAAGAAATTTGATGATAAATATTTATATACAGTATATAAAGAGTTAGTTGAATTATCAATAACGGGAGAATTCCCCGTTGATAGTCATTATTTGAAGGACTTGTTTTATCTTCATGCTAAATTAAGCGAACATGATTTTAATACGCTACATTTTAAAGTAGAACTCTTAAATGAAATTGCCAGACGTTGGACAGATGATTTGGAGAAATGTATCGATAATACATCATCAAATAATCCAAAAGAATGTTTCATGTATTTGTATCAATGTTTAGATAAGAAAGATCGAGAAAAATTGATAGATTCTTGGTTAAAAGCAGGTGGAAAAGAAACAATGCCATGGTGGCAATGGTGTATGAAAAATATTAATGTTTCCATAAAACAATTATAGGGAGATAAATATGAAATTGAAACCAAAAGCAGAAATTGTATCTCGTAATAATTATATGAGATTTGATCCTTTATATAGATGTTACTGTCCACAGTGCAATAGAATATTGAAAAGAAGTGATAGTGTATGTACTTGCGGACAGGAAATTGATTGGTCTGAATGGAGGTAAAAGTAATAATAGTATTATATTTATGATAAAAGGAGAAAAAATATGGGAATGGATATTGAAGTGACAGCATCAGTTCAGTACACGGTACATTTAACAGAGGAAGATGTAAAAAAGGTAAAGCAATGGCTTCATGATCACAAAGATAATTTACCAAGTTTTGATATGCATGAAAATATTGCTAAAGCTGTATATGAATTATATGCCATAGGCGAAATATCTTTGTATGATAATGGAAAATATGATGAATCTGATTTCAATACAGATGATGTAAGATGGTCAGAATTTGAAGAGAAAGAACCGGAGGAAATATTAAATGTCTATGTTTAAAAATTTGGAGAGTTTTACGTATTCTTCTATAGAAAATTTTCCAAAAGATGTATGTACGATTCCAGACAAAAATGAAAATGGCATTTTCGTTTCAAATAAAAAATATCTGGTATTGTATATTGATATAAGATTTCCAGTAGAAAAGTATATTACCTATGCAACTCCATATGTTTGGATGGACAATGGTAATCAGACATTTGGTTGGTCTGGTTTAGATGGTGGGCTGTTGCTTGGAAATGTGGAAAATTCCTGCCAGTATTATAATGAATACGTTGTAGGGTTTGTTCCGACACCAGTAGATAACGAATATACAGAGCAGGATGAAAAAACATTCAATGAGTTTAAAAAACGCATTGAAGAATATTAAAAAAATGGTCAGAAGAATATTAATATAAATATAGTGTAAATGAAGGAGTAAAAACATGATTAAGCCACTAAATAACGAAGAACTGTTTGTAAAGCCAGAGAAACCGTTTTTGTTAGTATATGAAAGCGAGGAAGATGGAATATCTGTCGCTTGGATGGAAACAGAAAAGGATATGATTGATGTTATCAATGAAGTAAAATCTTACGGTTGCTCAATTATGTATGCAATTGAAATTGGGAGCTGTAGAGATTTTATTTGTGAGGAAATCTAAGTTTACTATCGAATTAAGGAGAAAAATATGTCCAAGAAAATTATATATACAGATGAATTTGGAAACAAAATAAATATTAATTCAATCGAGGGTATTCATGTTATACTTAATGATATTTTTACGACATGCGATAATGAGAACAGTTGTTTATGCGTTAAAGAGAATATCAAAGCAAGCGTAGAAAAATGTTGTGAAACCAGAAAACTAGAAATTAAAACTGACAAACCTCAAGATAAAAGTAGCATTTGGTAAGTAAATTTAACTTTAGTTTTTTATATTGGAGAGAATTTATGGAAGATCATATTATTACACTTAAGTGTTTTCATTGTGGAGCGGAGAAAGAAGTTGCAATTAATGGAGATATAGATTTTGGATTTCAGTTGGTTGATCTTGCTGATAAAGCCGGAATGCTAGGTATTTTTGATTTATACCGAGGAAGGGCTTTAGTTTTCTGCAATGAGGACTGTAAAAAGAATCATACAACTAAAAAGGGAACTATTAAAATGCAACCTGGATATTCTCGCTGAATGATAAAAGTAATGTACAAATTATAAGATAAGGAGGCTTTTATATGAAAAGTGTAAAATTGTATAATTGTGATATTGATGATACAATGAGAGAACTGTATGAGTTATCAAAAGATGGTAATGAGTACTGTTGTGAATTTAATGAAAAAACGCTTACATCATCTATGACTATTGATGATGCATACTTATTAGTAACTGGCATGTCTTATAATCAGTTTAAGGAATATGAAAAAGCAGAAATTGAAAGGATGAAAAAACGGAGAGAAGAAAGGATTAAATCAGGAGAATATTTGGGAATGTAAATTAAATTAAACAAAAATATTATATTTGTTAATTATAATTGACATTAAGAAGCAGAATATAACGATTATTGGTGTGATGATCAGGATGTTGGTAAGACAAGAATTGAGTTACGTTTTGGTTTACAGTGTTTAATTGACATTAATGGACAGAAAATAACACTTGGCCTTGAACCGTCTATAATCTATAAAGCAAACAATCCAGAAGACATTTGGTTATTTGATATCAATGGATATAATCAGGAAGTAATTTATCCAATGTTGATATTTAAAGGTAGTCGTCAGATATGGGAAGCCGGTAAGGATGAAGTATATAAGACGATCTGTAATGGTCAATTTGGCTGTTATGATGGCAATTTTGTAAATCTTAAACAGGATGTTGAAGAGAAAATAAGAGAATATATCGGTGAACTTGACACAGAGATAAAGAGATGTGAAGATAAAGCATCTGAGTGTTCTATTGCAGAAGATATAGCAAAGTACATAATGAGAGCTACAACATTAACAGAGGTTAAAAATGATCTGCAAGGTAGATTAGATGAGGTGATTTGATGATAACAGAAAATAATTTACGAAAGGTTATTATACATGATGTATATAGTAGACTTGGTTCTCTTGGATATGGAAAGAAACAGTCTGGCGCAGGTTATGTATATTATATTGTAAATGGAAAACAGATGACAGTATCCGAATACACAGATTATTGTATAAAGATGGAACTAAAGAAATTTGGCATTAAGAAATGACGATTTCGAAAGGAGATAAATAAAATAATTAGATGTAATAAAGATTGCAACGATAGATCTATAACTATAGGAGGTAAAAGAAATGATATCTCTTCGTGAATTTAGAAATAATAAGAAAACAATGCCGCCGGATGAATTTATTACATGGCGAGATAATCAAATTCAGCATGAATTTTTTGCGAATAAGCGATGGATGCCATGCATTTTACTTTCCGATCCATGCAAGTCTAATTATGAAAAATGTTATGTAGTTACACCCAATGGATTGCAAGTAAAAATTAAAAAAGATCAGATACGAGAAATTAAAGAGGAACCATAATTGGTTCCTTTTTGTATGCAGAAATTTCCATATATGATTATTATCTGTCATATTAATAAAAACAGAAAACATAGGAGGATTAAAATATGTCTACATTACTTATCTGGAGTGACGAAATCCAGAAATTTACAGATCTGTTGAAGGAAAATAAAAAGCTCCCGTCTACATACGATCAGTTTATGGTCCTGGGAACAGAGTTACGCATCAGCGATTATAATAAGCTCCGCCAGCTTCCTATTCCGGATGATAAGCTACGTCTTTCCACAGCCCTTTCTGAAAAGAGAGATACATTATTATTTGTTCTCGGAATGTTGAAGGCAAAAGAAGAAACCCGCGTATGTACGATTGCATCTGTTTCAAAAGAGTTATCTGATTTTGCAAAAGAACAAGATATGGAACTTTTATCCATGGCAGCTGCCGCAAAAGGATCAGATAAAAAGACTACAAAACCGAGAGTGCGAAATCTTCGAAAAAATGAATCGGTAGCAGAAGAGTCAAATAAAACATTGAATCTTAATGATAATAATGGAACAGATTCTATCATTGAGCCAGTTAAAAATGAAAGTATTGATGAATCAGAAAAGACAGAAGAAACGGTCCCAGGGTTACTTGAAGATCTGGTAAAAGCAGCGGAAAAGAAGACTGGATATGGCTATAGTAAGCGGATCGATGAAATCAGAAAAGCAGTTGCTACAGCATCCGATGAAAAGATTGGACTTCCGTTCCAGATGCAGATGTTGTTTGGTGAAAAGGGACAAGCGTTGGCTGATGAGTTAACGGGACATTTCCGGGAGCTAAAAGGAGGTAATTGAAATGGATCATAATTTTATTTTATGCTTGTTAATTACTTTTATTGTTCTATATCTAATAAAAGAATGTTTTACAATCCATATGGGTCCAATATGTGCATATGATAACACTTTATATTTCGTGTTATTAATCGCAGTTCTTTTGCTTGTAGCTATAGGACGTTCGGTTAATATCATAGAATTCAATTTACCTGGTATTTTGTTAGGAATTGTGTGTTTTCTGGCTTCATATATCATATCTTATGTGAGTTATAGATTATATGATAAAAGCAATGAAAGAGAATATCGGGAAAAGAGAAAACTTGTTATTGAAGACATCAATGTTGATGCTCTTAAGGAAGTGATGAAAGAATGTGAAGAATCAGGCGTTGATATTTCAAAAAAACAATGTAATTGTGCCTGTAAATTTTCTGATAGGAATCCATCAAAAGAACAGTGTTTGGAAGACACATTACCAACGCCAGATAAATGTTGTCCTATTTTTGGATGTGAAAACGCATATTGTTCCGTATTTAACACTACTGTAGATCATTACACAGATTGTGTATGGTGTGAGCAAAACGATCCACAAGAAAGCTGTAAATGTCTTTGTTTATTATCAAGGATAAATGAGAATGAAGAATTAAAGGATCTTGTTGACAATATTAATTCCAAATCATCGTAGAAGAAAACATAGCATAGGAGAACAGGCAATTTTCTTTTCTATGTCACCGAGTAACAATTTCATTATAAGATATAGATAGTGTATTACTAAGATGTTTTTCATATATGAGACGGCTAATCATATGAGAACCTTCTGCGAAGAGCATGGATTAATCTAAAACAAATTTTAATAAAACCTATTGACAAATATAAGCAGAAGTGATATTCTAATTACAGATAAACGGAGTGCCTGCCGTAAGTCTTAGATTATTCTAAGATTTATTGTAAGCGCTCCGTATTTTGTTTTTCAAAAAAATCTGACATAATAATTATGAAGGATAGAAACTACTTCATACAATGAATTTTTAGAAAGGATAGAAAAGACCATGACTACGATGATTATGAAACATGAACCTCAGTTTTTACAGACATCAGCACTGGAAACAGGGCTTAGTTCAATGTGCTCTAATTATCATTACGGATGGAATCGAATTGTCGATAATATGCCGAAATATAGTCTTTTTGCGAGAAATTTAACTAGATTTACACAATTGCATAAAACATTCAGTGGTTCTTTTCATAGCCTTTTTAAGCGGGCAGTAGGTATCGGAACAGGCACCCGAGAACTATAATAAGAACCGCGCATAGATTGGAAATATGAAATCATGACCACTGGATTAGGAAATTATCTTAATTTGGTGGTCTTTTTTATGAATGAAAAAATTTTTGTGCAGAAATTTCTATAAAACTTATAATCTGTCATAATAAATATAGAAGTATTTAACGCACCCATTCATTAAAAGAGGTATGATATATGATGACGAAGAATAGACAGAGTGTTTATAAACGCAGCTGGTATGATCGTGAGTGTAAATTTGACATGAAGAGACGGCGTAAAGAATACCATAGAAAGGTTCGTCACATGAAAATCAACGAAGATTCCTGTTCCAGAGGATATGTGAAGCAATTTAAACGTTTAGACTGGAACACGGCATCCTAAAATAATATGGGGCTGTAGCTCAGATGGGAGAGTATTTGTTTTGCAATCAAGAGGTCGCGGGTTCGAATCCCGCCAGCTCCACTATATGGCCGATTCGACTAGATGGTTCAGGTCACGAGGCTTTCAACCTCGTAACAGCGGGTTCAAGTCCCCTATCGGTCACTGCAGAATCATCTGCAACACAATTGAAAAAAATAAGGGGCTTATGGAACCAGGCACTCCGGAAGTCCCAGATGCAGGCATTGTATAACAGGCTAATACACTGGTTTGCCGAACCAGAGACTGCGGGTTCGAATCCCGTTGCTTGCTCTTTAAATTCTGAATCAAGAACTCAGAGTTTAAAAATCTATTATAGGAGAAAACAATATGAAGAAACGATTTAGCATGGATAAAACCGACAGTGATTTTATCCAGCCCCGTAAGCTAACTTGGTAGAAGCACCGGTCTGAAAAACCGGAGGATCGGATCGTAACCGAAACGGGGCATTATGGCTGCATCGCCTAGCTGGTTATGGCACTTCCCTGTCACGGAAGAATAACACGGGTTCAAGTCCCGTTGCGGTCGTTTATCATATGCATGTGTGGTCCAGTGGTTTTGGACACCTGCCTTCCAAGCAGGACATCACGCGGGTTCAAATCCCGTCACATGCTCTATATCAAAAAAGAAAAGGAGATGAAAAATATGCCAGACTATTATTATATGGGAACTGAATATTATTAACGGTAGGTATGCAAAAGGCTGAAGCAAAGTGTCTGTAAAACACTGACCCACGTGGTAAACATTGTGAGTCCGAATCTCACCCTGCCGACTCAAAATGATTAAAAAATGCTGATATATGAGGATAAGAGAGGTGACAGATTATGCTTAATATTTCTAACATTGTATTTGAGGTTTTATCAGCTGTTTTATATTTGCTTGTTATGGTCGCATTACCGGTGCTTCTTGGATTTATTCAGATTCATGCGCAGAAACGAAGTTCTGTCTGCATTGATGCAAAATGCGTTGGAAATGAAATGATAGCGTCAAAGGGCGTGATGACCTATGAACCGCAGTTCGCTTATGATTTTGATAACCAGCAATATTTTTGCGGAGCTTCTCAGATAGTAAGTGAACCTTATAAAGAGGGTCAGATCTATGAGATTTATGTGAATCCGAAAAAACCTTCAGAGTTTGTTTTGTTCAAATGCAAACCAATTGGCGGATATGTTGTTATCGGTATCGGGCTTTTGTTCTTTGCTGTATTTGTGTGCGAGATAGTCTGTATGATTTAAGAGAATTATGTCCTGGTACGCAAACTGGCAAAGCGGCCACGCTAAGGACGTGGTGAAGTGTTTGTGGGTTCGACTCCCACTCAGGATATTATAAATGCCCATGTGGTGCAACTGGCAGACACGCTATCCTCAGCAGATAGATCAATTGGAAGTTCGAATCTTCTCATGGGCACTTTATCGGGATGTGGCGCAATTGGTAGCGCACGTGATTTGGGATCATGAGGCTGCAGGTTCGAGACCTGTCATTCCGACTGTATGCATCAGTGCCGCAACTGGCAGACGGGACCGGCTCAAACCCGGTTTTCTATGGGTTCGAATCCCTTCTGGTGCATTTGTTTTAAAATTTTGGTTTGTAGCTCAATGGTAGAGCAACCGGCTGTTAACCGGTAGGTTGTGGGTTCAAGTCCCACCATTCCAGCTATGGAGGCTGTGGCCGAGTTGGTTAGGCAGCAGATTGTGGCTCTACGGAAGCAATTCCTACGTGGGTTCGAGTCCCACTGGTCTCCCTGAAACTAAATATGCCGCTGTAGCACAATGGCAATGCACCTGCTTTGTAATCAGGGGATTAAGGGTTCGAGTCCCTTCTGCGGCTTATAGGCGGTTAGGCTAGAGGTAAACCGTGCGGTTCTGAACCGTTAGACACCCGTTCGATTCGGTTACTGCCTGCTATGTCCCCATAGCTTAATGGATAGAGTTTTCGGCTACGAACCGAAAGATTGGCGTTCGAGTCGCCATGAGGACATTAAACGCCTGTGTAGCTCCAATTGGCAGAGCGTCTATCTCGTAAGTAGAGGTTTGCAAGTTCAAATCTTGTCACAGGCTTTATAAAAATATTGTGGTGTATTTCAATGGTAAAAAGACCGTCTGATGAGCGGTTAATATCAGTTCAATTCTGTTCACCACAACTATGCTGATATA
The DNA here is from genome assembly GCF_003478095.1 of Clostridium sp. AF34-10BH. NCBI lineage: Bacteria > Bacillati > Bacillota > Clostridia > Eubacteriales > Clostridiaceae > Clostridium > Clostridium sp. AF34-10BH. Next base: position 89,552 of record NZ_QUEC01000004.1, read on the forward strand.
GCTCAACTGGGAGAGCACATGCCTTACAAGCATGGGGTTACAGGTTCGAGTCCTGTTATCAGCATTCACAATTATATATAATTTATGAATATGTCAGAGGTATGCTATGCAAATGTATAATGGCTGTCGTACATTTCTTAACGGCAAGTATTTGGCTTATTGTCTTAATGGTGAAATACATTTAGTTCATAGAGATCAAGCTGAAAAGATGCTTGGTCGTAAGTTGAAGAAAGAAGAAGTTGTTCATCATAAGGATAGAAATAAAATGAACAATGATATTGATAATTTAATGGTGTTTAGAACAACAGCTGATCACACTAAATATCATAATGGGTGTGATATAGATTGTGATTCAGAAGGCGTATACTATGCCATTGATGACGGTATAAAGAAAATTTGTCCAATATGCGGCGAGAAAACAACAAAAGCTGGATCATTATGCCATACGTGTTATGTGAATAGTATTCGATCTTTTCGCAAAGTATCATATCCTTCGAAGGATGAATTGTTTGAAGATATATCTTCGATGACATATTCTGCAGTGGCATCAAAATACGGAGTTACGCATACTACAATTCGTCGGTGGTGCAAATCGTATCATATTGATGTAAAATCAAGAACGCATTTGTTATCTTATGAAACTTTATCAACCGATATAAAACATAAGACATTAAGGTCTATTGCAACCGAATATGGTATAACTGTTGAAACAGTACGATATTGGTTGCAAGAATATGGTATTGCAATGCCTAAAAAGCATACTGTTATTTGCAAAGAGACACAAAAATCTTATGATTCACCTGCATATGCAGCTCGAGATGTGTATCCTGATAAAAATGTTGATGCTACACGTGTTGGTATTCGACACGCATGTAAATCAAACAGAGAGTATTTTGGCTATCATTGGCATTATGCTATTTGCGATGAATCAGAATGATATAATAAAGGAGAAATGATCATGAAACGAAAACAGTTATACAAGCGATTATCTAAATTATAACGTATGCATCCGTCGCCTAATTGGTATGGCACCAGACTTTTAATCTGGCGGAAGTTATTTTCCATGCGAGTTCGAGTCTCGTCGGATGCACTGACACTGTATGTGTATCCGCAGGTATGTAACTCAAGTGGCAGAGTAGCGGCCTCTTAAGCCGAAGGTTGCAGGATCATGGCCTGTCATGCCCATTATGCGCCAGTAGCCCAATCGGCAGAGGCACAGGGTTTAAGCCCCTGTCAGTATCGGTTCGAATCCGATTTGGCGTACTTTTTTCAATATATTCAACAACAATTTATGAAAATTGTAAGAAAGGATAACCAATATGCGTAACACAAACATATGTAAAAGACAATCCAATAGTTCATGGTCAGAGAGTAGACATAATAAGAAGATGTACTGCTTTATTTGTTGATGCAATTTTTTTGCATAACAATATTTGGCATTAGTTATTTTAGTAACAGCATCTTCTGATAAAAACATTATCGAAGGATGCTGTTTTTTGTATATAAAATTTCTGCATGAAAATTTATTAAAATCATTCATATTAATAATAAGAATAAAAAGTGCATTTTTTATATTTTTATATGGGCATATAGTTTAATGGTTTAGAATACGAGATTCCAAATCTCGAAGATGTGGGTTCGAATCCTACTGTGCCTGTTATAAGTCAATATTTAATAGACAGAAGGGATGGTCGTAATGACAAATAATAATTGGATATCTCCAACATACGGACATTTAATTTTGGAAGAAATCCCTCAATATATCCGTGAATATTACAATAAAATGAAACAATATGATACAAATATACGAATTACGATTGGTACAGACTCTCAAAATTTCAACTATACAAAAGAAGTAAATGTCATTGCTGTTATCTGCGAGGGACATGGAGGCATATTCTTCTATAAAATCAATAATAGAGACCGTATTCTGGATATAAGGACAAAATTGCAGATGGAAACCGGAGACTCTTTGGAAATAGCAGATAAGCTGATTCATTTGTTAGAAGCAGAAGAGTACGAAGAAGTCTTTCTAAATACTACTTTTTCTATCCATATTGACGCAGGATATTCTGAAAAAGGGAAAACCAAAGATTTGATACCTGAACTTGTCGGATGGGTAAAAGGAAGTATTTCAAATTGCGAAGTATATGTAAAACCAGACAGCTACGTAGCATCTGGAATCGCTGATAAAATATCAAAATAACAGGGGGTTCAAAAGCCCCAAATGGAGCGGTGCCTCAATTGGTACAGGACCCGGTTGGAAACCGGACATGTCGTGTCAATCCACGCTTTGAGGGTTCAAGTCCCTCTCGTTCCGCTTTTGCTGTGATGGCTCAACTGGTACAGCACCGGCCTTGAAATCCGGCATGTCGGGTGAAATTCCCGCTTTCAGGGTTCGAATCCCTGTCACAGCGCTAAGTCCCCATAGTCTAGCGGTCAAGGATATCTGCCTCTCACGCAGGGAACGGCAGTTCAAATCTGCCTGGGGATATTTTATACGGGCGTAGTCTAATTGGACAAAACAACGGTCTTCTAAATCGTACTTTGCGGGTTCGAGTCCCGTCGTCCGTATTATGGCATCGTGGTCGAGTGGCTTAAGACACCTGTCTGCAAAACAGGTTTTACCGTGGGTTCGAATCCCACCGATGTCTTTGCATTTAAGCTGTGTGAAGCAGATTAGTCACCTGTTTTTATTCAGTGTATATGCAAAAAGCCCGTGCTAAACGGTATTGTGGTTGACATTGACTAACTGCTGCGATATTCGTGATAAGCCTGCCAATCTGCGGGGCACGGGAGTCCGCCAGTGTGGCTCAAGTGGTACAGCACCTGCTTCGAACACAGGCAAGCCGGCATTTATGCCGACGTACAGGTTCGAGTCCTGTCACTGGCGTTTTTAGCTCATTAGCATAGCGGTCAATGCACTTGGCCTTGACCCCGGGGACTGCGGTTCGAATCCGCAATGGGCCGTTTCTATATTTTTTGCCGTGGTGGCTCAAATGGTACAGCAGCGGATTGCTAATCCGCCATCTCGGAGTAAAATCCGGTTTCGGGGTTCGACTCCCCGTCACGGCGCTGCAAAGAAGTCCGATAGGGCTTCTTTTTTATATCTCTAAAATCTGACATATTAAATATATCAATAAAGAAAGAAGGAGAAAAATATGACGTTAAAAGAGAAATTGGATCTCTGGGTAAAAATCACTGGTGTAAATCCAAGTGAAGATAACAGAAAATACACAATCTATATGGACGGACGTTTATCTAATTATGACATTCAAAAGATGAATGAGCGGATTATGAATTCATTAAAATACGATGAAACAGGATTATTTGCAGATACTTATCTGAAAATATATCTTAAGAAATTCATGAACGGAAAGAATGTTTCCTTCATGGAATTAATAGAAAATCCTGATCTCCAAGAGTATTTAAAGGATGTCAGAACATTATATGATTCTGTAAATAATAGTAATGCAGAAGAGATAGTGCTCAATAATATGAAAACAGCCATGGATTTTTATAATCTTTCGTCAGATAAATTAACATCGGAAGATGTTATGAGTGTTGTGTCATCTGCTAAAAACTGCATGAACGGAAAATTGAAGTTGGATCAAATAACAAAGGGCTCATTTGCTGATGATGAGTTTAAAGGATCTCTTGATATCTATATGTACAAGAGTATTGGCGATGTTATCCGTTTTGCTGCAAAAGGAGACATCTCAGGTATTTCGATGTGCTACATTTGTGATGATAAGAATCTTGAACAGAGTTTTTTTGCTTTTATAATCAGAAATGGAGAAAATCTGTATATATTGTCTGACCGTCCTATTTATAAACATCCACTACAGGCTAAAATGTCCAGGTGTCCGGGGAGAGATATGAGTGAAAGAATAGAAGGTAATTATTTCCCTTATAATTCTATCTCCGGTATCGATGTTAGTGATTTATGGGGCAGCGGAAGATATGGTGTATCCAAAAATGATGACAATATGGCTCCTGCTGTAAATAACGACTGCGTAAGAACAAAAATCGGAACGTTTGCTTCTTTAAATCAGGATGAAGCATTCTGGGCTATCTATATGTTTTCTTTGATTAAAGATCGGTTTTATAAGGAACATATTGAATTAGAGGATCTTTCTTTCTGTGAAGCAAATATTATTTATGACAGGCTGGAAGAAAATGAAAAGAATGAGATTGCATTAAGAACAACTATTCCATATATTGTAGTGAAACCTGTTGAAAATCCAAAGAATATTGAAATGGAATACGGTAGAAAATCGGAACACCTGTATGATTATCTCATTGATAGATATGTTAATAAAGTAGACACAAATGTTTTTAATCTTATTAAACAAAGAGATAAGACGTTACCTATGCTTACCGATAATAAATCAACTTGCTTCCGTCAGTATGAAACACTTGATTTAAGTTCGATGCGGACAGAAAAAGAACTCATTTATGATCAGCAATGGTTAGCAAGATATAACATGGCCGTATCCATAGGCGGTATGTTGAATTCTGATTTCGATAAAAATAAAAACCGAGTTATATCTGAAATGCTATCTATGATTAGAAATTCGGCTGGGTATATTGTTAATCTCATTTTAACCAAAAAGTTTGATGGAAAAATCGATTCTTTTGAATATGCAGCCAAAAATATATCATACAGAGATATTACTTTAGGTAAGGAATACAATGACGATTATAAGAGCAAATATCGTTGTTTCTTTACAGGGAAAAATCCAGCCGTCATCATTTCCTTTAACGTTAAAACAGCCGAGGAACTTGCAACTCTGTGTGGAGTCGATATTAAAAGTATCCCGATAGAGCTGCAACATTATCACAAGAATAAACGTTGTTGCGGAAATAGCATTCTTGATAACCTCGATCCATTGGATTGGGCTTTATCTGATCCATATGATGATCTTTCATTCCATTTTCATATAATTTTAAGTGGTAATGAAATGTTAAGGCGCCAGGCAATAGCGGGTGTACAGCAGAATGCTTTTTGGAAGGAACAGATACCGTTATGCTATTTTGAAAAATATAGTTTTGATAAAGATCGTAGCTACATGAATAAAAAGGAGGCTAATTTAGAAAAAGAAAAATATTATAATACATGTCTTGGAATATTCAGAGGCTATGACGAAAACTATAGAGATAAACTGCTAAAGAAATGCGAAAAATGTAAATATCACAGAGTTTCTAAAAATATGGAAGCATAAAAAGAAAAGTCCCGTGAGAGGGACTTTTCTTTTTTCTTTTCTGTCATATTAAGATAAATTAATGATAGAAGGAGGAAGCATATGGCTCTTTTAGATTTTCTTATGCGAAAAAGTAAAGAATCCATCTCTTTAGATGAAGCTGCGCAGATTCTAAAGACAGATCCGGAATTACTCCGGAAATTTGATGAAAAATATCAGGAATGTATCCTGTCTGAAACGGATTCTGATAATCTTTTTACTATAAATGCTAAACAAGTAGCAGAAGAAAAAGAGGGAATCGAAGCAAGAAACTGCAGTCAGAATATTATTGATAAAATCGTAGAGGAACTTATTTCTCAAACATCAGTGTGGAAATACGATGGTCGAAGTGTAAGCGGATCATTGAATACTGCGCTCCTTCCGGAAACAGCTCCTATAGTAACAAAAAATGATATTATGACTGTACCTGAGAGTATACGTCCTCAATTCACTGGATTTCTGATGCAGCGTGATATCAAAGAAAGTAGTTATAAAACGCTCTTATTTATGTTTGAACATTATGAAAAAGCAAAAGTATCTGGAAATATCAATCAAATGAGAGAATTTTATGGAATGTTCCGGCAGGGATTGGATATCTTGGATGTGGATGACGTTATGTATGATATGATTGGACGTAATCGGAATTCAATGGGATATTGGCTGCCGAAAATTGTTGGACCAGTTACGGAACAGGGCTTCTTTAAGATCCCATCCACTACAATCATTAAGATTCCACTCACAATGCTACAATTAACAAGGCAGGATTATATGTCTTTTAACAGAACAACATTGGATATTGTTGATCGATATTGCCAGAAAGTATTTGGACTGAATGAAAATAAAGAATATTTCATTAAGACTGGAACCTATTCTTCAAAGTATGATTTTCGGAACGCTCATGTCCATGGTGCAAAAGAAGTCCGGGAATTAGGAGAGTATCTGCTTTTTATTCATTGGCAGGCTTTGCAGATGGCATCACCATTGACAAAACCACATCCCATTTATGGAGTTTCAACAACAAATGAATGGGTGGTCCGTGATTTTATTCCAGATAAAGAAAATAATCCAACCATCTATAAAGGCATGCCGTTGCATACGGAGTACCGTGTGTTTGTGGATTTTGACACTAAGCAAATTCTTGGAATTCATCCTTATTGGGATTCCGTAGTTATGAAAAAAAGATTTGCTGAAGACCACAGTTTACATGATCGACACGACTATGTAATCTATTCTATGCATGAGCAGGAATTATATAGACGATATGAGATAAATAAACAGACAGTTTTGGATAATATAAGTTCTTGGTTAGCAGAAGTGGAACTCACGGGTCAATGGTCCATTGATATTATGCAAAATGGTGATGATTTCTGGTTAATCGACATGGCGGTTGCATCTGAATCAGCTTTTTATAAAGAAACAGTTGCACCAGAACTGTGGAAAAAATCGGAAGAAAATTGGCTTCCGGAATAAAACAAAAGAATGAGAGGTATTAAAATATGAGTTATTATTATAAGGATTCTGGATGCGGTGGATGTGATTTTTTAATTACAACAACCAAAGGACAGAAAGAAGGTGGATTGCCGAAAGGAATTATTATTCCTGCAGGATTACGATTCAGTGATAAGAATTTTAATATGTGGGTACAGGAGCAGAAATATTTTTATATTTATCCGGTCAAACATTCCGACACAGATCAGCGAGAAATAACCCACATTGCAAAAATAGGTTTTGTAAATCGTTTTGGATATTTTATTACAAAAGAAAATCTGTTCGCAAATGCAAATACCAATTATATTGATATAATTGATAGGTGTTGGTTTACAAGAAAGAATGCTAGAAGTTATGTGGAAGCTTTAAAATCTGTTTTTCCGGAACAAAAATGGAATAATTCATGTGTCGCTGCAAATGAAAATATAATAGACTATGCAAACAGAATGGCCAGAAACCATTACAGAAGATGTACTTACGATCATGCAGTCAGGGTTGCAGATTATGTTAGGCAAAATGAATTAATTCCAAATGATTTGCAGGAAAAATGCCAGGCAGTAGCTTATATGCATGATCTTTTAGAGGATACTGATTACGAAATTCCAAATGTAGTCAGACAAGAATACCCTGATATAGATGAGGCATTGGAATTATTAACAAAACCTTCTGGTATGTCGTATGACGAATATTGTAACCAAATCAATGTGTATGCCAGCACGAGTGTTGGAGGCCAGATAGCGTATTGGGTTAAGCTTGCAGATATGAAAGATCACCTAAGTCAAAAAGAAACGCTGACCGAACACTTGAAAGAAAAATATCTTTCCGGACTGGCAAAATTATTGTAAAAATTTAGGCAGCTATACTAAAAACAAAGGATCTCTTTTGAGGTCCTTTATTTTTTAAGCAGTTATTCTGTCATATTAATATCAAATTAGACAATTGGAGGAAAAGATATGAAATATTTGGTTTACTTTAATGCAGATGAACAGCCCGGAAGAGCAATTGTAACATTACAAAATGTGGATGCTTTCACAGAAAAAGGTGTCTATTTTATTGAAGAACAGATTAAAAAGAAACAGCATTGTGAAAGTGTGATTCTGCTTAATATGATTCCACTGAGGGGGTAAATGGTATGAGTATAATAGAAATTATTTGGATAATATTAATTATATTGGTATTCATTGGCGTTTTTTTTGCGTTATTTCTGGATAAGGACGCTTTATGTATGAGTATTTTGTGCTTTGCCACAGTAGGAGCAATCATTATGATACCTATCTCTATAATTGCAGATACGGAAGACAAAGCACAAAATGATTCGGTTACGGTTTGTGAAGAAGTGGTATCAGAATCAATAGAAAAAGAGCCTGCAGAAACAGTGGTCGATGAAACAGAGGATACTATTACTGAAGAAGATTCAGAGACAGAGGAAAGATTTGTGATTGTAGCAATTGTGTGTCTTTTTGTGATTTTCGTATTAGAACCGATTATCTTAATAGTAGAATCAGGTTTCTTTGAAGATGTGACATACGATATAAAAGAATCTGTTAGAAAGTTCAAAGAAAAGAAACAATTAAAAACAGAAACCAAAACAGAACAGAAAGAAAAAACCTCTTCGGATACTTCAAAAGAAGTTTTTACGAATACCGAAAAAATGTTAAAAAATATGGCATCTTCGGATTCCAAAGTAGAGTATATCCTTTGGGCGGTCAACTATTTAGATCAAAATGGAAAAGCGGATAATACCAGGAAACTTAAAAATTATTATATTCCGGAAATTCTGAAAGCTCAGGCGCAATTTAAAAAGATAAAGGACTATGGCATGGACGAGATGACTACAGAAGCGAAAAAGCATTATAAGAAGATTATCTCATTAGCTTATAGTGTCGCCAAAGCAGAAGTAAAGAAAGCAGCTTCAGAAATTCTGATGGATATGGATTGCAACGCAGATGTATGTGAGAATATTTATAAGAAAGATGGATATTCCTCTATGCAGGAAGAAATACAGAAATCTCATACTGCGGAAAAGAAAAAAGAACAGACTTTACATGCAAAAACAATTAGTAAGGATACCTATGTCTTTTGGACAAGCGAAGAATAAGATGCAGGTGCGAATATGAAATATACATGAAAGTACTGGGAGACTTGCACTGAAATAAAAAAATAGAGGTGATTTTAAAATAATATCTAAATCTTGCAGTTGCACTCCTTGTGGAGTGCATGAATTGAAATATATGGAGGAACACTATGGAATTATTTTATTCTTTAATTGGGGTATCGGTTGTGTTGGTTGACCTTTCACTCGGGGATCCTATTGATTGGTGGTTTGTGATACTTACATTTTTGTGCGCTTTTGTATATCACATAATTTCCAATGAAATTTACCAAGACTGATTATTAACATCTTTCATAAGTAAAAACGGACCCTTACGGATCCGTTTTCTTTTACTCTCTATTATCTGACATATTAAATATACAAAATAGGATAGAAGGAGAGAAACAATGACACGAAAGGAAGCAAAAGAAAAAGCCATAGAAGTAAAGAATTCCGTAACTGATTTCAACAATCCTTCGGATGAAATCGGATATGATCTTTACGAGTTCGAATTAGATGGCAACAATTTAGTTGTATTTGCATACATTCGAAAAGCAAAAGGAACAGACGGAAGGAAATGGTATGCCGTTTACTCAGGATGCGAATATGACGGCGGAGATACAATCTGGGCCGATTACGATAGTTCTACAACTCGTTTGCGAATTGATGAATTGGCAGATGCGATCTATCGTCTGGCGAATATGTATACGGATCCGGATAATCTGGAAGAATTAAGAAAAATGATCAATAATACATAAGGAGGAAAATAATATGTTAATATCTGGTGTTGTAAGAAGATTTGATGATCTGGGACGTATTGTAATTCCTAAAGAAATCAGATCAAAACTGTTTGGTACAAAAGGAAATATGCCTTTGAGTGAAAATGAATCGATGGAAATTTTCTTAAATGGCGAGGATATAATTCTTCGCCGATATAAAGGAGAGGAACTGTGCGAATGGAAGAAGAATCTGCTATATCCAGGAAAGATCAATAATCCACATGTAGATGAAAGCATGAACATTGCTACCACAAAATATTGTCCTTGCTGTGGAAAAGAGATTAAAATCGTAGATTAGCTAGACTTTCCATAATTAAAAAACTTACTGGAAATCCGGGAAGTTTTTTATGCGGAAAATTGCATAGCTATCATGATAATTTGCCGCCGCACACTCGTGACTTTAGTTGTGAGTAAGGCGGTATTATCTTGTTAAAATATATATCATATGGTATAATATTCAGATGGATAAAACGAGTGTGTGAAACTTTTTCTGTAAATAGCTAATAACAGCAAGGTCTTCTATGGTAAAATATAAATCATATTTTCATTTTGCTACGCTATAACTGAATAAAATTAAAAACATTTCGAAAATATCAGAAAAAGAAGGAGAATATATATGTATTTCATAGACGGAAAATTTATTATGGATAGCTTTTCAGAAAAGGATGTTAATAAAGCACAGATGCGAATTCGTTCTGCGGTTCTAGATGAAAAATATCCATGCGTGGATGTTGATATTATGCCGGTTGTTCTTATTACCGATGATGTGTTTTCATCATATGAGGAAGCGGAAAAATATTTGCAAACCCATCGTAAATCATGGGTAGGAAAATATAATGCTGCAGTAGCTTTTTACTTTCAATTTCCATCAATGCCTCAAAAAATAAAATATCTTGTAGAATATGCAGAACCTCATAATATGTAAATAAAAATGTAAATTACTATGTCTTATAAAATGGATAATTTGCTATTTAAACCCTTCCGAAATGTTCTTTCGGGAGGGTTTTTCTTTCATACTAATAGTATTAAAAGAAAATAGGAGGAATTGTATGAGAAACATTAAAAATATCACATCAAATCAGTTACGAATTACTCCTGAGCAGAGAGAAGTTCTCGAATCAGGAGAAAGCATACTGTATACATGTGAAAACTACTTAGGAAATTTTAAAGAAAAAGAAGTTTTAAAATATGACGGAAAATACTATCGTGTACAAGCAAGCAATAAAATTTTAACGGAATATACGGAAGTATAAAAAATGGGAGCCTGCTATAGCGTGAAATTAGCAATAAGATTAAAGGATGAGATATCAGCCGTTCATGCCCTTAAAGAATATATTTCCACTGCGGATAATGTTAATTTCAATATTGAAAAACAGATAAAAAGAGGATTGACAACAGATACTTTCGAAGATCTTATTCGCATATTTTTATCCGGATGTGATCAGGAAGTGAAAGAAATCGTCCATTTTTGCTGTGTTAAACATGAGGATAGTGATGACGACTGGGAATCTGACGACTATATCGATGATTCCGTAAATGTCGATTGGAATGCTGAAAACTGGAGAGAACAGCTGGAAAATGACATGATTATAAAACTTCATAAATATGCCGCAATGAAAGGATACAGTTTTAATAAGGCAAATTAAAACATCAAGCAATTAAATTATCTACGAAGCATACCATTTAATAAAAAAGAGAGCAAAAGCTCTCTTTTTTATTCCTGTTCATAATCATCAATATTTTGTCTAGATAAATTATTTTCTTCAGGTCCTTTTTCTTTCTTTTTTTCCTGATGAGTAATAATATCCTGAAAAAGAATCTCCAGATCGATATATAAGGCATCTTTTTCTTCTTGTCTTGCTTGGAAAAGAATGATGCTTCGATGGTCCGTTTTTTCAAAAAACAAAACTACATCATCATTTCCTTCAAAATCCTTTAATTGCTCATAAAGTTCATTTGTAGAATTCTTATATGTTGGAATGTCTAATACTTGATAAATTTCCAATAAAACATCTTTTAGTTCATCACCATTAATATACATAACATTTATTCCTCCTTGTATTTCTATTATACTTTAATTACAAATATATACAAGCGTTTTTTCATAGATGGTTTTGCATAAAAGATGCGAAAAAGCAATTGAATATCTTCCGGCGCATTCCACGTCTATAGCGAAGCTTAGGCGGGGTAAGCCGGTTAAAACGGCACCTGCAGGTACCGTTTATTTTTTACCCTGGTTATCAATATACTTCGATATCATTTTATCCGTAACATCACTTACCGTACCTATGAAATAACTATCGGACCAGAAATATGGTTTCCAGAAAAATGGTTTTAGTTCCTCTGGAAATTCCTTACGGATCAGTCTTGCGGTGACAGTCTTGTAGTTATTGACAAGCTTCGATAACTGTATCTGTGGTGTTGCAGAAAACAGGATATGTACATGATCCAAGTCCGTATTGATATTATCAATATGACAGCCCCAGTCCTCCTCGATCAGACGGTATGATAACTCCAGAAGCCTGGTTCTGATTTCCTCAATCCCCAGTACTGGATGCCTGTATTTAATAGCTACAACCAAGTGATATTTTAGGTAATAACAACTGTGTCTATTCTTCTGATATTCAGTATCGCTCATAACAGTATCTCCTATACAACTAAATTATTTTGTGTTATAATTATTATAACATCACATATAGAAAGGAGCAAGCTGTATGAAGATCATTACTTCCTACAATGTACGTCTGAAAACAGAATACATTTCATCCCTGAAGCAGACAGTAATGCTTTATACAGATGCAGTCCGTTTCTATATGGATGTCATTCTGGAGGAGTGGAACACGTTTGCAGGCATGAGCACCAATGAAACCGTCCTGTGTGCCGAGAGGTTATCTCATGCCACTACAGCACATCCGGTTCCGAAGTATGACTTTGACAATAGATTTCCAAAGTTCCCATGTTACCTGCGCAGGGCAGCCATCAGCTGTGCCTTCGGTAAATGCTGTGCTTACAACAGCAGTCTTGCCAACTGGAAGAAGCTGGATCCTGCAGTTAGAAAGAAAGCACCCGGCAGGCCGCGTATTACCATGGAAATGCCGGCTTTCTACAAAGGAAACATGTTTCTGCGGACCGGTAATTATACTGCTAGACTGAAACTGTTCTTCCGAAACGACTGGCAGTATGTGGATGTCGGACTGCGTAAGTGTGATGTGGATTATTTATTACGACACTGCGGATCCCGGAAGGAATCCTCTCCGGTGCTGCGGCACTGCCATAAGGTATGGGAACTGTGTTTTTCTTACGAAGAGGACAGGATACTCAATAAGACACCGGTTTCCGGACAGCGGATCCTTGCTGTGGACCTTGGTATCCATAACCCCTGTACCTGCTGCGTTATGAATTCAGATGGTACTGTCCTGGGGCGGCATTTCCATAAAGCCCCGGTAGAAGAAGACTCTCTGAACCATAAACTCGGTAAGATCAAGAAGGCACAGCGCCATGGCAGCCAGTACATGCCTAAGAAATGGGCTTCCATCCATGGCATCAATACAAGCCTTTCCCGGAAGACTGCGGATTTCATTATCAGCATGGCCGTACTCTACAATGTAGATGTCATCGTCATGGAGCATCTGGATACTTCCGGAAAGAAACGTGGCTCCGGAAAGCAGCGCCTGCATATGTGGCGTAAGGCAGTCATCTGGAAGCAGACAGAGCTTCAGGCCCACAGACTTGGGATCCGAGTCAGCCGGGTATGTGCCTATAATACCTCAAAACTGGCATTTGACGGATCAGGAAGAGTCCTACGTGGCCGAGAAGCAGATCTGGGATCCTACAGTGTCTGCCAGTTCCAAACCGGCAAGATCTATAACTGTGATCTGAATGCATCCTACAACATAGGAGCGAGATATTTCATAAGAGAACTCTTAAAACCTTTTTCTGAAAAGGAAAAGTTGCCCGTCCTGGCAAAAGTCCCGGACTGTGGTAAGAGAAGCACCTGCACCCTGGCTTCGCTCATTAGACTGAATGCGGCTCTGGCAGCGTAAAGCTGTCATGTGCTGAGTCCAGCCTGTATCCAAGTCAGGTATTCCAAGTCCCTAAAGGACAAAATAAAATGTATCCGTAAGGGTATGTTTTATACTTTGGAAGCACCGCCTATAGCATGAAATGTTTAGGCGGGGAGGCTTCACCTATATTTAGACAAATATCCAAATCAGCATTTAACAAATAAAACTGGAATAGGAGGAAATGAATTTTATGATAACTGGACCGATTACGAAATTTAACCGAAAATACTTAAAGAGGCTTAGGCCTCTTTTTTTATTTCTTTTTTCTGACATATTATTTTTATAAATAAAGAAAAAAGGAGAATAATTATGGCAAATATTAACGGATTAAGTATCAAAAAGGTAAGAAGTTTTGTAGGCCCGGAAGGTCACGTATATCAGGGTGATTTATATCTTGGAAAGAAAAAGATTGCTTTCTGGAGCCAGGATGCAAATGGTGGTATCGAAGATCATCTTACCATGGAACCTGAATATAGCGAAGCAAAACTACGGAAGGCAATTATTGCTGCAAATTCTGATAAAGCTATAGTGTTGCACCCTAATGGTAGCAATAATTCATTCACCATCGATTACGACATTGAAGAACTTATGTATGATTTATTATTTCTTTTGGATTCTGAAAAAGAATGGAAGAAAGGTATAAAGGGCGGTTATTCGGGGTTACTTCAGATTACCGACGGATATCATATAGCTGGATATCATCTGCCGGATGCATGGAAGGAATTGGCGAAGACGACTGACGAAGCACTACATTTGATTGGCCAGAATTCATTGAAGGAAGATTACGAAAAGATGCGCAAAGGTCGTGATATAAAAGCACAGATTTTCTGGAATGATTCTGATTTTTCTATTGGAAATCCAATTCTGTTGGAAAATATTTTGAAATAATAAAATTGAAAAAAGTACAGTTAGGCAACTATGGAGGAAAATAGGATGAAAGCTATATTAGTTTGGTCAGATAGAACAAATATGAAATACAGCTTATTTGATGATAAAGATGGAATATCCGGATATGAAAGAGCAGTAGAAGCGATGTATAAAGAATTTGATATCTATAATCAGAAGAACATTATTCCTAATCCTTATGTGTACAAAGGGAATGATTACTGTTACTTTGAAGCAAATGGGCAAGAACCTTATATTTGGAAGGTATTTAATGTTCCAGAAGAAAATACTATTATTTCATTTAATTCGTGTCCAGATGCACAGGAATTTTTTGGACATTTATTTGCCGGGTGCCCTTAATATTTAGATATTTTTAAATAGTTAAATTAATAATACAACGGAGAAAACTAAAAAATGAAAGCAATGTTAATTTGGTCCGATGGGACAGAAATCAATCAGTCTATTTATGAAGATAAAGACGGAGTAAGTGGAGTAGATAGAGCCGTAGCACAAATGCATAAAGAGTATGCAGAGCATGGCGATAACCCGGATGAAGAATATGGTTCCTATGAAGGAGATAGAGATTGCTGCTACTGTAATGATAGCGAAGATATGTGTCATTGGCAGGTAGTTGAACTGCCGGAAGATAAGAATTTTGTTTTACCGCTGTTATATCCTGATGCCATGGAGCTTCTCGGGACACTAATTGATAGCGTGGAAGATTTCCTTGATGATAAGGGCATTACTCCGGAAATGCTTCCGTATGCAGATAGAGAAAGCAATTCCGATGCCGCTCTTATTTATGGAACAGACTATGATGATCTTGCAAACCGGTTTGCTGTCAATCTTGGAATCAGTATCGATCCAAATGATTACTATAATGACCCGGAAAAAGTGGCAAAAAAGATTGCAAATCATTTACCGAAAGATATACTGTATGCAGCATATAGACGGCAACAGATGCTTTATCGCGTGGATGATGTGTATAGCCATGCGGACGATCTCGGAATTGAAATTTCGGAGGAAGAGGCTGAGCAGATTGCTGAAAAGTTTATTGAGAATTATGACTGTAATGTTGCGGAAAATGACCTGTTTCGGGAATTGATCAGAGATTTTAACAAAAACAGGAAAAGAAACTAAATAACAAATAGAAAAAAGGATCCTTAGGGATCCTTTTTCTGACATATTATTTGCATCAAGGAAGAAAGGTGGAGAATCTATAGGTGAAAACACATAAAATTGAGGCCAAAAACAAAATTGCAATTAAAGGGGATAGAGATGAACCCATTATAGTTGCAGTTCAGAATATTAAACAAACTCATCCGGAATTATACAGAGAGTTATCGATATTCTGATATGACAACTGAAGAAAAAGTCGTTGTAGACGAGTTTGACGGTGGAGAAAAGGAGTATAATAAAATATATTCCAACCCAGAAAAGTATTTAGTCCAGAATACTTCAGACTTGCTTCGTTTAGAAGAGACAGCATAAAATTAGAAGAAGCCCGTGAGGGCTTTTTCTATGCAGAAAAAATTGGCCTCTAAATAAATCTTTCATATTAATTATAAATTTGGAGGTTAGAATGGCAATCGTTTACAGATATATTGATTTACGCGATAATATCATTAAATATGTTGGAATCGTATGGGCAAATAATCGAACTTTAGATGATAGGATCCGGGAGCATAGTGCAAATGATTTCTGGTGCAAAGGTGGATATTGGAAAGTAGAATATCTAAACCGGGATATTCAAAACCGTATGGATGCCGAACTTTTAGAAGCACATTATATAGGAAAATTTGATACGGGTAAATGGTATAATACCTATAAATCTTCCTGGGGACGATCTACATTATTAGATGATTCAAATGATCAATGGATCGAATATGGAATTATCTGCAATACATTTTCAAATACCATATCTTCGAAATTTGATTCGTTAAAGATTCAATGGATTGGAACACCCAATGATACATATTCTGTGCAGCTATCTGTAATAGATATTAAAGAGCAGCGTGAAATTTGCCTATCTTTAAATCATTGGATGGATGCTAGGATAAAAGAAAATAAAAACATCGCTTTTGCAAGCATAAAAGTTTTTTATCTATGGTTTCTTGAAAATATTGCATGTATTAATAATCCAGAATTAATGATAAATCATATTATTTGTAGCAAATCTCCAGTAGTGATAAACGCGGATATCGAGTTATTTCCAACTGCTATAACAGGAGAGTATAATAAAATAATTATAAACGGCATTCCTCTCGAAATTGAAGGAAATAGTATATTAATAAAGTATGAAAATGCTTCTAAAGGAACCACTTATAGAGATTTTGTATATTCTCCTTTTATAGAAAATAGTAATGATATAATTTGTTCACTACATAGCCTAGAATCATATTTAGATCCCAATAATTTTTATGATGAATTTATGTATTCAGAAGAATAAACAAAAATTATATATATTTTTCTGTCATTATAAATATATCAAGAAAATAGGAGGAAAATAATATGAGTTGGATTGGTGGAGGTATTGTTATTGATGACATTTCTGAAAAGAGTCTTTCTTATGCAAAGGCCATGATCAGATCCCGTGTTCTCGATGAGGGAAATTGCGGTGAATTTCCCAATCTTTGGAATTCTATTTTTCCGATTATAGATTTTGCCCCTGGAGTAATTTTTTCGAGTTATACTGCGGCAGAAAATTATTTGGAAAAGAACAGGAATAAATGGGGACGAAAAACTAATGTAGCGGTAGCTTTCAGAAATACCATTGAAGCAAAAAATACAAAGAGAATGGAAGAATTGAAAAATAGACAGGCAACGGAACTTGTAAAAGTAAATGAAATGACGAAGGCTTCTTATATCAAGAATTACAAGTCAGCTATTATCAGTTGTGCTAAATGTAATTCCAAAATTAATAAGGAGTATATTCCTGATTACAGATGCCCGATTTGTAACGCAGATATGCGGTCTGAATCGACAATTAAACGAATCGATGCACACAGAAAAAATGTTGAAACGATTCAGAAAGAAATTGATGCTGAAGTGAAGAAACAGGAAAGAAAATTACCGGTAAAATATCTGGTGATGTACGAAGAATATGTTGGCTAGATGGAAATGGTAAAATCAAGAAAATTTGATAAAGTATAAAAACCTGGCTATTTAATAGTCAGGTTTTTTAAAATCTATTTTCTGTCATATTAGAGATATCAAAATAAAGATAAATGGAGGATATATAATATGATAATTTATAATAATGGAACGATTTCTGTTCCGGAAAAAAATTATGCCACATTAGCAAATGCTGTAAGTATGTCAGATATTTGCATGGATACATGTAATTTAGAAGATATTCGTTATGAAAATGGAAGAGCTTATTTTGATTTGGATTGTGATCGCTGTATGGGTGATTTAGAAAATAAACTGAATAAGTTGATTGATTTTTTGCATGAAATTGGAATAACAGATATTTTGATAGATATTAACATTTCCGGAGAATGTGAAGGAAAATATATTTACGAAGATAGAAAAATCGTTTATTTGTCTCCGGATGAAGTTGCTGTTAGAGAAATGGCTTCCACTGATGAATTAATTGCCGAACTCAAAAGAAGAGGTTGTGATGTTATTAAAACGGACGATCTTATCAAGAAGTTGAGAGAATCTCAGGTAAAAGCAGCTAAATGTATTGGTTTTATTGCCGGCATGGTATCTCAGATATGGGTCATTAATGATCTTCTCGGAAAATTAATCGAAGATTATGGTGGAGAACCATACAAGGTTGAAAACGGGAAGCTTGTTATAAAAAACAAAGAAAATTAAAAGGTGGTAAAGCGAGATGATTTTGAATGCGAAATGTATAGATTGCAAGGAACCCACGAAATTCGTGGCAGGCTTTTTTGATGGAGAGAATGGAAGCCACGGTTGCCTTTACGACTGTCATAACAAAAAATGCGAAATAAAGCAAATAAAGGAAATATCTGCGTCAAAGGAAGTGCAAGAAAGATCGAGAGTACAGCTTGCCAACGGTGATAAGGGCATGTATGCTGGATATATTGCGGCACTACGGAGAGATGCGAAAGTAACCATGTTTAGAATGGCGCAGATCGGTGGTTGCAGTTCGGCAGATTACAGTGCATATGAAAATGAGCGGAAAGAATTTGATCCGGAAGTGTATCGGAAATGCAAAGAGTACCTGAATGCAGTGAGGAATTAAGTATGTAACTTAGGAGTTTCTTTGGGAGAATGGAGGCAGTGAAAATGTCAGACATTACAGAAATTATCAATATTATAGAAAAATCATGGGGAGTGAATTCTATTGGTAGTCCTTTCGGTTCATGCACAGAAAAATTTGCGAATGAAAAGATGATAGAAATTGCCAATAAAAATAATTTTCCTGATGATGTACTTAAATTGATTAAAGCTAATCCGATTAAGTTTCATAAATATCAGAAATTTGACAATGGGCGTGGTATAGGTAGATACTATGCAAATTTGGTAAGACAAATAAATTAGGAGAATACATGAAAGTAAAAAATGAAGAAGTCAGATATTATCAGCCAAGATTTAAAAGGTGGTAACTTGGGATTTAGCGGAGGTATGCATGGATATCAAGAGTAATAAAGAGGATTATAAAAAGGCATTAAAGAAAGCACATGAAGAATATCCTTTAATGAAAGGTAAATACAGAAATAAGCCAGATGAATGCGATCATAATTATTCTTTCTGCGTATTTTGCGATGGCGGGGATTGGGACATTATGCGCTGTCCAAAATGCGGATCAGAAAGAGTTATGAGATGCACTTTCGATGATGATTTTGATTAACATTTAGCGGAGGAGACAATATTATGTGGAAAAGAGGTAAAACTGTTACGGAATTGGAACGAGATAAAATTGCAGAAATTGCAGATAAATACGAAGTTCCAAAGCGAGACGTAACATCTATGTTTCAAAGCGGACTGAATTTCAATAAAAAAAATGACAATTTTGTCATAGGTAAAAAAGGAACAGGAATGGTTCGACTTTTTATAAAACCGATTAATAAAATCCAGATTGGAGATATTGTAGAAATTAAAGCGCAAGTCGTTGATTATAATGACGGGGACAAAAAAATAAAGCTTAGAATCACTGGTTATGCACCGAATAAGATAACTCCCGTAGATAGATATATCTGGGTAAAATATACTGATATTAATAATTTAAACTAACGATTTAAGGAGAAACAGAATATATGGTCAGAAGCGTAAATACATTCTTCATAAACGGAGAAAGCTTTATTAATTATTGCTCAGATAATGACTTTAATTATACAATTTATATTGGACAAAAGTGTAAAGTTTTGAGAAATGGAAAGTGTTTTATAGGTACGCTGCACGAAGTAGACTCAAACAAAAATACATTCTCGATAAAACAAAATAATGGAGAAATAATAGAAATAAATTGTGCTGATGTAGAAGAAGTTTTCAGCGAAGAGGAAATTGGAACGATAATCAACGGACAATCTATCGACGAGACAGGATTACTCAAGGTTGCGATGGAAATCAACGACGAATTGAACTGAAAGTTAAATTGCAATATTTAAAAAATTCATGGAAACATGAATTTTTTTGTGCAGAAAAATCTAAAATCCATAAAATCTGTCATATTAAAGATAGCAAATAACATTCAGGAGGAAAAATAATGAAAAAAGTATTAGTAAAACTATCAAGCGTAGAAATGGTAAAAGATTTCAATTCCAAATTATTCCCGTTGGAAGGAGAATTTGATCTTGGGACCGGCCATTATATTGTGGATGCAAGGAGTATTATGGGTATCTTCAGCCTGGATTTGTCTAAACCTTTAAACCTGACAATCCATTCTTCTGATCCCGATGCCGTTGTAGCTGCTTTAAAAGATTTTATCGTTTAAAAGTCGCCTATGAAAACTTCTAATCATGCTAAAACACGGATTAAAGAACGTTGTGGACTGGGAAAAGATAGCGGTGATCGATTAGCTGCTATTGCTTTAGAAAAAGGATTAAAAAGGAATGAAGCAAATGGGCAGCTAAAAAGATATATGGATAAGCTGTATTTCACTAATCCCGATGCAGGAAATATTCGAATATATGCGGAAAAAGTTTGGATATTTTCCGAAGACAAATTGGTTACTGTTTTTGGAATTTCCAAAGGTCTTAAGGATCAAGCCAATACGCAAATCAAAAGAAAATCAAGAAAGGAGAATTATATGGGAAACTAAGAATACGTAATTTTATTTCTATAATAAGTCTTTCATTAACACTAATTATTATGGTAACACTGATGTTAAGCTCTGTTGCAATGATGGTTCCAACATCATCTATAGTGGTTACCGACAACAAATAGCCCTATTAAAAATACACATATAAAAGGAGAAACTAAAGTGACGAGTTTATCGTAAAGTAGGAGGAAGCATGAGAACAAAAAAACGCAGAGTATTGTCTTTTATTAGTCTGAGTTTTGCGTTGATCATCATGACAACATTGATGTTGGGATCTGTGGTAATGGCAGCTCCCACATCGGATATGTTGGTGATTGACAATGCGGATATGCTGACAAAAGAAGAAGAACAGACAATCGAAAGTGCATTATATCAGATTTATAAACAAACCGATATCGAATATGTCGTATATTTAGCACCATCACTAGACGGCAAAACTGTCGAAGAAGCATCTTTGGAAGCCGGTAGAAAATTGGGCATCGGTAATAAAGAGGATAACACAGGATTACTTATCTATGTAGCCCTGGCAGACAGAGAATTCCGAATGGAAGTAGGTTATGGTCTGGAGGGCGTAATCCCTGATTCGCAGGCAAAAAGGATTATTGACTGCATGACTTCGTATTTTAAGAATGAAAACTATGCCGACGGACTCTTAGCCGCTGTCACAAAAACTGTGGAAATCTTAAACGATTCTGGTGAATATACTATTTCGCAGGATGAAAACTATGTTGTAGAGACAGGCACAGATGATGACGACCTACTGGTAGGAATGATTGTTGTCATCGTATTTATTGTTGTATTATGTGTGATTTCAGCATTCGTTGATGGTGGTTCGGGTTCCCTATCATCAGGCCGTTATTATTCAAGCGGCTATAGAAGCAGTTCCAGTTCGAGTGGTTCATTCGGCGGCGGAAGTTTTGGAGGCGGTGGCGCTTCGGGAGGTTGGTAAATGAAAACACTAAAATTATTTTTCAAGAGAAAAGTGAATAAAGAAAATGTGTATGATTTAGCAAAAAGGCTGGCTGAACCATATTTTGACGAACAACAGATTCCAATGATTGGCGCCACGATAGTAGATGGATATCTGTATGCAAAAGGAGAAGACAGAGGATTCCCACATAGAAGTGATGTCATTAAAATTGATTTGAGCAAGGAAAAAATTATTGAAAGTTATGGTGCCAGAGGATGTCCAGTAACTATATATATTGGACAATATGAGTAAACGAAACCAGGAGATCAACAAATGAATTTGATAAACATATCACTTATAGCAGTAATTATATTATCAATCGTAATGACCATTGTATATGGATTACCGCTTATTGAACAAATAAAAAACAAAAAAGTTAATAAAATCCAGATGTTTGCTGTGTGTCTATTTATTTGCACAATCATATCTGGAACAATAATTTTACATTGCATTAAATAAAAAAGGAGAAAACATATGAAAAACAAAGGATGGGTAGTATTAGTTGTAGTAATCTGTGCAATTGTGCTTTTGTTTGGAGGCTCTTATAACTCTTTACAGCGTGCAGATGAAAATGTAAATGAAAAATGGGCACAGGTGGAAAATCAGTTACAGCGTAGATATGATCTGATTCCACAGTTGGTAGCCGTAGTAAAGCAGTACTCCGATTATGAAGCATCTACATTGGAAAGCGTTGTTTCTCTGCGTGGGGATGGGTCTTTAGGAGAGGAAGCTGCTGCAGATTCCGCTTACCAGTCGGCTATGAAGGAATTCAATATTGCAGTAGAAGCATATCCGGAATTAAAGGCAAGTGAAGAATATAGTCAGTTGATGACAGATCTTGCAGGTACAGAAAATCGAATTGCCGTAGCAAGAAAAGATTATAATGATGCGGTAAGTTCTTTAAATAAGAAGATTCGTTCCTTCCCTATGAATCTCATTGCAAATATGAGTGGGGTAGAAAAAAGATTCTATTTTGAAACAACCAGTTCAGCATCAGGAACTCCGAATGTAGCAGATTTATTTGCAAATTAAGAAGAGGTATTCTATGGTAACTTTGTTTCATATTTCCGCTCCTATTATTTGTATTATAGGAGCTTGGAGAATCGTATACGCAATAAAACATTGTCATGACCCGGATTTCACAATTCAGTTGGTGTTTGGATTTTTTCTCATCCTTATGAGCGTCACATTCTTTTTATACAACAAGCCTATATGGGAATTTGATGTGATTCCTCCGGCAGGATATTGATAGGAGAAAGAAAATGAAAAAGAAAAATATAGATTACGAATCAAAACAAAAAAATGCAACTCTAAAGAAGCACAGAAATATATGAAAGAAATTCCCCCAGAGGATATAGAACGCTATTGGGGTAATACAAAAATACAAAAGGAGAAAATTAAAATGAATGGAATTAACATTGGAGTTATTGTAGCAGTAGTAGCTGTTGTAGTAGTACTTGGCATTTTGATGTCTGGTTATGTAAAGGCATCTCCTGATAAGGCATACATTATTTCGGGTTTAAAAAAGGAACCCAAGGTACTTATTGGTCGTGCTGGTATTAAGATTCCCTTTTTAGAGAAAAAGGATGAATTGATGCTAAGACAGATCAGTATCGATATTAAGACAAACGGATATATTCCCACAAAGGATTTCATCGGTGTAGATATTGATGCCGTAGCAAAGGTAAGAGTTTTGACTGCAAAAGATATTACAGTAGATAAAAATGGAAATATTATGCCTGGTTGTGATCCAAATAAGAGAGTTACCCATGAAATGGTACAGGCAGCGATGAAGAACTTCTTAAATATGAAGGAACAGCAGATCCGCGATGCACTGACCGATTCCTTACAGGGTAACATGCGTGAGATCATCGGTACCCAGTGCCTGAAGGAATTGTGTAATGACCGTAAGACTTTCGGTGATGAGGTACAGGCAAAGGCGCAGAAGGATATGAATGCCCTTGGTATCTGGATCGAGTCCTGTAACATTCAGAAGATCGAGGATGAGAACAACCTGATCACTGCTTTAGGACAGGATAACATGTCCCAGATCCAGAAGGATGCTTCCGTTGCAAAGGCACAGGCAGACAGAGATGTGGCCATCGCCAGAGCACAGGCACAGAAGGATGCCAATGATGCACAGGTCATCGCAGAGACCGAGATTGCCCAGAAGCAGACCGAACTGGCTATTAAGAAAGCAGAGCTGAAGAAAGAGTCTGATATTAAGAAGGCTGAGGCAGATGCCGCTTACAAGATCCAGGAAGAGGAACAACGTAAGACCGTGGAGATCACCACAGCAAATGCAAATCTGGCCCGTCAGGAGAAGGAACTGGAGTTAAAGGAAAGAGAAGTATCCATCAAGGAGAAAGCTCTGGAAGCTGAGGTCAAGAAGACCGCAGAAGCAAACAAATACGCAGCACAGCAGAAGGCAGATGCCGAGCAGTATGAGAGACAGAAGAGAGCGGAGGCCGAACTCTTCGAAATCCAGAGACAGGCAGAGGCAGAAAAGGCAAAATCCGAGGCAGAAAGATTCGCCAAGGAGCAGGCGGCAGAGGCAGTCAAGGCAGCAGGCCTGGCAGAGGCATCAGCCGTTGCAGCCAAAGGTAAGGCGGAAGCAGAAGCCATTCAGGCAAAAGCAGAGGCAGAGGCAGCCGGTATTCTGAAGAAAGCGGAAGCTATGAAACAGTACGGCGATGCTGCAAGACAGCAGATGGAGCTGGATACTTTGAAAGTATACTTCGAACAGCTGCCTAAGATTGCAGAGGCAGTGGCAAAGGGCTACACCAATGTTGACTCTATTAAGATGTTTGGTGGAAATACCAGTCAGTTAGCCGGTGACATCATGACTACGATTACACAGGTATCTGATGGTATTAAGGAATCTACCGGGATTGATCCGACCGAAGCATTGAAGGGTGCATTAAAAAAGAAGGACTCTAATGTAAAAACATCTGATCTTAAGGATGATTATACAGAAGTAACCACCTTATCAAACACATCAACGGAAACCGATACAGATAAACTTTCTGAAGAATAATATGTAGCTATAATCCCACGGTTTATTCATGCCGTGGGATTTTTGTGCAGAAAAATTCATTTAATCACAAATCTGTCATAATAAAGATAAAGAACATAGATGGTAATTAGATGGTACCTTAAACAAAAAATTAAAGGAGAACATAAAATGAAAAAAGATATTTTTTATTACGGGATGAATATTCACACTGGAAAACCTATTTACTATGACAGAAGGCAATCTGCTTATTCGAATAGTTTAATTACTGGAACTTCTGGAACTGGAAAAAGTACCTTTGCAATAAAAGAAATTGAACAAATACTTCAAAATACAGAAGATGATGTGATCATTTTAGATATGAATGGAGACTATGAGGAACTGGTAAAGAAAAATAATGGAACAATAATTGATTTCTTATCTCCAAATACACACATGGATCCATTATATACACCAAATTACATAAATAATAATTTAGAACATGAAGTTTATACGTTTGATGATATTATAGGTTTATGCTGCATCGCGATGGACCAGGAATTAGGTTCTATTGAAATAAAAAGCATTTATAACATCTTAAAGAAATTATACAAAAATTTTGAAAATCCATCGTTTCAAAATTTCTATGAAATGCTTATTGCAGAAACTGATCATAATATGCGGAATGTTGGACTACATTTAAAATACTATGTTGATATGATGCCATATTTATTTGAAATTCAGACAAACAAAGTTTTGGATGACATCATATATAATCCTAAAAAAAGAATTATTGCATATAAACTATATAACACACCGTCCTGTAACGCATCATTTTATATTATGCTTTGTTTGATAGATATTTGGCAAAAAATAACATATAAGAAGAATCAACAAAAACGAACTTGGATCTATTTTGATAATATATATTTAATATTACAAAATAATGTATTGTCAGATACCTTTGCAAAAATTTACAAACGCGGAAGAAAATGGGGTTGTATTTCTACTTGTGTCATTGATGATATTGAAAAGCTATGTAACTTTCAATTAGGAAGAATAATACTTTGTAATACCTCTTTCTTAATCAGTTTTAATCAAAGAGCAGCTGGCAGGGATATAATTCAACAATTATTCAATATAAATGATCAAGTTATGAGTTGTATGCAAAAGGGGTTAGGAGTCGGAGAAGGGTTACAATACATTCATGATAAAAATGATGAAATAATTGTATTTCGACAATAGTAGTTATGGATTGGACCGGTTCTTAACATAAATGTTTATATTTTCGCATTTGCAGACTAAAACCATCTATGAGTAATCCAAAAATATCTGTCATAATAATTATGGAACAATAAATAAAGGGTTTCGATCTTAACTCTTTAACTATGAGGAAAACCTCTGGAAAGGAGTTTATGATCGAAACCTATCGGAATTACCAAAATTACACAAGACTTCTTGATTTATTAAAACAATATGATTTTACCACATACACTCACAGTATGAGAGTAGCTAAAAATGCTGCCGTTCTCACCAAAACGACCGATCTCATAAATACGGATCCAGAAATATTTATAATGGGTTGTGCTTTACATGATATCGGAAAACTCAAAGTACCTTTGGATATCATTAATAAACCAGAGAAACTATCTAATGTAGAAAAACTCATTATAAATTCGCATACAAGTGATGGAATTAGTTTTGTGACAGATTTCCCATTGGATATACATATGTGTGTTCTTCTTCATCATGAACGGGAAGATGGATCCGGATATCCACTAGGTTTAATGGGTGACCAGATTCCAAATTTTTGTAAAGTTTTATCTGTTCTGGATGTATTAGATGCATTAACATCACAACGATCATATAATCACCCAATAACAGACTTTAATGAACTAAATAAAGAGATGAGTGACTTAAATTTAAACGGATATTATGTGAAAAAAATCATGGATTTAGTTAAAAACGGAAGTATTGTAACAGAAAAGGAGATTTTTTATGATTAATAAATTTAAATACTCAAAAATTATTTATCTTATAATTACACTTGTTATTATTTTAATAATTGTTTTTTCTATCATACATTTTTCAAATAATAAAGCACTATCAGATACAACAGATATACTGGATGTATCCGGAAATGATATTTCCGGTAATGATATCTCAGGCAACGATTTTGCAGATAATATTTCTGAAACGGAACAACAAGAAGAAAAAAATATTATGCCAAACGTCATTGGAATGAAAATAGATGATGCAACTTATGAGCTGGTAAACAATGGTATCACTTTTTACGATATTGAATGGATTGACGACGAACAGCATCCCGGTCAGGTTCTTGAACAGAATATACCAGAAGGAGAAGAAGTAGATGTTTCTATTCCCATATTAATTAAAGTCAGCAGTGCAGAGTACTTCGAAGAGTCGGAGAAAGACATAAATAATAAAATATATATTCCAGGAGTAGTGGGAGAAAATATTGATGATGCAATTATTGATATCAGTGAAGCCGGATTGAAAATAGGAGGTATTCTTCCGTATGAAGGATATATTGAATATTCTGATTTTTTTGAAATTGGAAGTGTAGTAGCGCAGGACCCTTCATCCAATACCGAGGTAGATGCCGGGACAGAAGTAATACTTTATTATAAAGGAGAATAACGTCAATGATGTATACCGCACTTAAAGGTACATGTTTCCTTTTATGTAACCTTTTAACTACATCTGCCGTTAACTCTACTTTATCATGTTCGGCAGATCATTCTGAACAAAAAACAGTAAAATGTATTGAATATCATAATTCCATGCAGGAAGATATTATAATCAACGTATTGGAAAATACACAGGAAAAAGAACTGCGGAGATTTCAAAAAGCATTAGATCAACTTCCAAAAGAAGCCAGAAGTTTATTTGCGGATGAAGATTTTCAGTTAAACTTTCTGCAGATATGTCAGGATTATGAGCTTGATCCTTATCTGATGCTATGTCTTATTAAAAAGGAATCTGCTTTTCTTCCTGATGTATCAAACGGACATTGTTTAGGGTTATGTCAGATCAATGAATATTCACATAAATCAAGAATGGAAAGACTTGAATGTGATGATTTATATGATCCTTATCAAAATATAATAGTTGCTGCTGATTATCTTGCTGAGCTTATATCCACAAAAAGAGATATGACCGAAGTGCTTATGTATTACAATATGCCTTCAGAGACGGCCCGGAAACGATATGAAGCCGGAAACTATAGCAACTATGCAATAAATATACAAAAAGAAGCCATACAACTAAGAGAAATAGCTGAAGCAGAATAGGAGCGTTTCATGAATAATTTACCTAGTAGACCTGGAGAAGTGTTTTATATTATTAGAAGGACGCCATACAGCGAATCAATACTAAGTACTAAGGCTGTTATTTGTGAACAGTCATACATGCGCTGGGGGCGTCGAAAATCCCAGTATCGATTAGTTGATATTGATAACGGTGAGATTTTGGATTTTAAGGCTCAAACATTTTCTGAAATGTTGGATTTTGTGGAAGACGTTATTTCTGTTCCAGTTTCCTTTGAACGAAGATACACTGATTATAATTATGTCATTAATTTGCAAAAAGGATTAAAAGAAATTGCACAGGATTCCAATTTTGCTAACGATTTTCCTCAACGTTTTGTTGTTGGCGTATACTCAATTGGAAAATTTAAAGCTGAAATTAACGTGAGTCGAATCGGAATTACTTTGGAGTTTATTCATGATAAACCGATGCCAAATGGAATTCCGCCGGTTGGACTTCAGTATCTGAAAAACTTCCCTAAAACAGAAAAAGAAATGATTGAAGCGGTGGAAAAAGAGTTAAGACAGTTTATTAAAAAATATGATACGCTGTTGTAAGAATTTCTATGCAGAAATTTGCATCTATAGAACCATTTGTTATAATAAGAATATCAAATGAGTTAATCATTTGTTTCTTCCATCTTTTATCTTTGATACAATCTCCGGATATTTTTATCCGGAGAATTTTTTTTTGCTATTTTCTGTCATATTATAAATAACATAAGAAAATAGGAGAATTTATTTTGGAGGATAAATAATATGAATTGGAATAATGCTTTTGCTATGAAGAAAAACATAAACGGTAAGATCGTTACTGTAGGACAGCAGGACTTTGATAATATGACTATTATGATTAAAGAGGAAAATGGAAATGTTATTAGCTGTCCTATGGATTTTGATAATGACGGTGACTGTTACTTCATTTATGATTCTACTCAAGTGTACATAAGAGAAGTATGATTAATTGCTGAATGGAGGAAAATAAAAGTATGATTATAGAAGCTAAATTTACAGCAGCTGGTATGACGAGAGGCAAGAGATACGATGTCATTGACCTCATCAATGATAGATATTACAAAATTGTACTCGACGGAGGCATTATAGGAATTCGGCATAGATGTAACTTCAATATTATTAAATAAATATAAGAAAGGAAAATAAAAATGAGAACAAATAATGGTTGCATATGGGCATATAATACCGAAGTTGAGTGTAAACATAAAGAATGTACAGATTGCCCTTATTACAGGGCTGGGTACCAGAATAATAGATACGGATCTTTTAGTAACCCCTATGACGATAGTGGATGGGACGGAGAGTAATCACTATCCACAATAAAAGGTGTGGTTTTACATCAAAAATTATAAATCAAAAAGAAAAGAGGAAATTAAAGTGAATAATATGTTTGAAGAAATGGGTAAAGCAAATATCAGAGCATTTTGTGATAAGCTGGAAGACAAGGTGTTAAATCATACACCTGATGTAATTGCCGAGTGTCCATTATTGGAAACAACAACCGTAATTAATATTATCAGAGAGTTGCGGAAAGAAATGGCTGAATAAGAGGTAACGTAATAATCTATGAGATGAAGATATAGAGGCAGACAAAATTCGCATTTCTTTAGAAGATTGGAGGTAATATTATGTCAAAAAGAGAACGAAGAGAATTTACAAAAGAACTAATTGAAAAATGTATTGCTGCTATCAATGAACTGCCTAATTGTCCAAATGGACATTCAGATGTGTATGATAAGGCAACAATTGAAAGAGTTTTGAAAAATGTAATTGATAATTAAGAGGATTTTGAAAATTGGATTTACGAAATAAAAAATAGCCATTGAAACTAAGATTTCTTAGGAAAGTAGTGAAGAGAAATGAGTAAAAACAATTATGAAAAATATGCTGAAGCAAAACAGCAGGAATTATTGCATACAGAAAGGAGTCTACTACAGGCAATCAGTTGTCTAAGGTGTAGACAGAAGTTTACATCCTTGCAATGTATGGATAGTGCAATAGATTTTGTTGCAGACTTATATGATTTATCCATTGATGAAGTGAAGCGAGCAATGGATGGAGAAGAATACTGGTGTATATAAAAATTGCATTTCTTTTAGATTAGAGGTAAGAGGAAATGATTGTAAATGCTTATTTGAATGTAACGCAAGAGCAATGGGAGGGAATCAAAGAGAAGTACGTAGAACAGAATATGTATCATATTGTGAACAATTCAAAGCGAAAGTGTAAACGCTGTGATGATTGCAAAATGTATAATCCTTGTTCTACTTATGAAGGATTTTGTTTAGAGACAAATGAATTGGTTGACGGAAATTTCACCTGCGAAAGTTGGTATTAAAAATGGAGAAACCATAAGAGGGAAATAATAATGTGGACACCATGTGACGAACCTATTGAAGAGTATAATGAAGAAACCGGTAAAATGGAAACACGATACCATTGTCCTTATACAGATACTTACACTGGATACGAAGATGAAATGTGTAGAAACTGCTGTGGGCTTGGTGTAGATGAATGAGAGGAATAATATAATGAATACAAGCAAAACAAGAAATTTATACTATGTAATGGATGAAAAAGAAGAAATGTTTGTAAAAGGAAACCTAAATAATCATGAAAACTCCTATACTGGAGAAATTGATCGAGCTTTTCGAACATATAGTAAAGAAGAAGCAATTCATATATCCAATGAGTGTAATGACATTGGTATGAATACAAAGGTGGTTATGTTTACATGGAGATGCACTCTGGTAGCCAGAAATGTTAAAGGTATTGAAAATAATTCTGGTATCAAAGGTGATAGAAAACTTTCTGAGCTAAATGCAGGGGAAACATTCAAAGATGGAAATGGAATTGAATACATTGTATGCCAACAGTTTGAGAATGGGACTGCAGCAGTTGTAAGAAAGGGTCTTTTTGATCACAGACTATATTTTGGAGATACAAATGATTGGCGTGATAGTAATATTCGAGAATATTTAAACAAAGAATATTTTAAGGAGCTTGCAGCACAATTCGGAGAAGATAATATCGTTGAATTCACTAGAGACCTGATATCTCTTGATGGATACGATGATTATGGTAAATGTAGAGACAAGGTAAGTATTATGAGTCTTTTAGACTACATGAAGTACCATAAGGACATTGGCGATTGTGAAAATATTTACTATTTATTGACTCCCGCAACGATTCTTTCTGGCTGCAGTTATAAAACTGTTCTGTATATTGATGACAATGATTTACCTAACTATACATTATGCAGTTCCATTATGGCTGTACGCCCGTTTTTCGTCCTTAAATCTGATATCTACGTTTTCTAATAAAAAGAAGCCTTTTGGCTTCTTTTTATTTTGTCTTGTTTCATCTGTCATATTAATTACATCAAAAAGATAAATGGAGGAAATAATATGAAAGAAACAACGAACATTTTGGAATTATTTGGAGGTGTAGGAGCTCCACGTAGAGCGTTGGAATTATGTGGGCTGAACATCAAATCCATCGATTATGTTGAGATTCTTCCTTATGCCGTATTAGCTTATAACAATATTTTTGATATTAGCTATAAACCGCAGAATATCATAAACTGGAATATGGATGTTGATATTCTAATTCATGGATCTCCTTGCCAGGACTTTACAAAAGAAGGTAAAAATGACATTAATACCGGTCGCTCTATCCTTTATAACCGGACACTTGAAATTATCGAAAAGGGATTACATAAGAGACCTCCGGTAGTCATCTGGGAAAATGTCCCGAATCTGGCTTCTCAGGGTAAAAAGGTATCTCATAAACACCATTTGGACCATTATATCGAAACAATGGAAGCTATGGGATATAAAAGCACATATGCTATTCTTGATGCAAGTAAATACGGGATTCCACAGGCAAGAGAACGGTTATATGTCGTGAGCTTATTATCTGGAAATGAATTTGAATTTCCGGATGAAATACCCCTTAAATTTCATCTACGGGATTTCCTTGATAAAACAGTGAATCCAGCTGATTACCAGCTCTCTGATGCAGAAAAACAGCTTTTCTTTACGAATAATGGAAAACTATATGTAAAGGAAGCTACAAAAATTGGATATAAGCTCGTGGAAGATGGAGATTGCATCAATGTAGCTTTTCCTAATTCCAAAACAAGACGCGGTAGAGTAGGAAAAGGTGTTGCAAAAACACTTACAACAGCACCTAGACAGGCTGTATATGTAAATGGATGTCTTCGGATGTTGACTGCAAAAGAATGTTGGCGGCTCATGGGTTTTAAAGACCGTGATTATGCTGCTATGAAGAGAGTGGGATTAACAGAAGCTCAGATCTGTCATCTGGCCGGTAATTCAATTTGTGTTCCGGTGCTACAGCAGATTTTTACAAAACTCATTACTATGGGTGAAATCGAACAATAAGGAGGTAATCAAACATGCAATTTAGAAATGAATATTATTTTCTCAGTAATATGTATCCTTGTAAGATTACATTTATTTTAAATGACAAATCCTATACTTTTTTATCAGCAGAATCGGCTTATCAAGCTTGTAAGTCCCCAGTTAATGCTGATATGTTTTGCAATTTAAATGGTTATGAAGCAAAAAAGCTCGGAAGAAAACTACCTCTTAGAACCGATTGGGATATTGTTAAACTTGATATTATGAAAATTATTCTTAATATCAAATTTCAAAATCCTGAACTTTTGCATAAACTATTGAATATTCGCGGCGAAATAGTAGAGGAAAATAACTGGGGAGATTATTTTTGGGGCAAATGTAATGGAGTAGGACAAAATAATCTTGGAAAAATATTAATGTCCATAAGAGATAAGGAGAAAAAATATTGAAAAACATAAACAATTGGATCCCTGTTAGTCCTGGACTTTATCAGGAAGATTTCCAAGGTAAAAACTGCCTGGAAAAGCAATTGTGAGCCATATAACGAAAATTAAAAGAAGTCTCTTGGCTTCTTTTTCTTTTATATTCCTTTATCTGTCATATTAACTATATCAAACAGATAATAGGAGGAAATTATATGGAATTTTCGGATTTTTATGACATAGCTGAATATGGAAATAAACACTGGAAGGGTGCGTATTCTCAAAAAGAGGTTAAGCAGAACGCTTATGATTATTATACGGATTTTCTTGCCTGTATGGACGAAGGAGAATTAACACCAGTTATCAAAGAATTAGCCAGACTTCTTGCCGATGATGGCAGCAATGAAGCAAAATACTGGTTGTTTATGATCGCAAGTTCTCTGAATCTTATTAATATAACCTTTGCTGATTGCCTGAAGACTGATGAATGGTTAAAAAATTTTTTATAAGGAGAAAAATATGAAAGTAATTATTGATATTCCTGATGTAATAAAATACGATTATGAAACCGACAAATTCAAGGATTTTTTTGAAAGGTGCATTATGGATATGGGATGTTGCTGTGGCCTTTATGAAAAAGAAATAGCTGAGACACTTGAAAAAGCATTCAAAGAAAGCACAGTTGTATAATAATATATGTAAGGAGAACGGTTATGAAAATTACTAATATCAAATGGGATACTGATGGTGATGAAGAAGTTTTTGCAACTCTTCCTCAAGAAATCGATGTTCCGGAATATTTTCTAGAAAAGAAAAATTTCGAAGTTGACGGAGAATATAGTAGAGATGAAATGTTAGATCAATTGTCTGATTGGCTTTCTGATGAATATGGATTCTGCCATGGCGGATTCGATGTCGAATAGGAGGCAGATATGCAGTATCAATTATATGCTAGATATGGCAAAAAAGATAATGTATGGCATTCTCTCGGATTATTCCAGAAAAGAAAAGAAGCTGAAAAGAATCAGAAGAAGCACAATCCCGATTGGCTATATAGAGTAGCTCCTTATTATGGAAAAATAATTTACGCAGATTTGCCACCGGCATATGAATTGTGGCCGAGAATGTGTGGATAAGAAAGAAGCCTTTTGGTTTCTTTTCTTTTATTTTATGCAGAAATTTGCAATAACACTACTTTTAATTTATAATTGGTCTATCAGGAGGAAAATAATGGAAACCTTAAATATAGAAATTGTCAAAACAGAAGAACCACAGGTATGCGTGCTCCCTAATATCGCTGCCATGAAAGTTAAAGATTTTCTGGACGAAAAGAAAATTGAATACAGATGTGTAGGACAGGAAAAATTTGTAGACGGTTGGCCTGGAGGATGCACCTTCAATGGTAAAGTGTATACCCGTTTCGTTCAGGCAATAATCACCTGTATTGACAGTGAATGCTTACATGATCTTGCTGCAATGTTATAAGTTAGAAAAAGAAGTCAAAAGGCTTCTTTTTCTTTTATCCTCCTTTATCTGTCATATTAACTATATCAACAGATAACAGGAGGAAAATAATATGGGATGGACAGGATATCAGCCAACTCACTTTAAAAAAGGTGGAATAGTAGACCGTAAAGCAGAATGTGATGCTTATTTTATGGAAGGCCTCAATAGAGGTAACTTCCAGGTATTGAAATCTTCAATAAAAGGCAGCGTGTATTATGCAGCCGTAAAGGATATGGTACGATATGCAGGTGAAGATGAAAAAGAACACAGTATCTATGTCCCGATAGATGACGGAAAAGTACGGGGATATGTTTTTCTTACGTCCGTCAAAGATGGAATGTTTTATTACAAGGACATTTCTGAAGACATGGGCCCAGGCTACTATGATTGTCCGGAGTCTATTTTAAAGCTTCTTAGCGAGACGCATTCCGAGTATGCTCTGAATTGGAGAAAACATTGCTGGGAAGAAAATGAGAAAAAGAAAACACATAATCTTTCCAAGTTACCAATTGGAACAAAAATCATTTGGACGAGAAAAGATGGAGTTGAGGTAGAGTTATTGAAACATGCTCCAGCATATCAGTTCAAAAGACCATTTTGGTTCAATGCAGCGGATCGGACTTATATGTCTGCAAAATGGATCGTTGACTGGGAAGTGAAGGAGGACTAACGATGAGTAAGGTAGAGCTGAATATCTGGCAGATTACGAAGGATATTCATTAACTGAAGGCTGCAAAATTGCAGAAAAAGAGTGGAATGAGATGTATAAGTAAATGGACATTCTAACGTGAAGTGAGGAGAAATGATATGGATAGACGAAATATTGCAATAACAAATAAAATGACAGAAATATTGAATAATGTAAAAGGGTTCGAAGCTGCAATGTCAAATCCAAAACAAGGGAAAATGCTGGTGCGTCATAATGGTGTTACTTTTTATGTTACAGTTGAACCAGTATTTAATGACAATGCCGAAGGAAATAGAGCTGAAAGTAAATCATTTGAAGATATCGTAGATTCACATAGTTGGATTTGGAACTAAGTTATATTAATACATTGGGCGGCAGATAACTGCCGTCCTTCAGTATATTACGAAAGGAGTAATACATGATACATCTCGAAAACGGGCATATTTATGAACTCACGAGTGATTTCGATATTTATTCATGTGATGACGGAAAGATAACAGTAAAAGCCGGTGCCGTTTTTGTAGCTGAGCGTGGAAATAATAGAATAATAAATGGCAGAGAATTGCCTTTTTACAATATATATATTTTACGGTCAAAAAGTTATCTTCCTTATTCATCCGCCTATATATTTCAATCAATCAGTGGTATAACAATTAAAGAAATCACGATGGATATGTTGGATAAAGAAGCATTTGCAGGGTATCTACCATGGAATATCCGATTCGGAACAAATAGCAGTATCAGAGCAATGCAAAAAATGATGGAGGAACGAAAATGATCTATATTACAGGAGATATTCATGGAGATCCCACAAGATTTTCCAAAGAAGCGTTTCCAGAACAATCAAAAATGACAAAAGAGGATTACGTTATTGTCTGTGGAGATTTTGGACTCGTATGGGATCAAATGGAATCAAGAACAGAAGAATATTGGCTTAACTGGCTTCAGAATGAGAGCAGCTCGATTTCTGGAACGTCCGGGAGTATGTATTATCCCGGGATGGTCATACCTGCCAGTGCTGCAAAGGCAAATCCAAGGATCCGGTGCTCAATGTACATCATATCGAGAGCCGAAAGACTGGCGGCGATGCTCCCAATAACCTGATCACCTTATGTGAGACATGCCATAAGAGTTATCACTCAGGTGCGGTGCAGCTGCCGAAAGCCATCCATCGTGGCATGAGATTCAAGGATGCTGCATTCATGGGTATCATGCGATGGGCGTTCTATAACAAGCTGAAGGAAGTTTATGAGCCACAGGATATTGAGATACGTATGACATTTGGGTATCTCACAAAGAATACCCGTATCCGTCATCATCTGCCAAAGGAGCATTACATAGATGCCAGGTGCATCAGCGGTCATCCGGAAGCAATACCCAACAACGAAGTTTTCTATCAGAAGAAGGTTCGCTGCCATAACCGCCAGATACATAAGAACACTATCCTTAAAGGTGGTATCCGAAAACGAAATCAGACCGGCTATCTGGTAAAAGGCTTCCGGCTGTTCGATAAAGTAGCTTACAAAGGCAGAGAGTACTTCATTTTTGGACGCAGGCAAAGTGGATTCTTCGATTTGCGGAATCTGTCCGGATGCAAAGTAAACAAAGGTAGTCTCAGTTACCGGAAGATCGGATTTCTGGAACCGAGACAATACTATTTATGTGAAAGGAGAGTAATGGACACCCAGGGCTGTGCTTAACAGCACTCCTCCCACGACTAAAGTCACGGGTGCCCGTGCTAAGCGAATTTATGAAATATTACCTATAATAACGAAGAGGGACAGATAGCTGTTCCTCTTTGTTATTATCTAAAAGGGATAGTATATTGGTACTTTCGATGTAAACGGGACAATAATCTGTGCCGGTTGCATAAAGGGATAATATACTATTCCTTTAAATTTATTAATTAAAGGAACATAATTCTATCACTTTCAATCATATAAGGGATATAATATTATCCTTTTAACATATAGCTTATAATTTTTAGAAATGATCTTTTTGTCTCTTTATCTGTCATATTAATGGTAGAAAAACAAACGGAGGTGCTTATGTTAAAAGAATTACGTAGCAGATCCTTTACAAATGGAAAGGTATATGCATTAGAAACAGAGGATGGATATCCATTGGAAGTCACCGATACTTTTTTACCAAATTATACAAAGGACGCAATCAATAACAATGAAAACACACTGAAGACATATGAAGTTGGAGACCGGACCGATCGCTGGATGATTGGTGTTAGTTGTATGAGCGGCTGTCCTGTGCATTGTAAGTTCTGCGCAACCGGAAAACTTAAAAGATGGCGTTGCTTAACAGCCGAAGAGATTGTTGCACAGGTAGAATTTGTTATCAAACAGAATCCTGAATACCGATTTGAGGATGCTTGGGAACATAAAATTAATTACACCAGAATGGGAGAGCCGTTCCTAAATATAGAAGAAGTTAAGAAGGCCATCCAGATGATTGACGAAAAGTATCCAGGAACGCATCATTATATCTCTACAGTTGGATTACAGGGAAGCGATTTTAGCTGGATTAAAGACAATATTACGTTACAAGTAAGCTTACATAGTCTTGATGAGGAAAGACGACACAATTTAATTCCTATCAGTAATCTGATGTCTATCGAAGAACTGGGCCAGATTCGGACAAATAGTAATTTAAAAACAACTGTCAATATGACATTGGTAGACTATGAAGATTTTGACATCAATATCTTGACCAAATATTTTAATCCTAGATATTTCTTTATAAAATTAAGTCCTATTAACGAGAACGAGATTTCTGAGAAAAATCATATGGGATCTGGTATTATCGAGAAAAGAAATTTGATGTAATACGCAAAGGAGGAAAAACTCATGGAGAAAATCGCAAATCAGTTAAGGGCAGCAGGTTATGATTACGCAGTTGCCATTGCGACTGAAGCAGAAATTACTGCAAAAGCTGCATGCGGCCAGTTAGCCATTATTACTGAGGATAAGTAATCGTTAACAGGAAATGCCCCACTCAGGGGCATTTTCTATGGAGGAAAAAATATGTTACATAATCATAGAGTGTTCCGGTATCGAATTATCACGAATTTTCATTGTAATCAGAACTGTTATTTTTGCTTTCAGCCGGAAAAGCGAGAAAAGATATTAGATATTGAAAAAATGGAAGATACTATGAAAAAGGTAGGTATGTTGGAAAGAGCTACCATTATGGGCGGAGAGAGTTTACTTTTACCGAATATCGTAGATTATTTCAAAGTAGTGCATAAATATGTAAATACAATTTGCCTGGTAACAAACGGTACGAAGTTAACTGAAGATTTGACAAAAGCTTTAGTAGAAAATGGACTGGAAGAAATGGCAATCTCTATATCTTCTAAAGAACAGTATAAAGCCAGAAGAGAACAGATATTGATTGCAAAAAAGTACGTGCCTAATTTACGCATTAATCTTCCAAAATCTTGGGAGTCTACTGGAAAAAAGTTATATGAACTTGTTGATATGATTTTAGCAGATGATATCGGCGTGGTTGTATGTGAAGATCTTATGGGCAGATACAATTTAAACTATAAAGACAGCTATGAAGATCTGCTTTATGGTATGGGCGCTAAATTATTACGTAGTGATGGACATAATTTCTTCACGTTTGAGTGGAAGGGAAAAGAATTTGGGTTGTTTGGGTATCACGGAGATAAAAACGCATCCGCAGATACGGAAGAAGCCGGATACGAAAAGACAGATATTATCATTACACCGAATTGTCATTCTGATGAACGGTATTCCCATAAAGTCTATTCTGTGTGGGAAGATTACTGCCATGATATAGGAAACCACGACTTGGCGTAGGAGTGCAGTATGCTTAAAATTGATTTTGGCAGCGGATATAATCCATATCCTGGATATAAAACATGTGATATTACTCAAGGTCCCTATTTAGATTATGTATACAATACAGAGACAAACGAAATTATTGGATTGCAAGAAGGATCCGTTGATGAATTTCGCCTTAAAAACGTACTACATCATGCTGATATACCGAAGGTGATTCAGTGTCTCCACAGATATTTAAAATCAGGCGGAATTCTGCAAATTATTGAACCCAGGACGGAGTATTACGAACAAAACCGGTGTCTGGATCTGTTTTGGTATCGTTACATTTATCCGAGATATGAAATAGCAATTCCTCCCAAAAAGAGAGTTGACTACTTAAAAATATGCGAGGCATATTTTAAAATCTCATCACATCAAAATGCAGATGTTTATGACGTTTATTTTTTTGTTAACCGATAATAATTAGCAGAACCGTATATAAGGAGTAAATATATATGCTATCTTTTTTACAAAAATTAATTAGTAGCAAAAATAATACAGTAATATCTTCAAAACAGGATGCTGTCACTGCAAATAGTGACGACTTAATTCAGGAAAAGCCAATACCTAACTGCAAAAATGCTTTCCATATATTAATCATTACAGATACGCATTGTCATATGAGAAAAGAACAAATAGAAGACTTTCTCTCTGACATCGAAGATAAAATTGATATTGTCTTTATATTAGGTGATATGAGCGAAAGAGATATGTTCGTTGCAAAAGAAATAGCTAAAAAATATAAAGCTCTCATCTATGGAATTCTTGGTAATCATGATTATGATGGACAATTAGAAGAAATGGATATTCCAAATTTTGAAGGAAAGATGATAGAATTTAATGGAGTTACGTTTACAGGAATGCACGGAAGCTTTAAATATAAGAACTCTGACGCACCTATGTTAACTAACGAAGAGAGTATAGAATTAGCAAAAATACTACCAACTTGTGATATTTTTCTTACTCACGATAAAGCTAGAACAAATAATGAAGAAAATTCGCATAGTGGATTAGAAGGCATAACTCAGTATATTTTAGATAAAAAACCAG
The DNA here is from genome assembly GCF_003478095.1 of Clostridium sp. AF34-10BH. NCBI lineage: Bacteria > Bacillati > Bacillota > Clostridia > Eubacteriales > Clostridiaceae > Clostridium > Clostridium sp. AF34-10BH. Next base: position 129,555 of record NZ_QUEC01000004.1, read on the forward strand.
AATATCATATTCATGGACATCTTCATGAAAATATGAACGAAAATATTGGCGGAATTAGTTCTTTGGGATTTTGTAGATATGCATATATCGAAGTATCTAAAAATGGATTAAAAATCAAAAAGATTTTTTAAAGATAGTTCACTGAAATAAAGTACGACAAAAAGCTCCTGTTACAAAGAGGTAAAATCAGATAAAGAACAATAAATCATTAAAAACATGGACGTAAAAATTTCTGTGCAGAAATTTGCAATAATTTTCAAAGCTGTTATAATAGCATTATCAGATGAAGAACACATCTGATTTCCCCTTTTATCTTTGATGAAGATCCCCGGAACTTTCCCCTCCGGGGATCATTTTTTATACATATATTTTCTTCCATATTATTTGTATAAACAAAGGAATTCAAAATAAAAACCAATATACTCAAAATCAAGATATTTTACGGTGAATTTTGTGCAGAAATTTACAGTGTTTTTAAATTTAATCTATCATATTAATATCAGAAAGGTGGTATAATTATGACATGTTATGACAGTAAAGAAGGATCATTCCCTATCAGTTATAAAGATTGCCAGTTACTGGCTGATGCCTGCGAAGAGCAAATAATTCAAATGGAGAAAAACCTGGAAGAGATTAGTCCGGAAAAATATTTGCGCTACAAGGAATTGCATCAGTATTTTCTTGGTATTCGGAAACTTATGGAAGCTCGTAAAATCAAGGAAGAAAATGCCAAAAAAGAAGAGGAAAATTTTCGAAAGCAGCTTACTGAAAGCTTGCAGAATCAGCAGTAATTGCTATATAATAGCAATAGTCAAAAATTAAAAGCTGGGAAAAATCCCAGCTTTTGTTATGAGGAGAAAATTATGTTTGATGGATTAAAATTAATGGATGCTCACGGATCCAGATTAGATATGGAATTTGAATTCGATTGGTTTTTGAGAACAATAGAAGTGAATTGTCCCAATAGATGGAATGAAGTAAGGGATGCTTTATATCATCTATTTTGTGGCGCCATGCGAGTGATTACAGATTATCGGTGGATTCCAGAATGCAAGGAAACAATTCTTTCAGGAATCAACATAACCTGTGAATTAAAAGAAGACGAAAACGGAAAAAGAGAAAGTAAGTCACTCGGTAAATGGACATTTTATCTAAACGTAAAATCCGGGACGACTTCAAAAGAAACTATAGAAAATCTGGAAAAAGATATGGAACGTTTCCTTCGTGCAAGATTTAATATTAAAGAGTCTCATGATCTGAATGTTGTACGAGAAGAGTATGAACGGAAGAAATTGCTGGAGAAGATTATTTTGCAGTAAAAGACCTATAATAGCATAATATATATAGGAGGATTTTCTATGAATTTTGTTATTCCGAGCGAAAGACATCAAAAGTCATTAGAATACGCTGTTAATAAAGCATCTGCTTCACCGATTTTTCCATATATAAGAAATATTGTTTTATTTGGTAGCTGTGCAAGAGGAGATTTTCATTGGTCCAGTGATGTAGATTTGCTATTTATTATGGATGATTCGTTTAATGATCACACCGAATTAAAGAGCGATTTGTTTACGTTACGGGGGAATATAAGTCCAATTGATTCTGAATGCCCGGAAGTCGATGCTAAATTCTATTCAGAGTCAAATTGGAAAAATCAAAACAGTTTCTTTTTGCAAAACGCTAGAAAGGATGGGATTGTGTTATGATAAATACAAATAATGATATCAATTACTTCAGAAGGCTCTATAGATGATACAATCGCGAATGCCAGGCAAAAGACTGCCGAAATTAACACTCAGCAATCATTGCCAATACAAAAGCATGATTCTAGCATACATTAAAAATATATACTTCACATTTAATTTAAATGGAATTTTTTATCTTGCATATTATAACGGTTATCCGTTATAATATATATGAGGTGATTTTTATGCTTAAAACATTATGTAATTTAAAAGAAATAAGCGTATATAGATGCTCTAAAGACACAAATATTCCGTATTCGACATTAAGTGACATTGCAAATCATAAAACGGACCCCAATAATATCAACGCACTTATACTAAAACGATTGGCTGAATATTTTTCTTTATCTATGGATGATTTATATACAATTTTAAATCTAAAACAGCGGGTTCCTTTTTCTTCATTTAGAAGCGAAATGTGTCACAAGCTTCACAGAAATGGCGATATAGAAATGCTATCATTTATTAGGAAAAATAATTATATTCCCATATTATGGAATATAAGATGGTATCCGGAAGCCCTATATACATTGGCCATGTTCGATGAAATAACAGAAAAAAATAACGCAAGCTTATGTATGGATTATGAACAATATAGGAAGACAAAAATGAAAGAGCTGATCGTCTCTCCTGATATTATTTTAATGGAGAAGCTAACAGGCAAAGACGATGAGCGTCAAAAACTGATTGCAAATGCCAATCCATATTTTTTACAGTACAACATATTGGAAGGAGATATTTATGCCGAGTGAAAATGATATACAACTTGACCGTGAACTAATGCTTACGTGTTTAAAAGAAGTAGCAAAAGAATATCACAAACAGTTTAAAGGAGGAAATATTGAAATTATTATAGTCGGCGGAGCATCATTGGCTATGAATTATAATTTTCGACCGGGAACGACAGATATAGACGCTTTTATTGTAGCTAGGGAAGATTTAAAAGACATCATCAATAAAATCGGTGACAAATACAATTTACCAAATGGTTGGCTAAATCAGGATTTTAAATATACAGATTCTTACAGCCCTAACATCCGTCAATATAGTAAATATTATGCTTCTTATTCTCATTGTATGGAAGTTCGGACGATAAAAGACGAATATCTTATAGCTATGAAATTAGCTTCTTATCGTCCTTATAAGCATGATCGATCTGATATTATTGGCATTATTATTGAAAATGATCGACAGGGCAGATCAATCACTTTCGACAAGGTAGATAAAGCTGTCCGGGATTTGTATGGAAACTGGAACAAAATATCTGTTGAGGCAAAGCTTTCGCTTAAATCGCTCCTTGCTGCACATAGTCTTGAAACTGTTTACGATGAGATAACCAAACAGGAGCAGATAAGTAAAAATACTTTGATAAACTTTGAAGAAAAATATCCAGGGATTCTTTCTGAAGACAATGTTTCCGATATAGTAAACTGTCAAACTCCTAAAGAAGATGTTTTATCCGTTGATGATTTAATAGCTAAAGCAACAGAAAAAGTTCAACAGTCAAATTCCAGAAATGTGCATACTCAATCCCTGAGTATCGACGATTTCATTTTATAACAAATTTTACACCGTCTATTTCTGTCATATTAACAGCAGAAAGGACGGTGTTTTTATGTATATAGAAAAGTTAAGATCACTAATGGAAAAAGCTCCCGGTGAAGCAGCAGATATTGCAGAATACGCACAAATGTTAACAAAATACGTAAACACAGTGGCAGATCAAGTACTGGCAACAGAAAGAAATCGAGCTTTTCTAATTTCTGAACGTATAGATCAGACTGAATACATTGCCAGAATCGAGCGAGCAAATGATGAAAGAAACAAAGCACATGACAAAGCATGTGCTGCCTGCAAAAATATCAATGATATCGCAGCTAGGAACGGGAAGCAGAAGATATTCGATTTTGAGCCACAGATAGAAACTATAAACGGAAGAATGGTTTTCACACAGGATAATCATTATCATGTGGCAAAATTTTGCGCGGATCTTACAAATGAATTATTCGAACAGGGCGCTTTACAAAAATCCGAGCATTTGATTGACGAAGTAGTGGAAAAAGCCAAAGAGAAACCATATCCGATCCTGCAGACTGCCGAAATGAGAGAAAAAATTACAGAATATGAGAACTTGAATAAGACAGAAGAATTACAAGGTTTTATGAATGATAGAAAATCCGGATCCATCAAATTAAGAGATGGAAGCATGCTTGAACTATCAAAGCCTAATTCTTATGGTGAATATGATGTGAAAACAGCAAATATTTCCGATCTTGGATCAGCTGATTTTTATTTTATAAAACGGGACAACAGTTTTATCGGAGAAGAAATTCCAAAAAATGTTATACAGGAAATAGCTGCCGATCATGGTGGTCCTATAGACATTAAAGAAACGGAACCTATGCGGTCACAATTATTAGAGTCCATATTAAATGGAGATTATGATAGAACAGAAAATGAAGAAATTCCGGACATTTCTCATTAAAAAAGAGGCGGATGTCACTTTGACACCACCTTTTCTATTTTTTCATATTTGTTTTCTATCATATTAGTGTTAGAATAATAGAAAAACGGAGGAAGAAATGCAGGGTATTAAATTGATAGAAGAAACAAAAACGGATAATCCATGGGGCGGAAAACATATTATCCGTAAAATGCAGGGATATGGATATGATATCCGGATTGTTTTTGATACGGAAGGAGACTTTCCATTACGACAAGTTTTTTTTGAACCAACAAAATGCAAAAATGAATTCCATTTTTTATTCAAACCGGTATATAATCCATCATTTCAGGAAAAAGGCATTGAGAGCATCTCAACTGTGAAACTTAACGTTGAAAAGCTGGATGAAATAACAGCGGAATTTGTTAATATTAAAGAAATGTTCCATGAGTTAAAAGAAAGAGAGGCAGAGCTATTTCATGAATGATAATATTTTCGAAAATATTATGCTATTAGTTATTGATGGAACTAATTCAACAGATCCAGATACATCCGAGCTTGCAATAGATGTATTAAAATCGGCAATCCGTTACGCAAAATACCGGATGGATTTCGCAATCAATGATAATGCATGGAAAATGGAGAATGACAAATATCGGACCTCGGCACATAACCGTTTCATGGACTGTCTCAATATCTATTTACGGTATTTGAAGAATAGTGGGATGAAAGTTATTGATTTGTCTGAATATGATCGGAAAACGCTGGGAGATATCGCTTGTTATATAGCATATAAAGCAGCAATTTTGCAAAGATAAGAAAAGACCAATGATTAATTCATTGGCCTTTTTTTATCGCATTTTAATTCGGGATAAGCATATAAATATTTTTTAACATGATACTGTATACATCCAACAGAGCAGTTATATTTTTGAGACATTTGCGCATAAGATATTTTATTATAAAGATAATCTTCTGCAATAGTAATTGTTTTTTGACCTAATTTTTCAGGCAGAATAGAACAAATTTTCTTTTGTCTCATTTGATCTTTTTTATGAAATTTAATATATCTTTCTACGGTTGATAATGAAAGATGATATTTTTCAGCAAGAACTCGCATTGATACTTTATTTTCATTATTATATTCTTCTATTATTTTCTTTTTAATCAAATCTCGTTTTGTTTCTGCAAAAGTATTTTTATTTTTATACAAATTCACATAATGCTGCACAAGGCTAATGCTGCAATTATGAGATAATGATATTTCTTTCCATGTTTTACCTTCTTTAAAATATTCTTCCCCTATCTGATTGGAAATTTCGGTAATATATTTTTTACTCCTATGACTATCATTAATGAGTGGATTAACAATAATAGTCTCTACTTTATTTTCTTGATTTTGCATGTAATATTACCTCTGATCTAAATAATATTTATTCCATAATAACAAAAATAATTCACAATAACAATATTTTTGCATACATTTTCCTTCATATTAATTTTGTATATATGAAAAATGGAGAAAACCATTAAAAACAGAAAGGATTTTTTATGAATATCGTATTACTTGTTATTGGTGTTGTAGCTGCAATTTTGGGAATTATAATTAGAGTTCTTACTAAGGATACTGATTATGAAAAGGACGGCAAACATTATGCACATCCTATGATTATCGGTGGCCTTATACTACTGGTATTTAGTCAGTCGTTTGCAATTATTCCAACTGGATATACCGGAGTAAGAATTACTTTCGGACAGATTGATAACCATACAGTACAGAATGGATTTAACTGGAAGATTCCTTTTGTACAGTCTATTAATCAGGTGAATAATAAGCAGCAGGATATTACATATACCGGCCAGGTTTGGAGTGAGACTGCTGAGCGTACCGTTTTATACTATGAAGGAATAACTGTCACATACACAATTAACCCCGAAAAGAGCGCCTGGATCTATGCGAACGTATCAGATTATAAGAAAAATCTGATTTCAGATAATCTTGTTGCATCCGCAATCAAGAGTAGCAGTAAGGAACTGAATTCTACAGATGCAACCAATCGTGGAATCATTGAACCTATTGCACAGGAAAAGATTCAGGAAGCTTTAGATCAAAAGTATGGTTCCGATGTGGTATTTATCAATAAGGTAGTTATCGCAAATACTGACTTTGAAGAAAGCTATAATCAGGCCATTGCAGATAAACAGACTGCGCAGCTTGCGTATGAAAAGCAGCAGATTGAAAATAAACGGCAGATTGAAGCGGCGGAAGCAGATGCTCAGGTTAAAACGACGCAGGCAAAAGCTGAAGCTGACGCAGCTGTAATTAAGGCGCAGGGCGAGGCGGATGCAAATAAACTTTTGAATGATTCCATTACGGATAAGATTTTGAGACAGCAGTATTATGAAAAGTGGAACGGACAGCTACCTAATGTTATTACCGGTGATTCCAGTGACATTATTATGGATATTGGAAAAACAACATTGGGAGAAGAATAATTTGAAAAAGAAACATTAAACTTTCTTCAGACTGTATAATAAACGCTTTTGGCCAGCTGGCCAGAAGCGTTTATTATACACATACATATTCATGATAACAATATTTTTGCATGTATTTTCTTTCATATTAATTTTATAAAATAACTTTTCGATAAGAGAATGAGTATATGTATGGAAAAATGATGATTGAGGAATTGAAACGTTTCTTTAATACAGATGAGCTAAAGCCAAGTATTGTGGTGCTGGATGTCGGTGTTTTCTTCCCATATGCGAATCAGGATATTTTGAAGTTTGATATGGGTTTGAACGAACTCCCTCTGGATGCAGGACGGTTTGATGATATGAAGTTCAACCATAGATATCCGAACCGTAATTATGTGACTCTGTCCTGTATTAACGAGCGGAAAATCAGTCGTGTGGGCTATCCTATTATAGGCGAAGTTGCGGAAATGACTGGAGAGAAGTATCTGTGTATGGATTATGGCATTGGGGATTCTAATAAAATTTCTATTGTGGTTCCTATCATGTTCAATTTAACAGAGGATGCTCCCTGTGCGACAATACAGGTAAGAATGAATCTGCGGAATCCAAATGAGCCGACTTTCAGTATTCATGTACATATTCCGTTAGATAAGGAAGAATGGAAAGTCATGAACTATTGGTCTCATGACGAGGTGCCGGAAGATGATTATAATGAACTGCTTATACCAGATGTGGCATTAACTTCCGAGAAAGATTGCAGAATCGTATATGAGCCGATTGTAATAAATGGCTACGGAGAAAACGATATGGTCGTTTAGATGCAATCTGCATCAGCTGAAGAAGCATCAAACAGAGAGCTAATAAGGTTTCTTTTTTTATGAGAAAAGTGGTTAATACAGATCAAGATATTGCATATTTTTTAAATTGATTTTCAAACAATTACTTTTACAAAAGTCTATTGTTTATGCTGTGTTGCAAGCATTTACATCCACTTAACGGATGTATTTTAAACATCAATATTTTTATTCTTATTTTTAAGGAATATAAAATATGAAATATTATTTTTTCAAATAATTGTTTCCATAATTTCTTTCATATTAATTGTATCAAAAGAAAATTGGAGGAAACGAAATGGACAAATTTGAAATATTTAATAACACAAATTTAGGACAGCTCACCGCTATATTTGGAGACAATGGCAATATTTGGTTCCTGACAAAAGATGTTGCTAAAATTTTGTGTATGAAGGCAGAGCATGCTCTTCGTTTAGTTGATCCTGAAGATAGAACTGAATTTTTCATCAATATCGGAACCGGCAGACGTAAATATCAGTGTGTAAATGAATACGGTATTTATGAAATGATTTTCGCATCCAAGAAACAGGAAGCAAAAACATTCCGTAAGTGGGTGACTCATGAAGTATTGCCGTCTATTCGTAAAAACGGTGGTTATATCATTGGACAGGAAGAATTGAAAGGAGAAGAGAAAGAAAAACTGGAAGAACAGATTCGTCAATTGGCGAAGCAGGTGAACGCTTACAGAGAAGACGGGAACCTGTGGATGAAGATGTATTTCGACATCCAGACTGACTACGTCAATGCCGTTGAGAAAATTTACGGCAAAAAGAAAGCTGATATTGATGCTCCTGAAAATTCTTCAGAGAAAGAATATGTTGTTACTCCTGAAGGCTGGATACTTCCGAAGAGCCTGATGGACAGAGATGAGGACTGATTATAAAAGAGCGGATTATTTCCGCTCTTTTTAAAACAAAAAGGAGAAATCATGAAAAAGAAATTAACTTTATTATTATCAGCAGCTATTCTTTTGCTGACTTCGTGCGGGAGCTCATTACCCGTAAACGAAAATCACGCAAATACAATCTCCAAAATTGAAATAATTCAGACAGAGTCGGAGGTTGATCCTGAAGAATCGCCAAGCAAATTTGATTCGTCTCAAATTCCCGTTTACGCAGGAAACGCATATACCACAATCAATGATAATATCCCTTTCTTTACCGCGGACGACACTTTGTCTGCTGGATATGAATTTTATAGTCCTCTGGACGAACTCGGAAGATGTGGTCTCGCTATAGCGCTTGTAGGCAAGGAAACAATGCCTACGGAAGAAAGAGGAGAGATTGGAATGATTAAGCCTACCGGATGGCATACCGTTAAATACTCCGGTATCGTAGATGGTAATTATCTTTATAATCGCTGTCATTTGATTGGATATCAACTTTCAGGAGAAAATGCCAACGAAAAGAATCTGATCACTGGCACGAGATATTTTAATGTAACCGGTATGCTTCCATTTGAGAATGAAGTCGCAGATTATGCCAAAAACACCGGAAATCATGTTATGTACCGTGTGACTCCTGTGTTTACAGGCGATAACCTCGTAGCAGACGGAGTTCTTATGGAAGCATATTCCCCGGAAGATAACGGAGAAGGTGTTTGCTTCTGTGTATTTGTCTATAACGTTCAGCCTGGTATTGAGATTGATTACGCAACAGGCGACAGCTGGATCAGCGAAGCAGCGCAAAAAGAAAATGATAATAAGACAGATGACTCCGTTGTCGATTACGTGCTCAATACCGGTACACATAAATTTCATCTACCGGATTGCGACAGCGTTACGGATATGAAACCACAAAACAGGAAGGATTATAGCGGCAGCAGACAGGATCTTATCAATCAGGGATATGACCCTTGCAAAAGATGTAATCCATAGGAGGTAAACATGGAATATGCAACGTATCAAATAACGCCGGAGATCCATGGAGAAGGAACATTTTTCTTCACTGACTGCGGACATAAGATGTATTCAAACCGGGATAAAACGGCGTACCACGGCTGTCTGTGTCCGGGATGTTTTAGCCAGGGAAAAATGACGACGCTTTATATCCGCGGATCAGAAGAAGGAAATAGGTATTGGAAAAAGAGACTGGAGGAAAAATTATGATTATATGCAGATACGAAGGAGAAATTCATTGTATTTCAGAAACGGAAGATTTTCGGGAAATTGTAGCACCAGAAGTTTTTGATGCTTTGTGTGAATTTCTGAAAATAAAAGAACATGATGCAGAAGAGTATGATGATCTGGAACGAGAATACGATAGATTATATGACAAACTCGAAGATACAAAATCCGAACTTGAAGATGCCGAAGCCGAGATTGATTGCCTGGAAGAAGAGAATGATTCTCTATCAGATAAATTATCCAATATTTCCAAAAAACTGAAAAAGCTTCTCAGCGACAAGAGTTTAGGATATATCGATCAGGAAGAATTCAATAGCAAAATCAAAGAATTAAGCGACGAATACAGTATCATTGAAAAATAGAAGCACTTTCTATGTTGATATAAGAATTTTGCAAACTTCTGACCTACTTTTCTATCATAATAGTAATATCACAGAAAGATGGAGAAAAACTTTTCCCGGGGTTAAGATAAAAATCCCGGTTGATCTTATAGATTTTACTTTTTATAACTCCGGCATATGGCCGGAGATAACATAAAACAACCTTTTTCTAAAGATACAGTCCTACCGGATGGACAACGTGAGCTGCTTCATCCGGTTACGGAAGCAGTTACTATAAGAAAATAAAGAAGGAAAAATAGAATGTTTGAACTGTTTAAGAAGAATGTAAAAAAGAATGTAAAAAAGAATGTAAAAGAAACTGTTGTGCCGACAGCTGAAAATATGCTGAAGGAAACAGACCCTAACACCATTCTCAAATGGGTAGAAGAAATTACGGAAGCTAAGGATAACGGTAGAACAAATTGTTATTTATGTAGTTCGGATGATGGAAGAATAACGCGTAATTCCGTTAAAAAGATCGTTGAAGCTGGATATGATATTAGATTCAGTTTTTTAAAAAATTCTATTACAGGTCCGTCTCTTTTCGTAAGAGCATCTTGGAATGAAGGATGCAGTGGAAAGATTTACGACGAACAGGCAAAAGATTATGTAACGCCTGATCAGATGTTTGAAAGAATTATGAGGTAAAAACATGAAAAAATATACGGTGACTGTAATCCTGGAACCACATTGTAAAGAGTATTCTGGTAGAAGATACTTAAAAATGGAGGCGCTTGCCAATTCAAGAGAAGAAGCTATCGAAAAGGTATATGGCTTTATGAAGGGCATGGTCCAGGATTTCGTAAAGGTAATTGTGCAGTAATCCTCCCACAACTATACAACGCTCCCGCCGAGCGAAACATTTCTTACTGTTTCCGGCGGGGGAACAGTTATGGCCACAAGGAGGGCAAATCATATGAATAATTTAAACGAAACGAACCTGTTAAAGGCAACCATGACTCAGCCGAGATTAGCTTTCGAACTCGTTAAGGCACTTGGTAAGGCATCGGAGGATCTGATGACTTATGAGAGAATTAATTCTCGTCCTGATAGAGAACTCGCCCGTAAGAGTAAGTTAGGGGAAGCTGTTAAGTATTCGAGCAAAGTGGTCGGAGTTGTGTCCCGGATGGAACGTGAAACAGGTTTGAAAATCATCAAGAATTTTCTGCATAACGACAGTGAAAAACTTGAGTTCATGCAGGATGTGGATGATTTCTTTAATGAACTCTATGCAGAGTCTCAGGAGAAGTCCAAAAATGCATAAAAATAACGCCTTCCGGTTTTCCGGCAAGGCGTTTTTCTTATAATTCCGAAATGATTTTTGCAATTTTATCCTGAAGCTTTCCACTTTCGGCTGCAAGAGCGACACCTTTCAGAAACGTCATATTTTGCTTTGCGTCTTCAATGGACTCATCTGCACCTTTCATAGAAGTTCTTGCCAGATACGCATATCCTTCGGAAGAAATTTCTCTGTATTTTTCGATCAGATCCTTGAGTTTCGGATGATCTTCGTATTTTTTAATTTCCTTATCAAATTCCTCTTTTTCCATCATAGCCAGATCCTCATATCTTGACTGGTTAGGAAAGTTTTTAATTTCTGCCATTTCTTATCCTCTTTTTTTTGCTGTATTCTATTTTCTATAATTACTATAGCATAAAAGAATAATGTGGGCAAATTTCTGCACAGAAATTCTGACATATTAATCTTATAAAAAGAAAGGGTGAGAGCATTTGCAATATATAGAAAAATGCGCGGACTTATTTGATATCGATGATCCCGACGTATGGTTTGTATAGTGTATATCCGCTGATTTTGCTTGCGGAAAGGGTATTGCCATCGAATTCAACAAGCGCTTCAGTACAAAACAGGAACTTCGGAAATACTACAGACCAGATGTATGGAACGATAAAGGATACTGTCTTGTAACCTCACATGTTTTAAATCTGGTAACGAAAGCAAAATATTATATGAAGCCTTCGGAAAAGACCATGCGGACGGCATTAAAAGAACTTCATGATATTGTTATTACATACGGTATAAAATCTATCGCAATGCCTAAAATTGGCTGTGGTCTGGATCGGATGGACTGGGAAGTCGTAAGGAGTTTTATACAGGAATTATTCGGAGATATTGATGATCTGAATATTACCGTATGTTATAAATGGGAAGAAAAACGAAATTTATGGTAGGAACCAGGATTTTAGATTGATTAACTCAAACAAATTCGTTTGTTACATTACCTATGGACGGGGTATCCTTTTCTTAAAGATGAAAAGCCGTGGCGTTTGTCACGGTTTTTCTGTGCAGAAAAATCTTTCATCCATGTTTTTATGTCATAATAATGGTATCAAACAAAAGACAGAAAGGAGAATATTCTATGGGTTGGATCAACTCGCATGTCGTGACAACAAAACCCATCACAGACATTAACGGATGTCTCATTCCAAAAGGGAGTGAGTTAATGACTATATATGGAACAAAAAGAGGAGACAGTGCTGAAATAGCAGGTTTCAGATCATGCGAAAACGGAAGAGCTTATAAAATTCCATGGGCACAAACAGAGCATATGAAGATTCTGCCGGAGAAACTGATTATGAGTTCTGCGTTTTTATAATTTTTCTGTCATAATAATAGTGAAAGTGAAAGGACCTCTTTCATAAAACACATTTTTCTTCTCTGGTAACCCCTACAGCAATGTGGGGGTTTTGTTATTTTTCTGCACAGAAATTTTCCTGAATCTTTCATATTAATAGATGGGAGGAGATCTCTATGGTCAATTTAAAAGAATATTTTAAAAAGCTGCGGCCTTACTGCATAGCGGCTTTCGGAATTTATCTTATTGTATCGCTATTTTCCAGAAAACTAATCGTAGACGGAAATTCCATGGAACCAAATTACCATAACGGAGATGTTTTGAAGATCAATTCAGTAGTTTATCTGACGTCGGAACCGCAGCGCTATGACGTCGTCGCCGTTCATATGCCGTCGATGGATCTTATCAAGAGAATTATAGCCCTTCCCGGTGAAACGGTCCGTATAGATGAAAACGGAGAGGTTCTAATCAACGGAAAAGTCATAGAGGATCCGTTTGCGAAAGAAGCGATCACACAGGATATGCGTGGATTAGCGGCCGATACCATTACACTAAAGGATAATGAATTTTTTGTGATGGGAGATAACCGGAACGCAAGCACCGACAGCAGAACGATTGGACCGATACAAAAGAAACAGATCATTGGAAAAATCAGAGAAAAGAGGTAGAAAAATAAATGCAAAGATAGAAAACATGCACAAAATTCCTGATTGCGGTAAAATATAACATTGCGTGTCTTTCCGACAGAGAAAAAGAAGTTCTCGTTTGTTTATGTAATGGAATAAGTAACAAGGAAATTGCTGCAGAATTGCATTTATCTATGCGAACGATCAAAAGCCATCTATCCAGCATCTTCCGAAAATTCTTGTGGAAGACAGGACGCAGGTTGTCGTGTACGCAATTAAGGCGAAATTAACATTTGTGTAAAATTTGAAAATCCCTTGATCATCGGGGATTTTTCTGTGCAGAAAAATTCGATTTTCACTGATTCTGTCATAATAAAGGTAGAAAATACTTGATTGGAGGAATTGTTATGACACTTAATGGCGAAAAAATTTTATCAGTTGCCGAAATTGCCGACGCTTTCGGCATGCCGGACTATACACTGAGAAGCTACATCGGCGTTCTGAAAAGGAAAAACGAAGATATCTGCAAGGAAATATTCAAGGAGTTCAAGACAGGAGATAAACCGGATATTTATGTAGGCACAGAAGGCCTTCTATATTTATACCATAAGGTATGTGACCCGGAAGATTTTCCGAAGATCCTTCCGCTCATTAAAGAATGCGTACTCGATACTTCAGGGGATCTCATCGCTGATATTTTATCCGTGATCGAAAAATATCAGCCAAAAGAAGAAAAAGAGACTCGATATGACAGAGAAAAATACCATCCGGACAAGAGCGGGGTTCCTGAGGCTGATAAATAAGCTAAAATGTGGTGCGGCCGGATGACAGCCATGATGAAAGAAAACAAAAACTATCTGATGAAGGTGGGTCCCGCCGGCGTAGTCATGCGAAAGATATATGCCAAGATGCGCAATGTCTACGGAATCGTATTTGAACAAGAATTAAAAGAGTTCTACAACAAATACAATCTGATCGATAAACCGGATGTTTCAAAAATGCGACTTGTACAGGAAAAAGAACAGTTAATGAGCCTGTATCAAAGTATCCTGGTGAACGTTATTTCCGAAGCAAAACTGAAGTAGGAGCAACAATGCAAAAGAAGATAGATATCACCAAAAACCTGTATTTTTATATTGTCGCCTTTCTCGGCATCATGATCATTTTCTGTGCAGTAAATCTCAATCCCAATAATGATATGTGGTGGATGATCTCGACTGGCAGATATATTGTGGAAAACAGAGAAATTCCGACGATTAATCCGTTTACGATTCATGACGGCTATGAAATTATTGTACAGCAATGGCTGACTGCAGTATTTAATTACGAAGTATACAGTCATTTTGGAAATATCGGATTTCTCGCTACGGCTATTTTGATGAGTATTTTTAGCTTATTTTTATGCTATCAATACATTTCTTTATTTACAAATGACATTAATATAAAAATATTCCTTATTTCCGTGGCAGCGTTTGTTTTTTCTGCCTTTGCCGCCACACGCCCGACGATATTTACGATTCCCTTGATTTTGTTTGAATTGATAAATCTGGAAAAATGGAATGGAGACAAGAAGAAAATCAGATATCTGCTTTCTCTGATTTTCCTGTCTGTTCTTGAGATCAATATCCATGCAGCCTTATGGCCGCTTTTGCTGATATTGACGCTTCCGTATATTGCCCCAGGCTGCGCTTTAAGTTTCAAATACTTTGTTACAGAACTCGTGAACAGGAAGCGACTGATTATTGCGGATATCTTTATGTTGCTTTGCGGGTTTCTGAACCCGAATGGCGTTAATGCAATGTTATATCTTGTTAAATCCTACAAGAAAACAGCATTGATGAATTCCATTCTTGAACTGCAGAAACCAGCGATTTTAGGCATCTGGGGAATTCTCTTAATAGTACAGATTGTTTTTCTCGTACTTTATTTGCGGGAATATGGCACAAATTCCGATTTTTCAAAAGTATTTCTGGCAGCCGGCACGATCTTTATGTCCTGCACAGCGGTCCGCAATGTATGGATGGCGGCAATCGGCTGTTTGTCATTGTTCGCAAACATGCTCCCGAAAATGATCCGTTTTCGAAAGGAGCACATATACGAATTATGGAAAACGATCATCATAAATGCGGTTTTACTCGGCTGCATCGCCATTATTTTGCCGGAAGTAGCCGGACAGATCGAAAATAAGAAAATACCTGCAAAAAATGCCGCAGAATATCTCGCATCAGTTGCAGAACCGGATAGGGAAAGAGTATATACTTCGTTCGATAACGGCGGAATGTTCGAATGGTACGGCTTCGAAGTATATACTGATGCAAGACCGGAGCTTTTCACGAAAGAAATCAATAAAAAAGAGAGTATAGATGATGAAATATACAATGTAGAGTATGGATTTATAAATTATCGTGATTTTATCGATAAATATAACTTCACTTATATCGTCGTAAACGAAGACGTTCCGTTTATGCACTATCTCGAAAATAATGAAAAATGGACGTGTATTTACGAAAGCGGCGGGATCTGCATTTATGCAAAATTTTCATAATTGATTTTCTTTCATATTAAGGAAAAAGAAAGATATGTTATACGAATTTGACAAAGATGAATTTTATAACCGGCATTTAGGCCCTATATCTGTGGATATCATTGCAGAAAATGTAAAGAAATCGTATGCGGAGCAAAATAGAATATTTGGTGAATTAATACATTGGAAATCCATGGTTGTTTTCCGTCATATTAATGAAAATCAAGAAAATCAGGAGGAAAATAAATGAAGATTAATTTTATGATAGGAGACATCACAAAAGTTGCAGATCAGTTTGACGTGATCGTAAATGCTGCGAATAATACCTTATTGGGCGGTGGGGGAGTAGACGGCGCTATCCATAAAGCTGCCGGTCCGAAGCTTCTCGAAGAATGTAAAACACTAGATGGATGCGAAACCGGAGAGGCAAAAATTACAGGAGCCTACGATATTCCCTGTAAAGGAATTATTCATACCGTAGGACCGAAGTATACAGAAGATCCCGTCAACGCGCCGATCCTGCTCTTTCTCGCATACATCAACTCTATTGATGTAGCGGTGGCAAACGGTTACAGAAAGATCGCTTTTCCTTCCATTTCCACTGGTATTTATAAATATCCGGTAGAGGAAGCAGCTCAGATTGCTAAAAGAGCGGCACATTTCATGGGAGAAAAGGTTCCTGATTTGGAATTGACCTGGGTATTGTTTTCAGAAGAGGATCACAATATCTATACGAAAGTATTTTATTCATAATTAGATTTGATGGAGGAAAATTATGCGAAATATAGAAGATTATAATTGGGATGATTTGTATGAAAAAGTGGAGAATTTTATCAGAGGATATATTCCCGACGCAAATGTAAACAAGGGAGTCAAAGCTTTTTATAACGGAAATCCAAGAGTAGAAATTACCTTCAAACAGAAAGGCAACCAAACTGCTATCAAGACTCTCGACAAGGAACCGTGTTTCAGATCTCTTAGCGGATACAATGTAAAAGGTACGAGAATCTGCAGAGCTGAGATTATTTTTGACAAAGATGGTAATATAATTTAGAATTTTGTCATAGGTAAAAAGGAACAGGAATGGTTCGACTTTTTATAAAATCGATCAATAAAATCCAGATTGGAGATATTGTAGAAATTAAAGCGCAAGTCGTTGATTATAATGACGGGGACGAAAAATAAAGCTTAGAATCACTGGTTATGCAGAGAATAAGATAACTCCCGTAGATAGATATATCTGGGTAAAATATACTGATATTAATAATTTAAACTAACGATTTAAGGAGAAACAGAATA
>NZ_QUEC01000004.1:146632-167693 GCF_003478095.1 Clostridium sp. AF34-10BH
ATAATTTAAACTAACGATTTAAGGAGAAACAGAATATATGGTCAGAAGTGTAGATACATTCTTCATAAACGGAGAAAGCTTTATTAATTATTGCTCAGATAATGACTTTAATTATACAATTTATATTGGACAAAAGTGTAAAGTTTTGAAAAATGGAAAGTGTTTTATAGGTACGCTGTATGAAGTAGACTCAAACAAAAATACATTCTCGATAAAACAAAATAATGAAGAAATAATAGAAATAAATTGTGCTGATGTAGAAGAGATTTTCAGCGAAGAGGAAATTGGAAGGGTAAATTAGAATTTGGTGGAGGTAGAAGCTATGATGCTTACAGTAACATGTAATGATTGCGGAAAAATGTTTTCTATACGAGGTTGGATTGAAAAAGAAGATTTAAAAAATACACCTTATGAAAATGTAATGAATACAATCACTGATGAACAGTTGACGGAGTTATACAGAAATGGAATGGTCAAAGACGAAATGGATAAGTTTGAGGAAAATCCTATTTGTCCAGAGTGCGGTTCTAAAAATGTCGTTTGGCAATAAACTGAATTCCAAAACACTGAAAAAATAACTTAATATAAGGTTAACCGTCATCGAATTAAATCGATGGCGGTTTTTCTATGCAGAAAAAGCGAATTTCTTCCGAATCTGTCATAATAATAGTATAATTGTAAAGGCAAAAGAAAGAATGACAAACAATCTATATAAAGGCGACGAAGCGTACTGCAGACTTGCTTCCGCAATCATTGAGGCAGCGATTTTCGATTATAAACAGGAGCTTGTCCGCTACGGAAAACTAATATACAGCCAGTCTCCGAGAATCAAAGAACTGAACAGATTTTTCTCGGGACAGTGGTTTGAAGCGCTTGTCTGTCTGGCAAGCAGAAACACCATGGAAATAGACGGAGAATCCTTATTAAAAGCAATAGAAAGGAATTTGGAGAGAAAATGATGGAAACAGTAAAAATTCAGGATTTTTGTGACATGAAACAGTTTGAAATTATAATGAAAAACTGGGCAATGAGCACGGGCCTTGCGACAGTCGCCGTAGGGGCCGACGGAAAGTATATTTCTGAATGCTACAATTTCACGGATTTCTGTATCAATCTGACAAGAGGCTGCGAAGAAGGCAAGAAAAGATGTGAACATTGTGACGCTACCGGAAAAGGTGTCTATTACTGCCACGCAGGGCTCGTTGATTTTGGCATTCCTATTACGCTCGACGACGGGACAGTACTCGGGAGTATCATCGGCGGACAGGTTTTGCCGGAATCACCGGATGACGAAAAATTCCGCGCAACGGCAAGGGAACTCGGGATCAATGAAGAAAAATATATCCAGGCACTCCATAAGGTAAATGTCCGGACAAAAGACCAGATCGACGCATCGGCGGAGCTTCTCGGACTGGTCATTAACAATTTTGTCCGGAGCGCATATAATAAGGCGAAAAATGATTCGTTGATCCATAAACTCGAGGAAGGTATTGAAAAAGCTACAAAAGACGTAGAAGATATCGCAGAAATGACAAAACAGATCAGCGGATATTCCAGGCGGCAAAATATCCTTTCCCTGAATGCATCTATTGAAGCAGCAAGAGCTGGAGAGGCCGGAAAAGGATTCGCAGTCGTAGCACAGGAAGTGAAAAAGCTGGCAGCAGATATGAGGACTTCCAGCGAGCGTATTAATGTCAGTATCGGAAAACTGCAGGATACATTTGAGGAAATCGCAAAATAGAGGATACAAAAACGGCAGCCATTAAGACTGCTGTTTTTCTTTTTCTATCTGTTCCTGTAAATATTCCTGATACTGGTCCATTTGGCCAATTTCGTTCTGAAGAGCACATCCGTGGATTCCCATAACAACTGAAACGCATAAAAGTAATATTGATAACATAACCATAAGTTTTTCTTTTTTGTTCATAATGCCTACCTTCACGATTTAGAATTATAGACCTATTCATAATATCACACATCAATTCATTTGGCAAACTTTCCCATACATTTTTCTTTCATAATAGTGATGATTAAGATATCTGGAGACCTTTTTACGGGGTTAAGATAAAAATCCCGTTTTATATTATAGATTTTTTCTTTATTACCCTCGTTTTAGACGAGGTTGATCTTATATATAATAACTTACATCCGAGAGGATGGCAAACGTCTGTTGGCTACCTCTCAAATGAGGTGGTTATATATTGGAGGATTAAAATATGTGTGAATTTGTATGTCTGGTATGTGTCGTTATTTTTGCAGTGGCTTATACTGCTGAAAGAAGGAGACTGGGATGCTAAAAGGATTATTTTCCCTGCAACCAGAATGGTTGATCCGAGAAATAAAAAATCATGAGAAACAGCTCGCCGCTATTGACAGGCGCTGCGAATGTCTATCAGATAAAAATTATGAAAAAAACGCCGGCAGTATGCCGCATGCTCGAGGACTTGAAAATTTCCGCTTCGTTTGAAATGGAAATGATAATGGAAATCGACGAGGCGCTGTCTGGACAATTAGCCTGCGCGTAAAATCATCGTGCAGGACGCATCAAGATTAAAAGGGAGAGCGGATTTTATTCGCCCTCTTTTTTGTTGTCTTTATATCTTGTGAACTACTCGGTAATTGAATTGCCGAGCATCTGACATGCGTTTCTTTCGAAACGTAGATTCAGGGTGCGTCCATGACACCGCTACTGCTTAAACAGCTACTTTTAATACATACGGTATTTTGATATTGAAAGGATCCGGAATGAGAGCCGGATCCTTTTCCTGTAAATGAAGCCTCAGAATATTATAGGCTCCCACACAGTCGGTGTTCCAGCTGTAATCTCCATCCTGGTACAGACCGCGATGGCGTCGGCTGGATTTTACGGCATACTGTTTTGAGACCTCCGGCTGCAGTGGACTTACCTGGCTGGAATAACTTTCTTTCTGTTTAATAAGGGTGATTCCTTTCATGGAAAATTTATATTCCAGCAGCTGATAGATCTTGCGGTAAGGCAGGGCGTGCAGCTTCTGGTTAGTGACGCTGCCAAAATTCTTACCCCTGCGGATATTTGTAATGTCCCCGATAACAACAGTATGGATATCCTGTGCTTCGCAGTATGATACAATCGCTCTTGTGGCCTTATGCAGATAATCGCGGACAGAACTTTTCTTCGATCTCTGAAGGGCAGAGATGTGTTTTGAAGACTTTGGATATTTGACACCATTACGGCTTTGTTGCATCGACCACTGTGACTGCACGCGGGCGATCTCTTTATCGAACCTACGGCAGATGGAAAGATATCTGCGCCCTGCAATGAAGGTCTCCCCGGTGGCAGAATCATAGCAGGTCAGGAGATTATGGATACCGGGATCAATAGAAAGATACCGCCCGTTGTCGGGCATGATCGCGGTATCCGGAATTTCATATACTACGATAACTTCGCATTTGTCTTTGACGGAAGGATATATAACGATCTGCTTGATCGTATCCATGTTCTTAAAAATGCTGTTTTTAAGAAAAAGATAGTTGTCATGGATATTATAAGCAGAGCGTAAGTATTCCTTCATCTGTCTTGCAATGGACAAACGTATAGTGTCGGATCCGGATTCGTGGACAATTCCCATCTGCTGCAGAGTAACAGACATCGGCTTCTGCTTGAAGCGGGGTGGTCTGGGATTAAGAATGCCTTGAGTCTTCTGAAGCTTATAAAAAGACTTCCACGCACCATCCAGGAGTTTGCAGACTTCCTGTGAAGTCTGTGCGGGGAGCTGCTTAAACCAGAAATTATCCTTATGAACCTTTTTCTGATAATACCAGTCAGGATACTGCGCCAGTCCGAGGGTTTTATAATTTCGACGTTCATAATTACAGGCATTCCAGAGCTTGCTAGCTGCATAGCACATATGGCCGACGATGTTAGACTGCGCATTATTCAGTTCAACTGTAGTCTTATGTGACAGCAGCATAAAATTTCCTCCTTAATAAGATTTGCTCTGATGCTCGATGTAACGTCTGATATTCTCCTCAGACACAGAACCGATCGTCTCACAGTAATAGGAATGGTTCCATAATTCACCCTTCCAGATCTTTGCTTTGATCTCCGGAAACTGTTCAAAAAGCTTGCGTCCGGTGATCCCCTTCAGGTACTTCACGATCAGGGTGACGGACAATTTTGGCGGTGCGGTAATGAAACAGTGAACATGATCGCATTCGCCGCATTCAAACAGCTGCACGGTAAAGCCTTTCTCTGCTGCGATCTGCTGAACAAGTTCCCTGAGATAAGCCTCGACTTCGGCAGTCAGAATCTTGCGCCGGTACTTGACAGACCATACCACATGGTAATTGATGTTACATACAGATGTACGGTAAAATATAAGATTTTCTTTCATACATATAGTATACCATAAAATCAAAAAGAAAGCAACTCCTTGATGGAGTTGCTGGCGCTTTCATCTCGGCAATTGAATAGCCGAGGATTCCCGCTTAATGTCATAAAAATCTGTCATATTAATAGTGTGAAATAGAGACAGAAGGGAGAAAAATGCATGGACAAAATCATTATTGTATTACTTATTATAATTCTTATTGGTATCGCGGCTGTTTTATATGCCTGCTGTTGTATGAGTGGCAAGATCGACAGGCTCACCGAACTGGAAGATACCGAAGCAGAGTTAGAAAAGTTAAAGAAAGAAAAATATTATGAAGACAACTAGGAGGAAAGAAAGTGAAAATTATTATTATGGGAAAAAGTGCCGCCGGTAAGAATTATCTGGCACGCAAGATGAAAGAGCTAGGATTAACCCAGATCGTAACTGACACAACAAGAGCTATGCGCCCCGGAGAAAGAGATGGAGTGGATTATAATTTCGTTTCAGAAAAAGATTTTTTAAGGAACATCTCTGAATCCAAATACATGGAATATAAAAGCTATGAGACTATCAACGGAACCGTATATTACGGATCCCGGTCAACTGCTTTCGAAAATGGAGATTTTATTATCCTGACACCGTTCGGTGTAAAGGATATTGCACCGATTCTCGAATCCCGTAAAATTAAATATCAAACAATCCTTCTTGATGCCGACAAGGATCTCCGACTGCAGAGAAGTCTGAAAAGAGGAGATAAGGTAGAAGAAGTGTTGAGAAGATACGATAAAGATGAACGGGACTTCCGTAATGTCGAAGCGGCTATCTGTTTTAATACGACGGAGTGGACGGATCGGGAAGTAACGGCAGCAGCCGAGATGCTACGAGATTTGTGTCGAAAATAGAGAAAGGAAAAATCCATGAAAAAGGATAAATTCAGAACGTATGTAGCGATTTTAACCATCATTATTTGCGTAATTGGCATAATCGCCAATTTAATATATATGCCTAATCAGTTTTCCAAAAATAAAGATTTGGTTTTGGAAATTAGAGAGTCATTAAAGCATCAAACTTTCGCTACGAAAAAAGATGAATACAAAATCTGGGCTGATCCGGAAACAGGTGTAGAATATATAATCTACAATTATGGAGGTAGGCTGGTTATGACTGCGCGACTTAACGCCGACGGAAGTTTGTGTGTTACTGAAAAATAACTTATAGGGATTTTGGAAGCGACTATCTGCTTTAATACGACAATGTGGACAGATAGAGAAGTGGCGGCGGCAGCCGAAACGCTTAGGAAATTGATTCAAAAAAGGAGGAAATTAAATTGAAAAAGAAATTGATTATGACAATAATTGTTTTATTATTTGCGATTTTGCTAACTGGATGCAGTTCTGAAGAAGCTCAGAAAAATGCGGAAAGTTTTCAGTCAGGAATGAATAGTGTAATAAGAGATCCTTCAGTTGCCTTTTCGCAAGAGGCTGAAATTCAGACAACCGAGAACCAATTTATATTTGTTTGGACAGACCCTGATACAAAAATACAATATATTGTTTATCGGCAAAAAAGTGGATATGCCGGTTTTGGAGGAATTACGCCAAGGCTGAACGCAGACGGAAGCCTCTATATCTCTGAGGACTGATATTATTAGAACTTATAGGGATTTCAAGAGCGGTAAAGAGCGGAATTTTGTTGACATAACCGTATATATATGAGAAAATGCAAATAGAAAGGAGAATGTACGAGATGTCATCTTTCAAAATTAACCCATACCGGCCTGGCGCTGGAACAAACCCTGCGTATCTTGCTGGCAGAGAAAACGAACTAGATATGGCAGAGACGACTTTCCAAGCATTGCGTCTACAAATTCCGGTGCAATCTATTATTTACACCGGCTTGCGCGGCGTAGGCAAGACTGTTCTTCTGAATCAGATGGAAGAACTGGCAAAAAAGGAAAGTATTGAGTGCCGACATATAGAAGTCGAAAACAGGAATGATTTCATTTCGCAGATCATCACCTGCTGCCAGGTATTCCTTAGAAGTATCAGCACCGGAGAGCGCATGAAACAGACAATTTCCAAAGCTGTTGATGCCTTGAAATCGCTGGCTGTTTCTTTCTCACCGGAAAGCAGCACTTTTTCTCTATCTATGCAGGAACAGGAATTGTATAAAACAACTAACCTGACGCAAAGCCTCACAGATGTATTCATTTCTGTAGGAGAAGCAGCCAGAGATGCAAATAAACCAATTTGTTTTTTCATTGACGAAATGCAATACATGAAAGGAAATGAACTAAGTTCCCTGATCGCTGCATTACATCGGGCAAATCAACTGAATTTACCGATCATGATCGTTGGCGCAGGTCTTCCAAAATTATACAAAATGCTCGCAGAAGAAAAAACATATACAGAAAGATTATTCCTGTATCACGAAATAGGTTCTCTTTCAGAAGAAGATGCAGCGAAAGCTATCACCGAACCCCTAAGGCGATTGGGTGTAAATTACAGCAAGGATGCCGTGAAGAAGATTTATGAAACCACAAAAGGGTATCCTTTCTTTATTCAGCAGCTTTGCAAAGAAGTTTACAGTCTGTCTGAGGGAAAACTTATCGAGGAAAAAGATGTTGAAAAAGGGATTACACAGTATTATTCTGTTTTGGATTCAGGATTCTTTAAGAGCAGATACGAAAGATGTTCTGAGACAGATAAACACTTCATTTTTGCTATGGTTGCATGCGGAAGCCTCCCCTGCACCATTGCAAATGTAGCAAAAAATCTCGGAAAAGCAGTAACTTCTATTTCGACTACGAGAGCCCAATTAATTAGTAAGGGAATTATTTATTCGGCAAAATACAGTGAATTGGATTTTACTGTTCCTGATTTTGATGGCTTTATCCGACGCAATCCGGAATACGACGATTGGCTGAAAAACAAATAACGACATTTAAGAAGAGCGTCTTATGGACGCTCTTTTTGTATACGGTTTTTCTATCATAATAATAGAAGCCAAAGAAAACGAGGAGGAAAAACAAATGAAGTATCATAATATCACAAAAGACGATATGAAAAACGGAGACGGTCTGAGAGTGGTTCTCTGGCTTGCCGGCTGTGAACATCATTGTCCGGGCTGCCAGAATCCGATCACATGGGATCCCGACGACGGCCTCGAATTCGATGAAGTAGCCAAAAAGGAAATTTTTAACCAGCTGGACAAAGATTATATTTCCGGAATCACA
Organism: Clostridium sp. AF34-10BH; assembly: GCF_003478095.1. Lineage (NCBI taxonomy): Bacteria > Bacillati > Bacillota > Clostridia > Eubacteriales > Clostridiaceae > Clostridium > Clostridium sp. AF34-10BH. The sequence continues at coordinate 154,220 of NZ_QUEC01000004.1, forward strand.
TTTTCCGGTGGCGATCCGTTACATCCGGCAAACGTAAACGGAGTTCTCGAACTAATCGAGGAAATCAAACAAAAATACCCTGATAAAACGATCTGGTTATATACCGGATACACATGGGAGCAGTTATTTGATTCCAATAACAAGCCATACAGCAAGCGTGGCGAAGTGGTTCGAAACGTAGATGTGGTTGTTGACGGAAGATTTGTTCAGAGCTTACTGGATGTGAATTATCCGTGGGCCGGATCCAGAAATCAAAGAGTGATTCTGGTAAAAGAGACTCTGGAAGATAATGCCGGTCACATTCATCTTTGGAAACAGGAGGCGCAAAATGCATAAATATTTGGTTATTTTATACACTGGAAACGGATACGTGAGCATTACTTTTAAAACTCCAAATGCTCTTATATCCGAACAAGATGTCGAAAACGCACAACTTGCAGCAAAGAAAGCCTGCAAATTGGATGAAAAGCCGATGGCCATAAATTGGATTCCTATGTCTTCGGAAGAAGAACAGACGCATGAACAGGGCGAGATTGATTCCGGAACCGTTCGTCATTTCGATGATCTCGGAAGAATCAACATTCCCAGAGAAGTTTTCGAACAGGCATTTGGAAAAAATATCGCCAAGATGTGTGGCGCTTCGATGAAAATTTCATACAAGAAGGACGGAACCATCATTCTCCGTCCGATATCATAATAAAAGGAGAAAACACCAATGCTGAGAGTAGCAGAATTTTTCAAAGTATCACCGAAACAGTTCATGGAGAGCATCCGTGATGTAAAACCTTCGCTCAATGATAGCGAAATCTTAGATATGCATAATCATGTGTTGAAGTTGCCGGAAAGAGCAACAAAGGGCAGCGCAGGATATGACTTTGTTACACCGTTCGACATCACGCTTTCCCCGGGACAAACAGCAAAAATTCCCACAGGTATCCGTGCAAAAATGGAGCCCGGATGGGTATTGATGATTTTCCCCAGAAGTGGACTCGGGTTTAAATACCGTCTGCAGTTAAATAACACCGTAGGAATCATCGATGAGGATTATTTCTATTCGGACAACGAAGGACATATTTTCATCAAGATCACCAACGATTCCAATGAAGGAAAAATGCTGCAGCTCAAGGCAGGAGAGGTGTTCGCCCAGGGCATTTTCGTTCCGTTCGGTATTACCATGGACGATGAATGCGATGGGGTCAGAAACGGCGGCTTTGGAAGTACTTCAAAATAATTGTCGAAAATATTCGATGATTATAATTTGAATTTGATATTTTTATATCCTACAATTAAGCAGGGGATTCTTTATAAGCGAGAGTTCGCAGAAATGCGGCTCTCGCTTTTTTTATAAAATGTATCAGTCACACACCAATGAAGACGGAAGTCTTGAAAAATAATTTCTGTGCAGAAATAGTTCCTTTGTCTGAAATCTTTCATATTAATGGTAGAAGCAAAAACAACAAAGGAGTTTGAATATGGGTAAAAGTAAAAAGAGTTTTTGGAAGCAGATGTACTTATCGAATGGATGGGCAATAGACAAAGTTGTTGTGCCGGCTGTTGGGATTCTTTTCTTTTTTGCAATCGGATTTCTTGCAAATGTTATTTTGGAAATACCGGAATCTATTAAAACAGACGAAGGCGCTTCGTACTATGCAAATCTGATCGTGTGGTATTTTGCAAGCGGCTTCAGCACGACAGGGTTAATTGTTGCATTTTGCATGTTTGTGTACTATGTACCATATGCGGCCGTAAGCAAAACGCTCGCCGTTGCCAGATATTGCAAACTGCCTCTTTCAAGAGAAGAGCTGATTGCTGCAAAAAACAGCAATATTTTCACAGACGCCAGCTCTTATTTTGCTTATATCAGAAAGAAGTTGGAATATTGCCATGGAAAAAGAAGTCTTTCCCTAACTGACGATGAAATCGAAGAGGCCATAAGAGTAAGCGTAGAAGTGTTTGATTTACAACAGGATGATATTGTTCACGTAAATGATAAATTTTATGCGCGCATCACATTGAGAAATGCCAAAGAATGTAATATGGAATGCAGTAATCAATTATATAAAGGCGAAATTATCAGAAAATTTTTCTGGGTTATTCGACCGGATGGCACTTTATATGATCCGCTAAAACAACAGGAGTAAAATGGAAGCAAAAACAATCAAAACCAAAAATACAGAAATGTAAAAATCAGCTGGAGAAACAAAGCAGAATATAAGCGCTGGATCGGAATGCTGCAGCATGTCTGCGAAAACTGGAAAGAAGAAAACGCAGAAATCGCGAAACTGTCGGACATTTTTATTTCCAAGGCAAAAGAGGGCAGTAGTACCGGAGAATATGTGGTGTGTTTATATACGGCGCATTTGGTGGAAATCACTAAATTCTTCTTCGTTTTCGCCGGAATCAGCGATATCCAGGAAAAGATGATAAATGATTTTCGCGCGCAAAATCCAGATCGACGAAGTCGCTCGGGGATAGCGCGAATTGTCTGAAATTTAATTTTTGTGCAGGAAAATTCACCATGCCAGGATTAATGTTATACTATATCTATCAACCAGAAAGGAGGACGTTCCATGAAAATCAATACCTGCTATACCGTGGATATCAAATCACAGTATATCTTCAAAGACGGGCAGGCTGTAGGAATCAGGCGTGTTGACGAAGCCGTTATGAAAGCCACACGCACGGCCTGTCTCGATGCATTGAAATTCTGTGTGAATGCCTTCCTTTCGGATTGGGACTCACTGGAAGAATTAAGCTGCCTGATGCGTAAGCGCAGGGGCGATCTGCTGATCCACTCCACAAAGAATAATATTGCCGCGTATCAGGGGTTTGACGAAAGCTTTCCGTACCTGCCAAGCTACATGCGCCGTGCCATCGTTGCAGATGCACTTGGTATCGTAAGTTCCTATGTTTCCAACCACAGGAACTGGGAGAGACTGTCTGTATTTGAAAGAGGTTCAGAGCCAAAAGTGGGATATCCCACGGCCTACGAGCTTACTTTTTATGACCAGGACCGGATATTGAATCTTTCGGAAGGCTCGGTCGGACTGAAGTTATACAGCGGCAAGGAATGGAAATGGTATTACTTCCGTATCGGTGAACCCGATGCCCGGTATATCGCAAAGATGGCAGCTTCCCGGAAACTGCTGTCTCCGGTGGTGGAGAAATCCAAAGGCCGCTACCGCATCCGGTTCTGTTTTGAAGAAAGCCGGAAACTTATCCAGAACGAAGATCCTTTCGTCTATACCGTACTTGCTGTTGATCTCGGTATCAATGCACCTGCATCCTGGTGCGTCATGACAGCAGAAGGTTCTGTCCACGCAAGGGGAGTGATCCGCCTTGTCGGTGATGAAGACCGCCTGCGTCATGCCATTAACAGAAAGCGGATGTATCAGCAGGCCGGCAAGAAGAGTCATTCCATTTACAGGAGACTGAAGCACGCCAATGAGCTGCTTGCCATTAACACTGCCCGGGAGATCATTAAAACTGCAGTCCTCTACGATGTGGACTGCATAGTATTTGAACATCTTGACCTCAAAGGAAGTAAGGTGGGCCGCAGGATGAAAGAACGCCTGCATCTTTGGTGTGCGGATAACATACAGGATCGTGTGGAGCTGCATGCCCACCGGAACGGAATGCGCATCTCAAGAGTCTGTGCCTGGGGAACCTCAATGCTTGCTTTTGACGGAACCGGCCGGGTACAGAGAGGCATGGACGCCGGTCTTGGTTCCTACAGCGTATGCAGGTTCCAGACTGGTAAAATTTACAATTGCGATCTGAATGCTTCTTATAACATCGGAGCCCGTTATTTTCTCCGGGAATACAAAAAGCTGCCGGGATGCCCGGAGTTACCGAAAACTTCAAGGTGCATCCTGGCAGATTTAAGAAACCTTATGTCAGCTTATCCGGCTCTTGCGGCCTGATGAGCCATTAAAAATCCGTTCCGTATAGCCTTACGGTAACGGAACGGTGTCACGGAAAAGGCAAAAGTTCCTGTCCGTGGCTGCGATGCACCAGCACCTGCCCGCTGTTGATCCGGATGCGGCAGCTGCTTCCTTGGAAGCAGCCTGCTGAGTCTGGACTGTATCAGCGGGCAATGGAACTCCCGATCCTAAAGAAAGGGAAGCTCCGGATCGACACAAGTCGCTCGGAGAGGCATCACGCTTAGAGCAATACACAAATTTAACTATCAAGTGAAGAAAGAAAAGAAATTAATTAAGTTATAACAAAACGCCGGCTGCAATGCTGGTGTTTTTGTGCAAAAAATTCAGTAGCTATAATCTTTCATAATAATATTGTTCAGAATAAGAAAAGAAGGAGAAAAATGAATGGAGGCAAAGCTTCTTTGTATCGGGAAAGAAAAAAATAGCGGCACTTACATCAGTCGATATGCCAGAAGATGCGATCGTTATCTGCCCCAATCCCAAACCAATACCTAAATTAGTTCCGATGTCTCAGAATACGGAAGAATATTTCAAACCAGTTGCACGAAACGCTATACCAAAACATTATATGAGAGGAGCAAAAAAATGAAAACAATCAATGTAACCAATGCGCGTAAAACAATATACTCTCTGCTCAAGGAAGTTAGTGATCATCATTCCCCAATATTAATAACTGGGAAACATAACAATGCTGTTCTTGTTTCCGAAGAAGAATGGAATTCCATCCAGGAAACTTTGTTTCTATCTCAAAATCAGAACATATCAAATTCTATCGTTGCCGGAGCAAAAGAGCCATTATCGGAATGCACGCCAGAAGAACTGATTACATATAATACAAATTACTCTGACTTATAGAAGTCGGGGATTTCTTGCTCGCGGCTTGTTAAAATAGAAATTTTTCAATTAATATTCTTTTATAATAATGATATCTAAAAAAGAAATAAGGAGAAAAATAGTTAATTTCGAAAGGAGGTAAGCGGGACGAATTACTTTCAGTCCAAGCTAAGGATTGACGGGCGTCCCATTTTGAAAAATGAGAATGATTTCAGTAAGTAAAAATCAGGAAAATCTCAATTATGCGATCTATATGATTGGAGGAAGTTATTTTAAGAAAGCCAGCTGCAGCAATACGCGTCTGGAAACAAGGCTTCGCGTACAATATATGGAGCAGAAGCAGGAAAAACAAGCAGCCTTGGAAGAAAAATGTATTAAATACTTCGAGGAAAAGCTGTTGAAAAACAAAGCATTGGACGATGTCTGGAAGCAGAGCGTGGACTGTGAATTTACGGCACATGGCATACGTTTCCTTGGAACAGAATACGCATTATGTGTGACGGCGGAAGCCAAGGGAAAAGAGGTTAAATTTTTCTGCCAGTTGTTCAAGAAGAACTTATGGATTGTAAATATATTCAAAAAGGAGAATAAATGAACAAAGTAGTATTCGTAAGAGAAATCGATGACCTTGGAAGAATAGTGATCCCGAGAGAATATCGAAACAGACTCTTTGGAGAGCATAATTCAGAAGGGAAGAAAATGGAAATATTCCTTGAAAAAGACGGTTCTTTGACATTGAGACCCTATAAAACAGAACCGGATATAAGGGAAAAAGTAACAGAATATATCAATGAACTCGATACCGAAATAATGAGAATCACTAACGACTTACTAAAGGAAAACAACTCAGACGACAATGCTAAACTGGAAGCTAGATTAGATACAATCGTTGATGTAAAAAACGATTTGCTAAGTCGTCTTAGCGAAAGAGAATAAGGAGAATTGCTATGAGTAGAAAAGAAGAATTTCTGGAGGTTAAAAGACTCGGTGAACGCATCGGTTACGGAAACTTGATGGATATCGCAAGCGCACTTATGAGCATGAAACCCGACGGAATTGAAATCGAGCATGTACCTACAGTTTTACCTTGCATTAAGAAGGAAGAAAGAGCAGCTATTAAGCAGCAGATTCTGCAAAGAGTAGAGGAAATTAGGGCTTGCGGAATTAACTAATCTCTGCAGAAATTTGCATATCAGACTTACATATGTTATCATAGCTGTATATAAGGGCTACGATAGCCGTCATGGAACAAGTCTCTACGATAGATCATCCAACAAAAAGCTGACCATTTGGTCGGCTTTTATTTTTTCTGTGCAGAAAACCCCGAAAATTCAGAAATCTGTCATAATAGTATTGAAAATATAAATATGCGGAGGTAAAACCATGAAAAATATTCAGTTAGAATATGATCAGAAATTGTGTAAAGAAAAACTGGAGAAGCAGTCAGAAATAAGAAAGAAAGTTGCAAAATTTTTCGCCATTTATTTTATACTCGGGATATTGATTATTATAGTCACGCCATTGCTGACCGCTTTCGCGCATGCCATCATATCCGGCGTAAAAAGCGTCGATGAGACCTGGTTTTTGATCGGGTTCTGGTTCATCGCATTCCCCCTATTTTTCTTAATGCAGATTATTTACGTTTTTTGCATTTTACCGGCACAAGAAAAACTGATAGAAGAAGACGATTTTGTTTTCGACATTCAATTGTTTACTGAAATTAAGGATAATACCAAATTTGCAGTCACAGAAGACGGAGACTGGCTGATATGGATAAAATTCAAAGGTGAAGAAGGCTGGATATTCTTAAAAGAACTGCTCGATTACTTTGAAATTGGAAATAATATTCCCGAAAAATGGGACACAATGACCATTCAGGTAAATACCGACGCAAAAACCACAGCTATTTTCTCATAAAGGATTTAAAATGAAAAGAATGCAATTGGAATATAACCTAGATACACGAAGCAAGAAAAACAAAAAATCAGCAAGACAAAGATTTTTACAAAAAATATGCGTAGTTATTTGTGGAACTGGTGTATATTTTTTGCTTCTGTCCGCTATTCTCTTCACTTATGTTATCATAGGCAAATTTGCGAAAAATACTATCTTTTTCGATGCGATGTTTGTGCTCAGTGCAACGTTTATGATATTCAATAAGGATTCAATAATTTTTAAAATAGAAAGGCTCTCCGAAAGAAAAAGAATTGAAGACAGAAATTTGATATACATTTCGGAAATTGAAAAAATCAGAAAAAATGCACAATTTGCAAGAACAGAATATGGAGAATGGCTTATTTATACTCAAATAGACAACGAAGAAAAATGGATGCCTCTGAAAAAATTTTTCGATTATTATAGGATATATTACGATGATATTCCGGATGAATGGAACTCATTAACACTAAAGTTCTACAATGACGCAAGGGGCACCGCTTATTTCTCATAAAGGATTCAAAAAAAAAATGAAAAGAACAATCAAAACAGATATCACTTCAGAAGTAAAACATCAGGAAAAAGAGAACATTTCTATCCGTCCTCGCAATTTCAGCGAATATATCGGACAAAAACAGATCTTGGATAATCTGTCCGTGAGTATTGTTGCTGCCAAAAAGAGAGGAAAGGTACTGGATCATATCCTTTTAAGCGGACCGCCCGGACTCGGTAAGACTTCGCTTGCGTATGTGATTGCGGCGGAAACGGGATCAAAAATCAGAGCAACGAACGCCCCTGTCATCGAAAAGCCTCGCGACATGGCTTCGATACTGGCGACACTGGAAGAAGGTGATATTCTTTTTATCGACGAAATTCACCGTCTTCCCAGGCAGGTGGAAGAGATGTTGTATTCGGCCATGGAGGATTATAAGGTCGATATTCTGATCGGAACTGCAGAACAGATGAAAAGTATTACCATGGATCTGCCGCATTTTACCTTGATTGGTGCCACAACCAGGGAAGGTATGTTGACGAAGCCGTTATATGATCGTTTTCAGAATCATTATAAACTGGAAGCATATACGGAAGAGGATCTGTCAAAAATCATCCAGAATACGGCAGCAAAATACGATCTAAAAATAACCGATGAACTGTCATTAAAAATCGCGAAAGCATCCCGGCAAACTCCCCGAATTGCCAATAATCTTACCAAGAAGATCGCAGACTATTCGCTCGTACACGGGAAAATAACGGATAAAAGCCTGAAAGACGCATTTGATCTAATCGGTATTAACGAAGAAGGACTGACACTTTCCGATCAGAAGTATCTTGATCTGCTCGAAACCGCCGCACCAAAGCCGGTAGGGCTCAATACGATTGCAGCATGGCTTGGAGAATCCGAAGATACAATTCAGGATAAAATTGAACCATTTTTGATTCAGAAAGGATATGTGTTGAGGACCAGTAGCGGGAGAATACTAGCGAACGTAAATTTACAATTACCATAGCAGAAAGCCTCCCGTCTTTAGACTGTGAGGATGAATGCGTTTTTCTGTGCAGAAATCTGCACAGAACACAAAATCTGTCATAATAACTATGCATGAAATATCAAACGGGTTCGACAGGATCCGGCCGCGTGAAGCATTCATCGGAGTGTTTGCGGCGAAATTACGGTTAAGGCACGGCAGCTATAACAAACACTGTTCTGCGTAAATAAGATCCGTTTCCTGACCGTAAAGATCAGAAACCGGATCCGTTGTAAGAATCGTTAAGTAATGTTGTTATGTATTTGGAACCTGTCAGAATTAAGGAAACAAAGCAGTTAAAAGGTGAGTATAAGATGACATTGATAAATATAATATCTTATTTTTTATATATGGTTGCTTTCGTAATATTTCCTACATACACGGGATTTAGAGTAATTCATACACAAAAAAATTCAATAACAATAAATGCTACTTATTTGGGGAATAAAGAAATATTTTTAAGAGGAATACCCATGTATCAGCCTAAATTCAAATATGAATATCATGGGAAAGAATACGTAGCTTTATCGGGACAATGCATAGGAAATCAGAGCGAATTTATACAAAACGATCCATATACAATATATATAAATGTAAAATATCCATATGAATGCGCATTAGAAAAATTGGTGGCAGAATTGCTAATAATGCATTACCCATCATAATGAGTCTGATATTTTTGATCTGCGCAGGAATATTTTTCTTTCCGCATACGGACGAAGTTACTGTAACAGGATTTCATTGGGAACGGAATATTTCCATTGAAGATTACCGAACCGTCAGAGAAAGCGATTGGTCAGTACCGTCTGGTGGAAGAGTTTATTCTGAACAAACAGAACTAAAAGGATATGTTTCTGTTATTGATCATTACAAAACAGTAACTGAAACAAAATCCAGACAGGTTATTGATCATTATGAAACAAATTATACCTATTCCGATAATGGAAATGGTACTTTTACAGAACATTCCAGTCAGACACCGGTATATAAAACAGAATATTATGAAGAATCACATGAAGAACCGGTATATCGTCAGGATCCTTTATATGCCACTAAATACTATTATGAAATAGAAAGATGGTTAGATAGTGGAAAGGATTATCCTTCTTCTGGGAACGATCATGAGCCATATTGGAATACAGATTATACGCTGGCCGCCAATGAACGGGATACGGACCGGACAGAAAAATATGTAGTTATGTACGATAACGGTAAATCAGATAGCAAAACGCTGGATGACTGGCTATCGATACAGATCGGTGATAAGTATAAAAGAACGTATTGTTTATTGTTCACATATAAAACAGAGGAGCTGCGGTAGAATGCTATCGCAGTTTTTCTGTGCAGAAATTTCCGTTTTCGCACAAATCTGTCATAATAAAGGTAGGAAACTACGAAAGGAAAAACTATGCATAAAATCAATCTGACAACCGCTCAAAACAAAATATTGGAAAAGGCGAAAATCACATGTGCCGAGTATCTTATTCGTCAGATGCCGAACAGATACGACGACTGCAGGCAAGTTTGTTCTGTAGATTTCCCCAATGCGGACAAAGATATACCCGTCATCGGTGTTTTAACCAGCATTTCTTCAAAAACATCAACAAAAAAGCCGATGTGTGTAATGAAAATGGTGGACTATAACAGCAAATGGTCTTTTTCGGTTATTTTTTTCAATCAACCTTATTTACAAAAGAAGTATCAGGGTTGCATTGGACAAAATTTTTTTATTTATGGGCTTTTACAAAAAGATGCGCAATATGGCTTTCAATTCACGAACCCTACATATTTTACAACCGATTTGCAAAAGTATATGGGAATGAATCCTGTATACAAACAGAGAAAAGGAATTTCCGCAAGCACTTACTTAAGAGCAATAGATGAAGCGTTTAAAGAAGACTTAGTTGAGCCCTTAGATGATAATTTTAGATGCGCCCACAATCTTCCGTTAAGCAAAAATGCCGGCATGATGCTTCGATATCCAGTCACACCCGAAGCATTAAAATACGCCATGCAGTATTTTATGCTGGAGGATATGCTGTATTTTGCCGGTCATCTGCATAGAAGAAACAAAAACATTTCCAATACAAACAATCCGCTTATGTCTAAAAAGGATATACAGCAGAAAATAATCTCCGGACTTCCTTATACGTTAACGAAAGGACAAAATGATGTTGTAAATACACTCGGAAATAAAATGGCAGCAGGAGAAAACGTAAATGCTTTGATCCAGGGAGACGTTTCCTGTGGTAAGACAATCACGGCGTTTCTTTTACTTATTCAGGCAGCAGAAAACGGATACCAGGCGGCAATCATGGCTCCAACCGTAGTTTTGGCTTCACAGCATTATGACGAATTAACCAAATTGCTCGAAGGAACCGGCCTTACCTGCGCATTCTTAAATGGGTCGCTTAAGAAAAAGGAAAAAGACTCTATTTTGGACAAGCTCGCTTCCGGAGAAATTAATATTGTTGTCGGAACTCATTCTCTGACTGAGGACAGTGTTGTTTTTCGAAATCTCGGACTCATTGTAATTGACGAAGAACAGCGTTTCGGAGTCGAGAAACGTGAAAAGATGCGCACAAAAGCAATCTGTAACCCGGTATACGTTTCCATGTCGGCTACGCCGATCCCACGGACCATGGCCTCTGTTATCTATGGCAAAAACGTGGATCTCTTTACAATTCAAAGCATGCCAAATGGCAGAAAGCCTGTAAAGACAATGTATATGAAGGATCAGGCTATTCCGGGCATTCTTGTGAGAGAATTATTAGCAGGAAGACAAGCCTATGTTATCTGCCCACTGATCGAAGAGAATACCAACAGTGAACTCATGGCGGATTGCTTATCGGTCATGGAAACCAAAGATCATTATGACAGACTGCTTTATAATTTCGGTTTTCATTCCGAAGTCTTAACTGGAAAGATGTCCGAAAAGGAAATGCTGGCTGTACTGGACGACTTCAAAAATAACAAAATCCAGATACTGATCTCAACAACAGTAGTGGAAGTTGGTGTTAATAATCCCAACGCAACCGTTATTGTAATCCAGAACGCGGAACGATTCGGATTATCTTCCTTGCATCAGCTTCGTGGGCGTGTCCGGAGAGGCAGTTATGTGCCTTATTGTATCCTGCAGTCAAAAGATGCAAATAATGAAAGAATAGCTGCTATGTGCCAGACGGATAACGGTTTTGAACTTTCGAAGCTGGATCTGCAGATTCGAAAGACTGGAGACATTCTCGGAACCGTTCAATCCGGCAGTAACCGGTATATAGAATTGATGCAGAATTATCCCAACTCTTATAAGTATGCGGAAAAATTAGTGGAAGAATTAGATGAAAGAGGAGAACTGGATCAGTTTTTGAAAACAATGGATGAAATTAAAGGAACAGAAGTGTTCTAAATGGAAAATCTTTCATACTCAATGTTCGAACAAAAAATAATTTCTGTGCAGAAATTTCCATTATCAAAATTATCTGTCATAATAATAATGTAAGGAAAAAGAACCGGGAACAAAACGGTTTCCGGACATAAGCCAGAGTCGCTAGAGAAAAGAGTTTCGAAACGCGGATAGGAACTTCAAGTATCGAAAATTGGTTGCGACGAGTGTCATCGACGGGTGACATTAAGCCTGGGTGGTTCGAATCCGCCCTCTGGCACTTGCCATAAGGCATAATATCTTAAATCCAAAAGGAGATTAAACATGAACAAAGCAGAATTAATCGCAGCTATGTCTGAAGAGGCAGGATTAACTAAGAAGGACGCAGAAAAGGCACTGGACGCGTTTGTTTATACAGTCGGTGAATCTCTGGCGGCCGGCGACAAGGTTCAGCTGGTAGGCTTCGGTACTTTTGAGACCGCAAAGAGAGCAGCAAGAGAGGGTCGCAATCCTCAGACCGGCAAGACCGTCAAGATTGCAGCAAGCGTAGTCCCCAAGTTCAAGGCAGGCAAGGCACTGAAGGATATCGTAAATAAGTAAAAATAACATTAATCCAGGCAGGCGTTATAATACGCCAAAGAGCGGCTTAATAGTCGCTTTTGGGCCTTTAGCTCAGTTGGTTAGAGCATCCGGCTCATAACCGGACGGTCCAGGGTTCGAGTCCCTGAGGGCCCATCGATTTCTTTTTGCTCATTTGTCATAATTACTTTTTCAAATAACCACTTGCTCTGCGTTTGCGGCACCCGAGAGCAGCAAGTAGCATCGTATGCGGTGCGAAATAGTGGCGGGAATGCCTCCTTTCTTATGAATTGTGTGCATAGCTCAGTTGGTAGAGCACATGACTTTTAACAAGCCGCGAGCAAGAAATCCCCGACTTCTATAAGTGGTTGGATGAATTACAATCAGCGCGGCGCTGTCTTGATTTTGGCTACGAGCCGCAAACCTAATAAATAGACAATATCTTTCATAATAATTATGAAAGATATTTTACAGAAAGGTGACAGCTTCAATGAATCGCGCATATAAGTACCGTATCTATCCTACAACTGAACAATGCGTCCTGTTTGCGAAAACCTTTGGATGCTGCCGGAAGGTTTATAATCTTATGCTGTCTGATAAGATCGAGGGCTATAAGGCTACCGGCAAGTTTCCCGCCGTCACTCCTGCCAAATATAAGAAGGATTATCCGTACCTCAAGGAAGTAGACAGCCTTGCGCTCGCTAACAAACAGCTGGACCTGCAGGCGGCATTCCGTAACTGCTTCAGTAAGTCACGCAAGAAGAATACCGGTTTCCCCAAGTAGGTCCTATGCCACCAACAATCAAAAGGGCACCATCGCCATCATGGACGGTGGTTTTATTAAGTTACCCAAGGCCGGCAAAGTAAAAGCTGTCATTCATCGTATGCCCGGGGACGGTTGGGCCATTAAATCTGCCACGGTATCCCAGGAATCCGACGGAAAATATTATATCTCTGTCCTGTTTGAATTCGAAACTCCTGTAAATACCTATACTGCCGATAAAACCAACGCCATCGGGTTGGATTATGCTTCTGACGGGCTGTATGTGGACAGTAACGGCGATATCGGCACGAACCACAAGTTTTACCGCGAGAGCCACAGAAATCTTGCCAGGGCGCAGCGCAGGCTGTCACACATGCAGGGCTCCCATAAGAATGAAGTGAGATCCAATAATTACATAAAGCAGCTCCGTAAGATTAACCGGATCCACAGGTATATTGCCAATCAGCGTCTGGATAACCTGCATAAGATCTCTACCGGGATAGCCAACCGG